>JACIYW010000028.1 GCA_014359745.1 Paracoccaceae bacterium | reverse complement strand
CCCTTCATCTTGGCAAAAATACTCTCGGGGGGTCCGGGGGGCAGACAGCCCCCCGGCGCCCGTCACAGGCGCCCCGCTCAGGTAAACCGGTTGTCGCGCGGAAATCCGCGCGGGGCCATCCGCCCCGCCGTCGCGCGCCGCGCCAGCCATTCGCCCAGATCCGCCTCGGTACGCCTGCGCCCCGCCGGGTCTTTCCACGACAACCCGTCGCCGATCGCGAATGTCATCACATCCGACATCCCGCCGTCCTTGTATTTCTGCAACCGCACGCCCTTGCCGCGCGCCATCTCGGGCAGTTCCTCCAGCGCAAAAACCAGCAATTTGCGATTATCGCCCACCACCGCCACATGATCGCCCGTCACCACCCGGCACGCCTGCGCCCGCACCGGCGCACGCACGTTCAGCACCTGCTTGCCCGCCCGTGTTTGCGCCAGAACCTCGTCGCCCGGCACCACGAACCCGTCCCCGGCGCTTGACGCCACCAGCAGCCGCACCGCGGGCCGGTGCACGAACAGATCGACGATATCCGCCTCATTGGGCAGATCGACCATCAGCCGCACCGGCTCTCCCATCCCGCGGCCGCCGGGCAGGTTCGCGCCCAGCAACGTATAGAACCGCCCGTTCGATCCGAAGATCACGATCTTGTCGGTTGTTTCCGCATGAACCACGAACCGCCCCTCGTCGCCATCCTTGAATTTCAGCGCGGTATCGGCGGCCACATGGCCCTTCATCGCCCGGATCCAGCCCATTTTCGAACAGACGACGGTGATCGGCTCGCGCTCGATCATCGCCTCGATCGGCACATCCTCGATCACCCCCGCCTCGGCCAGGCGCGAGCGCCGCGCGCCGCCCGGCGCCTCCTTGCCAAAGGCCTTGCGCGTCGCGCGCAACTGATCGGCGATGCGGCCCCATTGCACGCCCTCATCACCCAGCAGATCCTCCAGATCGGCCCGCTCGATCAACAGCGCCTCATGCTCGCGCTTCAACTCCATCTCTTCCAGCTTGCGCAAGCTGCGCAGGCGCATGTTAAGGATCGCCTCGGCCTGCACATCCGAAAGTTCGAATTCGGCCATCATCACCGGTTTGGGTTCATCCTCGGTGCGGATGATCTCGATCACCCGATCAAGGTTGAGAAAGGCGATGATATAGCCTTCCAGCACCTCAAGCCGGTGATCGATCTTCGCCAGCCGGTGGCGCGCGCGGCGCACCAGCACCTCGCGCCGGTGATCCAGAAACGCGCGCAGCACCTCGCGCAACCCGCAGACCTTGGGCGTGCGCCCGTCGATCAGCACGTTCATATTCAGAGAAATCCGCACCTCCAGATCGGAATTGCGAAACAGCATCCCCATCAGAACTTCGGGATCGACGCTGCGCGACCGGGGTTCCAGCACGATGCGCACATCCTCGGCGCTTTCATCGCGCACATCGGCCAGGATCGGGATCTTGCGCATCTGGATCAGCTCGGCGATCCGTTCGATCAGCTTGGATTTCTGCACCTGATAGGGGATCTCGGTGACGACGATCTGCCAGACACCGCGCCCCAGATCCTCCACCGCCCAGGCCGCGCGCAGCCGAAACCCGCCGCGCCCGGTGCGATAGGCCTCAAGGATATTCTCGCGGCTTTCGACGATCACCCCGCCCGTGGGAAAATCCGGCCCCGGAATATAGCCCAGCAGCGTCTCGTCCCGCGCGTCGGGGGCCTTGATCAGGTGCAGGCAGGCGCCGATCAGCTCATCAATGTTATGCGGCGGAATGCTGGTGGCCATGCCCACCGCGATACCGTTCGATCCGTTGGCCAAAAGGTTGGGAAAGGCGGCTGGCAAGACAACGGGTTCATCCAGCGTACCGTCATAATTGGGGCGGAAATCCACCGCATCCTCGGCCAGCCCCTCCATCAGCGCCTCGGCGGCGGCGGTCAGCCGGGCCTCCGTGTAGCGGGCGGCGGCGGGGTTATCGCCGTCGATATTGCCGAAGTTGCCCTGCCCGTCCACGAGCGGATAGCGCACGTTGAAATCCTGCGCCAGCCGCGCCATCGCGTCATAGATCGCCGCATCGCCATGGGGGTGATAATTCCCCATCACATCGCCCGAAATCTTGGCCGATTTGCGAAACCCCCCGTTCGAGGCCAGCCTGAGTTCGCGCATCGCATAAAGGATGCGCCGGTGCACCGGTTTCAGCCCGTCGCGCGCATCCGGCAACGCCCGGTGCATGATGGTGGACAGCGCATATTGCAGGTAACGGCTGCCCAATGCGCGCGCGAGCGGCTCGGCCAGGACGGTGCCGTCGGACGGGTCCGAAGACGGATCGGAAGGGGGGACGGTCTCGTCGTTCATGGGGGGGTGTTACGCCATCGCGCCGGGCCGGTCCAGATGACTTCGCACGAACCCTGTGCTAGCGTGATACCCAAAGATTGATGATTTTCCGACGGAAGGATTGAGATGGCAGGACGTGACGACGGCGCACGCCACATGGCAAGGAACATCCGCAAGCAGGTCAAGGCGCTGATGCACGAACTCGACGGTGCGGTGGCGCATTGCAAGATGATCCGGGGCATGGCCCGCAACCCGGCGCTGCACACCGGCGGCGCCAACCGCATCGGGCTTGGCGCGCTCAAGACCGCCCACACCGCCGCGGACCGGCACGACCGGCTATGGACGGCGATCCGCAGCACCACCCAGAAACTGCCCGGCCCCGAACGCAAGGCCCTGCGCAAGGAGGTAGAGCGCGACCTGAAATCGGTCGAAACCAGGATCGCGGCACTGGACAAGGCGGCCCGCGATCTGATCAAGGAGATAGAGAAGGTCAACAAGGAAAAGCCGCCCGCCGGTGTCGGCGACGATCCCTTCGTGGTCACGATCCAGTTCCTGCGGGCGCTGGTGACCATGTGGAAGGGCTGGAAAACGATGCAGAGGAAGAATGCCCCCTGAACACCGGCCCGCGCGGCCCCGCAGCATCCTTGTCACCGGCTGTTCCTCGGGGATCGGGCATGACGCAGCGCATGGGCTGGCCGCGCGCGGCTGGCGCGTCTTCGCGGCCTGCCGCAAGCCCGCCGATTGCGCCCGGCTCAAGGCCGAGGGGCTGGAAAGCCTGCACCTCGACCTTGATGATCCCGCCTCGATCGAGGCGGCCCTGGCCGAGGTGCTGGCGGCCACCGGCGGCACGCTTGATGCGCTCTATAACAACGCCGCCTTCGCCCTGCCCGGCGCGGTAGAGGATCTGCCGCGCGACGGGCTGCGCGCGATATTCGAAACCAACCTCTTCGGCACCCACGACCTGACCTGCCGGGTGATCCCGGTGATGCGCGCGCAGGGCCATGGGCGCATCGTGAACTGCTCTTCGGTGCTGGGGCTGGCCGGCATCCGCTGGCGCGGCGCCTATGTGGCCACCAAATTCGCGCTTGAGGGGCTGACGGACGTGCTGCGGCTGGAAATGCGCGACACAAAGATCAAGGTGATCCTGATCGAACCGGGGCCGATCACCTCGAAGATCCGCGCCAATTCGATCCCGCATTTCGAACGCTGGATGAACTGGCAGGCCTCGCCCCGCGCCGTTCAATACCGCGACTCGCTTCTCAAACGGCTCTACAAGACCACGAAAACCAAAGACGGGTTCGAATTGCCCGCCGCCGCCGTCACAGCAAAGCTGATCCGCGCCCTCGAAGACCGCCGCCCACGCCCGCGCTATTACGTCACAACCCCCACCCATATCGTCGGCGCCGCCCGCCGCCTGCTTCCCACCGCGCTGCTCGACCGGCTTCTGCAAAAAGGCTGATCATCCTCTCGATCCAAATACTCAAATCCGCCGCCCGCCATGCGCGCCCCGCCCGAAAACCCGAAAAACCCCTTTCGCAATCGCCCGCTTGCGCGCTAGATGACGGGGGACGAAAGGAACGCCATGCTGAACGATCCGCTTTTCATCATCGCCGCCATCGCGGCGCTCGCCGTTCTGGTTATCCTGATGATCGGCATCGGCGGTTTCGCGCGGGGCGGCGATTTCAACCGCAAACACGCCAACCGCATCATGCGTTACCGGATCATCGCGCAGGCGGTGGCGGTGGCGCTGATCGTGGCCTTTGTCTATTTCAGGCGGTCGGGGGGCTAGGGCATGGTCGTTCTCAACAAGATCTACACCCGCACCGGCGACCAGGGCGAAACCGCCCTGGGCAATGGCGCGCGCGTGGCCAAGTTTTCGCCCCGCGTCACCGCCTATGGCACCGTGGACGAGGTGAACGCGACGCTGGGCCTGGCGCGCCTGCACGCAGGCCCCGATACCGATGCGGCGCTTGCGCGCATCCAGAACGACCTCTTTGATCTGGGCGCCGACCTTTGCCGCCCGGAAATGGACCGCGACGCCGACGCCCCCTATCCGCCGCTGCGCATCGCGCCCGCCCAGACCGACCGGCTCGAGGCCGAAATCGATGCGATGAACGCCAGACTGGAACCGCTGCGCAGCTTCATCCTGCCCGGCGGCAGCGCGCTTTCGGCGCATCTGCACCTGTGCCGCACCGTGGCGCGCCGCGCCGAACGGCTGGTGGTCGACCTTGCCAACCAGGAGGCGGTCAACCCCGACGCGGTCAGATATCTCAACCGCTTGTCGGATTGGTTCTTTGTCGCCGCCCGCATGGCCAATGACGCAGGCCGCGCCGATGTGCTGTGGGTTCCCGGCGCCAATCGCTGAAAGCTTACAGCCTGCACGGGCCGGTCGGATCGGGCGGCAACAGTATCTGACGCAGGCGCGGCGCAAGCGCCTGCGCCACCTCGGAATGGGCCAGCGGGCCGGGCAGGGCCGCGGCGGCGCTGGCCTCTGTTTCCAGAAAGATCATGTCGGTGGTGCCGCGCGCCTGCGCGGCGGGGCTGGGAACCACCACCTGCACCCCCGCCACCAGCGGCTGCAACCGCGCCAGCATGTCGGCATCGACAAACAGCGGTTCGGCATCGGCAAGGCCCGCGCGCGCCGCATCGCCGGGCGCGTGATCGGCCAGCCACAGCAACAAGACCGGCCGCGCGACCGCCCCTATCAGCGCCGCCATCCGTTCCACCCAAACCGATTTCAGTTCCGCAACCACCGCCTCGAACCGGTCGGGCGCGCGCGCGCGCAGGGTTTGCAGCATGTGTCGATTGAAATTGAACTCGGTGAAATCGACCTCGGGGTACAGGGCCGCAAGCGCCGCCGTTCCGCGCACGAACCGGTCATTGCGGCGCGGATGCACGGCATAGAACCGGTTTGAAAGGTTCTGCGCCCCGGTGATCTGCACCACCACCGCGCGCGCGCCCCGGCAGGCATCAAGCACCGCATCATCATGTGCGAACACATCAACCCCCGCGTTCATGCAGCCGAAATTGATAACCGTCAGCCCCAGCGCCCGTTCCAGCAGCGCCGGATACGGGCGCGCCACGAACCGGCCATAGGTGGCACTGCCGCCCAGGGCCGCCACATAATCCCCCTCCAGCCGCCGCCGCGGCCCGCGGAACATCAGCCGCGATGTGCCGTACCGGCACGGATAATAATCAAGCGCCCCGGCGCCCCTGAATTCAAAGGCCATCATACCCACCCATTTTCACTTCACCCAAGGCCAATTTGCGCCCGATGCGTTGCCAAAGCGCTAATGCGCCAAATCGTGACGCATTTTACCTACCCCGCACCCTTGCGCGGCCGCCGTCCCGGCGCATAAGGTTCAACCGGATATCGAAAGGGCGGAACATGGAAATTCGCAAGGTGGGCGTGGTGGGCGCCGGGCAAATGGGCAACGGCATCGCCCATGTCTTTGCGCTTGCGGGCTTTGACGTGATGATGACCGACATCTCGCAAGAGGCGCTCGACAAGGCCGTGGCCCTGATCGATCGCAACCTCGAACGTCAGGTCAGCCGCGAAAAGCTGACCGCCGCAGACAAGGCTGCCGCCATGGCCCGCATCACCGCCACGACAACGCTGACCGATCTTGGCCCCAGCGATCTGATCATCGAATCCGCCACCGAACGCGAAACCATCAAGACCGCGATATTCGAGGATCTGGTGCCGCATCTGGCCCCGCACACCATCCTCACCTCGAACACCTCGTCGATTTCGATCACGCGCCTGGCCTCGCGCACCGACCGGCCACAAAAATTCATGGGGTTCCATTTCATGAACCCGGTGCCGGTGATGCAACTCGTCGAACTGATCCGCGGCATCGCCACCGATGAACCGACGTTCAAGGCCTGCCTTGCCGTGGTCGAAAAGCTTGGCAAGACTGCGGCCACCTCCGAGGATTTTCCCGCCTTCATCGTCAACCGCATCCTGATGCCGATGATCAACGAGGCCGTCTATGCGCTTTACGAAGGGGTCGGCAATGTCCGCTCCATCGACACCTCGCTGAAACTGGGGGCCAATCACCCGATGGGGCCGCTGGAACTGGCCGATTTCATCGGGCTGGATACCTGCCTTGCCATCATGAACGTGCTGCACGATGGGCTGGCCGATACCAAATACCGCCCCTGCCCGCTGCTTACGAAATATGTCGAGGCCGGGTGGCTCGGCCGCAAGACCCAGCGCGGTTTCTACGATTATCGGGGGGACGAACCGGTGCCGACGCGCTGATCGCGGCTATTTTTCGCCCAGCGCCAGGGTGCGCGCCCGAAGATGCGCCATCAACCCGCGCGGATTGCCTGCCCAGCCGCGCACCTCTTCGGGGCTGACAGGATCACCGATCACCGGCGCCTGCGGCTTGTGCATCGCATGGGCGATTTCATGCAGCAACAAGCCCTGACGCAGGGTGAACGACAGATTATGCGCGATCTGGAACAGCCGTGAATTCTGGCCGGAAAAAAAGATCGGCACCACGGTGGCGCCGCTGCGCATCACCATCTTGGCGGTAAAGGGATTCCACTCCAGCTCTATCGCCGGGCCGAACCAGGTTTTCGACACGGCCACCTGCCCCGATGGAAACAGGATCACCACCCCGCCTTCGGCCAGATGCTGCATGGCGATGCGCCGCATCTCCAGCCCCTTTTCCAGCGCGTCCGGTTCATGCGGGAACGGCACCGGCACCATGTGCCAGGCAATCTCCTCGATTCCGGTCAGCAAGGACCGGGTCAGAATCTTGAAATCGCTGCGCACCTGCATCACCAGCCGCGCCATCACCAGACCATCGACCAGCCCGTGCGGATGGTTCGCCACGATCACCACCGGGCCGGTTTTCGGGATGCGCGCGATCTGTTCGGCGGGTGTCCGCACCTCGACCTTCATCAGATCCAGCGCGCGCTGCCAGAACCCGGCCCCCCGCACCGGCCCCATTGCCTCGAACTGGCGCACCAGGCGCAGCAGCGTGATTTTCCCGGTCAGCCATTCGACCAGACGCACGATCAGCACCCGGTGCGGTTCGCTGAACGTGCTGGAATAGGACAGGCGGCGCATGTCCATCGGCGGCATCTCGGGCCCCGGAACGACATGGGCGTGATCTGTGCTTTCGACCAAGGTATTCCGATCCTCGACAAGAGGCGACGTGCGGACGATCAGAAATCCTCCCCAAAGCGCCCGGCGACAAGCTCTTCCAGCGCCGCGGCCAAAGGGGCCGCATCGGGCCCGCTGATATCAACCTCAATAAAACTTCCGCGGTCGGCTGCCAACATCAAAAGCCCCATGATCGAATCCCCCGATACGGCCAGCCCATCCTTGCTGACCCGCACCTCTGCATCAAAGCGTTCCACGGTTTCCACGAATTTGGCCGAGGCGCGCGCATGCAGGCCCTTTTGATTGATGATCGGCCAGGTGCGCGTGATCATGCGCTCATCTGCCCCGACATCTGCCCCGACGCCAGGTCAAGGCTGTTGATATACTTGCGCCCGGCCTCCAGCGCGGCCGTAACCGCGTCACCCACCGGCAGGCCCCGCGATTTCGCCAGCTTGATCAGCATCGGCAGGTTCGCCCCGTAAACGATGCGCCGGTTGCTGGGCGTGCAGGCGCGCAGCGACAGGTTCGAAGGCGATCCGCCGAACATGTCCGTTACCACCACAACCCCGTCGCCGTGATCCACGTCATCCGCCGCGCGACAGATTTCGGCCTGCTTGGCTTCGCGATCATGGTCCTCTTCTATCGCAATCGCAATAATTCCGGGTTGCCGACCCACAACGTGTTCGACCGCCAACAGATATTCCCGTGCAAGTCCGCCATGCGCGACGATCACAATTCCGATCACGCCAAATCACCCCGTCAAAGTTGAAGCAGGCCGCACCGCGCCCTGCCTTTCAAGCTCCCTGTGCCGCTTAGATACCTGCCAACCGTTTTCTGCAAGTGCATCCACCAGTCTTTCTGCCACTGCAACCGACCGGTGTTGCCCCCCGGTACACCCGAAGGCGATCGACAGATGCGTCTTGCCTTCTTCCAGATGCGCGGGCAGCACCATCAGGACAAGATCGCGGATCTGGGTGAAAAAGGCGTCGAATCGCGGATCGGCAAAGATATGCGCGGCCACCGCGGCATCGCGGCCATCACCGGCGCGCAGCGCCGGATCCCAATGCGGGTTGCGCAGAAAGCGGCAATCGAACACCATGTCCGCCCCGCGCGGCAGCCCCAGCCGATAGGAAAAGGACTGAACCGATATCGCAAGTTGCGCCCCGCGCCCGCCACCATAGCGCTGCGTGATCTCGTCGGCCAGATCGTGTGGCGTCATCTCCGATGTGTCGATCAGTTCGTCAGAGCGGGCCCGGATCGACGTCAGCAGCGCTATCTCGGCTTCGATCCCCACCACCGGCGTGGAATCGGGGGCCAGAGGGTGGCGCCGCCGCGTCTCGGAAAACCGCCGCAACAGCGCCTCGACCGAACAATCCAGATACAGCAACCTCACGTCCAGATCGGCGGATTCTGCCAGCCGGTCCACCAGGGCGATCATCGTCGCGGCATTGAAATTGCGATTGCGCACATCGATGCCCAAGGCAAGCAGGCGGGTGCCCGGCGGGCCATCGACAACCTGCGAAACCAGGGACAGGGGCAGGTTGTCAATCGCCTCATAGCCCAGATCCTCCAGCCGGTTGATCGCCGTCGACCGCCCCGCCCCAGATGGGCCGGTCACGAAAACCAGCTGCCTCCGCCCCCCGTCCGGGGGAGATTCGTCGCCGAAATGCTGCGTACTCATCATCATGCTGCGTCACCCTTGCCGCCTTTGACATATTGCACAATTGCCGCAGGGAAATAGTCACCATCGACTTTGTGAAGGCACGGAATTGAAAATCCCGCGATCTGCCGCAGGCGCGGGGGTGGCAGACGCTGTTTTTCGGGGTGATCCAGGTCGATAACCAGCACCACCTCGGCACATTCCACCGGCACGGCACGCAAAAGACCCACGCCGCGCGCCTCGATCAGGCCCGACAGGGGCGCGGGACACCGCGCCACCAGCCGCCCCCCTTCCCCGGACAGGATCGTCTGGTCATCGGCCACCAACCGCGCGCCCAGTGCCATAAGCCGCAGCGCCAGGGCCGATTTACCGCTTCCCGATGCCCCGACGATCACCACCGCCCCCTCGGCCAGCGCCACCGAAGTTGCATGCACCACCTCCATGGCCATCAACCCTGCCCCTGATGTTGCGCGCTCAGACCGGCAGCCCCACAACAAACCGCGCGCCCAGCGGATCAGACGTGATATCGGCATCGGTCGGGCGGATATTCTCGGCCCAGATCACGCCGCCATGCGCCTCGACGATCTGCTTGGAAATCGCCAGGCCAAGGCCGGAATGGTTGCCGAATTGCGCCACCGGCCGTTCCGAATAGAACCGTTTGAACACCTTGGTCAGCGCCGCCTCTGGGATGCCAGGCCCGGTATCCTCGACCACCACCAGAACCCGGTTTTCGCGGTGCCGCGCCCAGACCCGCACCGCATCGCCCTTTTCGCAGAACGACAGGGCGTTGGTGATCAGGTTCACGAACACCTGCGCCAGACGCCCCTCCAGCCCGTTGATCCTGACCGGCTGCTTCGGCAGATCCGAAATGAAATCAATGCCTTTTTCGCGCGCCTCGCGGCCCAGATGTTCGGTCAGACGCGACAACATGCGGGTCAGGTCAAAGACCTCTTCCTCTTCCTTGACCAACTCGCTGTCCAGCCGCGAGGCATTGGAAATATCCGACACCAGCCGATCGAGCCTGCGCACATCGTGATCGATCACATCCAGCAGCTTTTCACGCTGATCATCGCGTTTCGCCACCCGCAGCGTTCCGACGGCCGACCGCAGGCTGGCCAGCGGGTTCTTTATTTCATGCGACACATCTGCGGCGAAATGCTCATTCGCCTCGATCCGGTCGTAAAGCGCGGTGACCATGCCGCGCATGGCAACCGAAAGGCGCCCGATCTCGTCTGGGCGCGCGGTCAGATCGGGGATGCGCACCCGGCCGGGGCTCATCTGCCGGGAACTGCGGTCGCGCCCCAGTTCCGCCGCGGCGGCCAGATCCGACAGCGGATTGGCGATGGTAGAGGCCAGAACCATGCTCAGCCCGACCGATACCAGAAGGGCGATCACGAACATCTGCAACATCTGCTCGCGCTCATGGCGGACCAGGCCCTCGATCTCTCCCGCCGCGCTGGTAATCCCCACCGCCCCCACGACGCGCCCGCCCTGGCGCAGCGGCGCCGCAACCGCGAACACGCTGCGCCCCGCCGCATCCGTGTGCAACGCGCTTTCCATCGACCCGCCGATGGCCTTTGGCACCAGCGCCCCGGCGATATCGGCATTTCCATCCATCACGGCGGGGGCGTTCCCGCCACCAAGCGCCGCCGTCAGGCCACCCCAGATCATGTTCAGAAAATCGGTCAGAACCGTGCTTTGCCCGTCGGCATCGTCGGGGGTCGGCATCAGCGCCGCACGCTGCGCGACCAGTTGCCCGGCGGCATCATAGACAAACACCGCCCCGCCGGGTGGCAGGTTTAGCCGGTCAAGCGCCACGCCCACATCCAGCCCGTCGCCCGACGCAAGGTTGACCGGGGCGCCCAACGGCATCTGCACCGTCAGAAGATTGGCGACCAGCCCCGCCTGAACCCGCAGCGCCGCCTCGCGCTGATCCACCAGCGTGTCGCGGAACGGATTGAGATACAGCATGCCCGCCACAAGAATGATCATCGCCAGCAGGTTGAAGGTGATGATCTTGCGCGCCAGCGGCGAACGGTTGATCGTCAGCACCCCGCGCCGCAGCCGCCGCAGTCGCAATTCGGCGTCCGAGTCAAGCTGCGGGCCAACCCAGTCTTCGCCAAGCAGCACATCGGCGTCCCGCTTCGGGCCGGGGGCGCGCTTGGCGCCGACGACAGGGTCGGGCTTTGCGCCGGTCCCGCCTCTCCCTATACGTTCAGCCAGGCTCATGATGGGGAATCATTCTTCGTTATAGCGGTAACCAATTCCGTACAGCGTCTCGATCGCGGAAAAATCATCATCCACCTGGCGCAGCTTCTTGCGCAGCCGCTTGATGTGGCTGTCGATCGTGCGGTCATCGACATAAACCTGATCGTCATAGGCCACATCCATCAGCTGGTCACGGCTTTTGACAAAGCCGGGCCGCTGCGCAAGGGCCTGCAACAGCAGGAATTCGGTCACGGTCAACGACACTTCGTTGCCTTTCCACATCACGGCGTGGCGCAGCGGGTCCATCGTCAGGCTGCCCCGCTCCATCACCTTGCTTTCCTCGGCGGTGGCCACCTCGCCCGTGGCGATCGCCTCTTGCCGACGCAACAGCGCGCGGATGCGTTCGACCAGCAGGCGTTGTGAAAACGGCTTTTTCACATAATCATCGGCGCCCATGCGCAGGCCAAGAACCTCGTCGATCTCATCATCCTTCGAGGTCAGGAAAATCACCGGCATAGAGGTTTTCTGTCGCAGCCGCTGCAAAAGATCCATCCCGTCCATACGCGGCATCTTTATATCCAGCACCGCCATATCCGGCAGCCGCTTGTTGAATGCCTCAAGGGCGGTCTGCCCGTCGTTATAGGTTTCCACCTCGAAACCTTCGGCCTCCAGGGTGATGGACACCGACGTTAGAATGTTCCTGTCATCATCTACCAGCGCAATTCTTGACATATCTGGTTCCTTATGCTGCCCAAATTGTTATATTTTCGGCAATTGTCCCGAATTTTTGGCCGATAAGCAACATCTATGTGCGAATCACCCCCTGTCCTGCGACCAATATGGCGCTGAAATCCATAAATCTTTGCTAATTTGTCGCAGCAACCTGACTTTCGCCGCGAACCATCCGGCGTGCGGCCCTTAACCCATGATCCCCCGGCGCAGCAGGTTGGCCCCCGCAAGCACCAGCACGATCAGGGTCCAGCGGCGGAACCGCCCGGCATCCATCCGGTCATGCACCCGGAACCCGATCCACATTCCCAACCCCGCGGGCAGCAAAAGCAGTGCCGACAACGGCAGGGTGTGCAGGTTCAGCACCCCCGATCTCAGATGCCCGACAAACAGCGCCGCCCCCGCCACCAGATAGATCACGCCCTGCGCGCGCATGTTTTCGGCCTTGCTGACCCGCAGCGCCAGCAGCCAGGCCACCACCAGCGGCCCCCATACACCCGAAAGGCCGCCGAAAAACCCGCTGATCAGGCCCACCGTCCAGTCCATCGCCGCACCGCGCGTCTGGGGCAGGCGCACACGGCGGCCCGCCAGTTCCGCCAGCGCATAGGCCAGGATCGGCCCGCCCAGGATCACGAAGAACACGTTCTGCGGGAGTATCGGCAAGAGTTGCGCGCTCAGCAGGATGGCGACCGTAAGCACCCCGATCAGCCGCGCATAGTCGCGCAGCACCGCCCAGGCCACGCGCCAGCCCTGCCGCAGCGCCTGCATGGCGTTGGCAACCACCGTCGGCAGGATCAGCGCCGCAACCGTCGTTTCCGCGGGCAGGAAAGAGCCCAGCGCCGAAACCATGATCATCGGCATGGCAAAACCGACCGCCCCCTTGACCATCCCCGCCAGAAGCGCCACGATAATCGCCGCTACAACCGCCTCTGCCCCGATCCCGCCGAACATGCCCGCGCCCCCCGTTTGCGACAGGCCTAGCGGCTTTTGTCCCGGTCGGCCAGAGCGGTCGACACCCCCGGCGCGGCAATCCGCGCGCAACACTATGATACGGTTTTGCGCAATTTTACGAATTATAATTGCGCTGCACTTGCAAAGTTTCTAAACAGCGGCAAATCCCGCCCACCACAGAGGTTCCGATGCCCCACGATGGACAGACGCCCGATAACAATCCGGTTCTCAATGACCTTCTGAAGATCACCGGGCAGGTCATTGCGCCGCTTGACGCGGTTCTGGCCACCGCGAAAGCCTCTCTGCGCAGCCGCATGGCACCCGATAGCCGCATCGATCCGGCACTTCTGGAACGGGACCAGACAGCGGCGCATGGCCTTGCATGGCTGGCCACCTATGTGGAAAGCCTGCGGCAGATGCAGCATTGGGCCGATGCCCTGACCGCCGAGGACCGCTTTACCGAGATCGAGGCACTGATCCACCAGATCGCCTTTGGCGAATACCTCTCGCAGATATTGGGGGGCATCCCGATGTCGCAGGGCGAAATCATCCGCCCGCACGATATCGGCCTGCCCGCCGAAGCCCTGCGCGACCTGATGACCGATGGCGTCCGCAGCCTGGTCGCGCGCGGCAACACCGCCGCCGCGCGCGCCCGCCTGGTGGAATTGATGCGCGACAACCACGGCCGCGCCACCTTCGGCGCCACCGGCCTTGAGAACGAGCTGGAGATGATCCGCGACCAGTTCCGCCGCTTTGCCGATGCCGAGGTGGCACCCCATGCCCATGGCTGGCACCTGCGCGATGAACTGATCCCGATGGAGATCATCGAAAAGCTGGGCGAGATGGGCGTGTTCGGCCTGACCATCCCCGAGGAATTCGGCGGGCTGGGCCTGTCCAAGGCCGCGATGGTCGTGGTGTCGGAAGAACTGTCGCGCGGCTATATCGGGGTCGGCTCGCTTGCCACCCGATCCGAAATCGCGGCGGAACTGATCCTGGGCGGCGGCACGTCTGAGCAGCAGACGCAGTGGTTGCCGGGGCTTGCCAGCGGCGCGGTGCTGCCTACGGCGGTGTTCACCGAACCCAACACCGGGTCGGATCTGGGCGCGCTGCGCACCCGCGCGGTGCGCGAGGGCGAGGAGTACCGCGTCACCGGCAACAAGACCTGGATCACCCACGCCGCGCGCACCCATGTGATGACGCTGCTCGCCCGCACCGATCCCGCGACGACCGATTATCGCGGCCTGTCGATGTTCCTGGCCGAAAAGACGCCGGGCACCGACGCCGACCCCTTCCCCACCCCCGGCATGACCGGCACCGAGATCGCGGTGCTGGGCTATCGCGGCATGAAGGAGTATGAACTGGCCTTCGACGGTTTCGCGGTCAAGGCCGAAAACCTGTTGGGCGGGGTCGAGGGGCAGGGGTTCAAGCAACTCATGCAGACTTTTGAGTCCGCCCGCATCCAGACCGCCGCCCGCGCCATCGGCGTGGCGCAGAACGCGCTTGAGGTGGCGATGGGATATGCCGGGGATCGCAAGCAATTCGGCAAGCCGCTGATCGCGTTTCCGCGCGTGGCCTCGAAACTCGCCATGATGGCGGTTGAAATCATGGTGGCGCGGCAATTGACCTATTTCGCCGCGCGCGAAAAGGACGCGGGCCACCGCTGCGATCTTGAGGCGGGCATGGCCAAACTGCTGGGCGCGCGGGTGGCCTGGGCAGCAGCCGACAATGGCGTGCAGATCCACGGCGGCAACGGTTTCGCGCTGGAATACCAGATGTCGCGCATCCTGTGCGATGCGCGCATCCTGAACATCTTTGAAGGGGCTGCGGAAATTCAGGCGCAGGTGATCGCGCGCAGGCTTCTGGGCGGTAACTGATCGGTGATCGCCCTGTTCCTGAGCCTTGCGTTCAGCCTTGGCGCCTATCTCAGGGATGAAACCGTCACCGGCTATCTGCCCGCCGACGGGCCATGGGTGTTGCAAGACATCGACGGCACCAAAGCCGGGGCGCCGGTTTCGCTGTCATTCGCGCCGGGCCGGGTGATGGTCGAGGGGCCGTGCCTGCGGCTGCGGGCCCGTCAGACCGCGCCCTATCCCTGGTTCGAAGTAACCGGCATCGACACCTCGGCCAATGCCTGCCCGCTGTCCCCGGAGGAAAGCAGGCTAGTTGCGTATTTTTCCAAGGTGAATGTGGCAGAGGTGTCGGGCCCCATCCTGATCCTGTCAGAGGCGGGCGGGGCCGAGATGCTGTTTCGCCTGTCTCAGCCCTGACGCGCCAGCAGATCGAAAAGACGCGCGCGCGCGGCCGGCAGCGGCCGGTCGCCCAGCGATGGCGCCAGACGGTTGGTCAGGAAATACCCGGTGGTGCGCAGGCCCGCCGCCACCTCGGGCCCGGTGGCAGGCCCCTGCCCCAGCAGGCATTCAGGCAGCGGCAACAGCCGCGCCGCCCATTCCCCCGCCGCGCCCCGGCTGACGGCGCGCCCGCTGCGCGGCGACACATAGGCCAGATCGTCGCGCGCGCCGGTGACCGCGCAAGCGCTCAGATCCAGGCCAAAGCCGGTTTCCTCGAGCAAGGCCAGTTCCCACCGCAGATAGCGCGCGGGCCAGTCGGCGGTGTCGGGCAACAGATCCAGCAGCGCGGCGCTGCGGTCATGAAGGGCCGGGCAGGCCTCGCGTTCGGGCAAGGCAAAGGCCAGCAGCGCGCAGATCGATGACAGGCCCGCCAGCGCCAGCCGGTCAGCCAGCACCCCGGCCGCGCGGGCGCGCAGCGGCTCCACCGTGAAGGTGCCGATATGTTCGGACAGCCGCGCGCGCCAGGCCACCGCGATCTGGTTGCCCGGTTGCAGCAGCGGCGCCAACCGCCGCGATGCCCCGCCCCGCACCACCCCCGCGTGCCGCCCATGCGCGCGGGTCAGCACCTCGATGATCGCGGCGCTTTCCCCGTGGCCCCGCATGGCCAGCAACACGCCTTGGTCACGCCATTCCATCACGCAACTGTTCCACATCCGGCCGGGGGCGCAAGGGGGCGGCCCGCCGCTTCAGCGCGATTTCCCCGGAAACGGCACGAATTCGCTGTCATCGCCGGGCGGCAGGCGAAACCGGCCATGTTCGAAATCGCCCTTGATCCACGCGCGGCACGAGGCGACAAAGTTCCAGGAAACATGGCGCGGCCCGTTCCGCTTCGCCCCGCCCGGCACCATCAGCCGCACCTCCTTGCCGCCGCCCCCGCAAGACCGAAAGCCGGGCGCGTTCGGGCGCCGACGCCCTTTGCATATCGCAGGCCCGCGCCCCGGTCAGCCTTGTGCAGATGCCGCGTTTGCGCCATGACCTTGCGCAGGCACAATCTGCGAAAGGGTCATCATGGATTACTCGAAATCGGGGGGCGCGAAAACCGGCAAGGGCACGCCCCGGCACAAGGAACACAACGCCAGGGGCACCGAAAAGAACCCCTTTGGCGAACACGAGACAAAGGCCGAACTGCTGGCCCGCATGAAGGCGGCGGCAGAAGCGAAAAAGACCGGCTAGTTGTGTCGCCTCAACCAGCCCCGCACCCTGACCGCAGAAAAAAGCGATCTCTCCCATCCTCTCGCAAAAAATACTCAATTCCCACGTCCGCCATATGCGCGCGGGGAAAGAGACTCAATCCGGCTGACTGAAATCCCCTCCAGATCCCCGAAGCCGGGGACCAACGCCGCGATCCTTCAAGGGCCGCGATCCGTCAAGGGGGGGTGAGAGGCTGGACAACGACCCAAGCGGGGCTCGTTACGGCTGCTTCCTTCCGGACCTGACCGGGTTGGCGAGGCGCTCGCCCGCGCCAACCTCTCCCCCGCGATATAGGTCACGGCGATCGGGAATGCAACAGGGCCGGTGGCTGGCCGGTTTCCGGGCCTGCGGCTCTCTCGCCCACGCGGGGGCGCTGCCTGGGCTGGTTCACAGATGGATACGATACCGGGCAAAGCCGCCCAGCCCGGCGCCCGCATGTTCAACCCGCAGGCC
Source organism: Paracoccaceae bacterium (assembly GCA_014359745.1). Lineage (GTDB taxonomy): Bacteria > Pseudomonadota > Alphaproteobacteria > Rhodobacterales > Rhodobacteraceae > JACIYW01. Next base: position 8,247 of record JACIYW010000028.1, on the reverse strand, counting down.
GGGGCAGATCGCCGTCAGACGCGGCAGATGCGCGCCCGCCTTCGGGCTTGTGTCGAACAGGGCGGTGGTGCCGGGCATGGGCGAAAACCGCCAGGTGGGCGTGGCCTGCGGGCCGGGAAAATCCGGGTCGGCAAGGCTGCGCACCAGCACCTCGCGGATGGTGTCGGGCCCCTCGAACACCAGCGTGTCGCCCAGCGCGCCGGGAAAGGCGCCGCCCCCCGCCGCGCGGTAATTATTGGCCGCCACGATGAATTCCTGATCCGGGGCAACCGGTGCGCCCATGTGGCGCAGGTTGCGGATGCGGCTGGCATCGGGGCGGATCAGGGCGCCGCCCTCATCGAACCGGGCGGGCTGGCCTGGGTCGATCTCATAGGTCAGCCCGTGGATGACATCGAAATTATACCCCGGAAAATCCGGGTTGAGCAGCGGCGCATCCCGCGCGCCCGCTGCGATGCGCTGGAAAACCCCCGCCGCCCGGTCCAGCCAGTCGCGCAGTTGCGCGCCCGTTACCCGGACGGCGCAGATGGTGTTGGGAAACAGATAAAGGTCGGCGACATTGCCCAGGGAAAGCGCGCCCGCCGCCACATCGGTGTAATTGTCCGGCCCGCCGCGCCCCCCGGTCTTGAAGGCGGCGGCGGCCGACAGAACCGGCAGACCGGCCAGATCGGTGCCCGCCAGATGGCGGGCCACATAGCGGCCCTGCGCCTCTGCCACGATCCGCACCGAAGGATTGTCGGCGACCAGCGCGAAATAGCTGTGCAGGGGCTGTGGCGTCCGGCCCACGGCGCGGCGGATATAGCGCAACGTGCCTGCGTGATCCTTTGCTACCCCCTCGATGACCCGCGCCGCGCCCGCGCCCTCTGACGCGGCATCGGGGGGCGGCGTGTCGGGCGACGCGGCATCGGGGGGCGGCGTGTCGGGGGGCGGTGCATCGGGGGGCGGCGCCAGCGGGCGTACCGCACTTTGATGCGCCCGCACCTGCCATGTGCCGGCGTCGCGTTCCAGCAACAGGTCGATCAGGCCGATATGCCCGCCCCAGAACCCCGCCATCACCGCCGGTTTGCCCGATATCGTGCCCGCGACCGGATCGACCCCGGCAAACCCGGTAAACCCTGGCGCGGGAAACAGCAGATGGCTGTGCCCGGTCAAAAGCGCGTCAATCCCCGCCACACGGCCCAGCGGCACGGCGGCATTCTCCATCCCCGCCACATGCGCGGCGGGGCCGATCCCCGAATGGCACAGCGCCAGGATGATGTCGGCGCCGACCTCTTTCATCTCGGGCACCCAGGCCTCGGCGGTCTCGATGATGTCGCGGGTCTTGGCGCGGCCCTGCAAATGCCGGTAATCCCAGGTGACGATCTGCGGCGGCACAAAGCCGATAACCCCGATGCGGATCGGCTGGCGCCGCCCCGCGCCGTCAATCAGCGCGCGCTCCAAAATCACATAGGGCCTGAACAACGCCCGATCGGCGCGCGGCGCGGCCCCATGGCTTTTGACCACATTGGCCAACACGACCGGAAATTCCGCCCCGGCCAGACAGGTCTCCAAAAACCCCAGCCCATAGTTGAAATCGTGGTTTCCCAGGGTTGCCGCGTCAAAGCCAAGCGTGTTCATCGCCCGGATGACCGGATGCAGATCGCCGCCTTTCAGGCCCCGCTCAAAAGCGATGTAATCGCCCATCGGGTTTCCCTGCAGAAAATCGCCATTGTCCACCACCAGGGTATTTGCCGCCTCGGCCCGCGCCGCCTCGATCAGGGTCGCGGTGCGGGCCAGCCCGTAGCGGTCGGTCGGGCGATCCGCATAATAATCATAGGGTTGCACATGCACATGCAGATCGGTCGTCTCCACGATCCGCAAATGCGCCTGACGGCCGGTCGCACCGGCGTGGAACGGATGCCGTCTGATCACCCCTGACCCCGCGGGAACTGCCGCTGGCACGATCCCGGCCAAAGCACGCGGCACATACGCACCGGCCGCGCCCCAAACCGGCGTGGGGTCCGTGCGGCCCCGCGTGCCCGCTGTGATCCTGCATGCAGTTCCATCTGCCACCAGTCAACTTGAAATTGCAGCGATGATCACGTTGCGGCGCGTTTTGCAAGATCATCCGGCCATCGCTTTCCGACGCGATTACCGGGTGTTGCCTGATGACATCGTTTGCGCTTGGCCGATGACCATGGCACACAGGGGGCGGCACAGCGGGGCGACGACACACACAGAGGAGGATGGGCGATGCGCCAGGCGGAAACGGTAACCTTCGGCGGCTCGGGCCTTGATCGGGCGGCAGAGCTGCGCGGCGATGACGCGCGGATCGCGGCGCTCTTGCAAGACCCGTCGGCGCGGGTGCTGCCGATGTGGCGCGGCAAACCGCTTGTCGCGGGCGAGGCACGCGACCGTCTTGGATTGCTGCCCGCCGCGCATCCGGTTCTGGCCACGGCACGATCGGCGCCGCTGTTTCTGGGCCAGGAACCGCAGGGCCCGCTTTTCGCCGCCGACATATCCGCCTGGGAACCTGGGGAAATCGACGTCGCCGCCCTTGGCGGTTTTTTCGACCCCACCGAACAGCAGCACCCCGACCTGCCCATCGATCAGCGGTTCTCAGAAATCCGCGCCATCATGACCCGGCTTGATCCGCGCGCGGCGGAACTTGTCGTCACCGCGCGCGCCCTGTTCAACTGGCACGCAAGCCACGGGTTCTGCGCCCGCTGCGGGGCGCCAAGCGAGGTCAACCATGCCGGCTGGCAACGCACCTGCCCGGCCTGCGGCGCGCATCACTTCCCGCGCACCGATCCGGTGGTGATCATGCTGGTAACACACGGCAATTCGGTGCTGCTTGGCCGGTCCCACGGCTGGCCCGCGGGGATGTATTCCTGCCTTGCCGGGTTCATCGAACCGGGCGAAACGATAGAGGCCGCCGTGCGCCGCGAGGTGTTCGAGGAAACCGGCGTGCGCGTTGGCACGGTGCGCTATCTGGCCAGCCAGCCCTGGCCGTTTCCCAATTCGCTGATGCTGGGCTGCCACGCCATGGCCACCAGCGACGATATCACCATCGATCCCGTCGAGATCGCGGATGCGCTTTGGGTCACGCGCGAAGACATGGTAACGGTGATGACCGGCGAACACCCGGTGATCCGCCCGGTCCGCCCCGGCGCGATTGCCCACTTCCTGATCGAAAACTGGCTTGCCGACCGGCTGATCTGACCTGACAAGGGCCACCCCGCCCACCCCCTTCACCCGCCGCCCGACAAAGGACGCCCCCGCATGAAACTGTCGACACGCGAAGACATCGACGCCCCGATTGATCATGTGTTCGCCCGCGTGTCGGATTTCGCGGGTTTTGAACGCGCCGCGCTGCGCCGGGGCGCAGAGGTGACGCGCGCCGACCGGCTTACCAAACCCGCCCCCGGCATGGTGTGGAAGATCGCCTTCGACTGGCGCCACAAACGGCGGCAGATGGTGGCGGAACTGGTGGATTTCATCCCGCCGAACCGCCAGCGCTTCGACATCGATTCGCGCGCCATTCAGGCCACGCTGTCCGTGGATCTGATCCCGATGTCACCGCGCCGCACCCGCGTCGCGGTCGAACTGGAATTCCGGCCAAAGACCCTTACCGCGCGGCTCGTCGTTCAATCCCTGCGCATGACCCGCGCCCGGCAAACCGCGCGCTTCCGTCAGAACGTTGCCGCCTTCGCCCAGGAAATAGAGGCAAGCCAGCCGACAAATCGCACCGGCCCGCAGGCACAACCCCGCCCCGGCACATTCTGAAACCGGGCCGGGTCCGCGACCGGGCCGCGATCAGGCCTTGTTATCGTCTTCGTCGTCTTCGTCGTCATCATCCTGGGGCAGGTTGAAAAAGCTTTCCGCATCCGAATAATCGGCGGGGCTTTCCTCGCGCTCGGACAGGGTGAAATTCTCCAGCCCGGCGATAGAGGCGGGAATGCGCGCCTCTTCGCCCATGCCAAGCGAGGTTTCGGTGCTGACCAGCTTGCGGCGCTCGTCATCGGTCATCACCGCGCCGTCGCCCGCCTTCTTGCGCGCGGCGGCCTGCACGGCGGCGTCAAGTTCCGTCTGGCGGCACAGGCCCAGCGCCACCGGATCAATCGGCTGGATATTGTTGATGTTCCAGTGGGTGCGTTCACGAATCGCCAGAATCGTCGGCTTCGTCGTGCCAACCAGCTTGCCGATCTGCCCGTCGGTCAGTTCGGGGTGGAACTTCACCAGCCACAGGATCGCCGCAGGCCGGTCCTGACGTTTCGACAACGGGGTATAGCGCGGGCCGCGGCGCTTTTCCTCGCCCACGGCGGCGGCGTTGAATTTCAGCTTCATGCGGTAAGCGGGATCGGCCTGCGCGCGGTCAATCTCGGCCTGATCAAGCTGGTTGTTGGTGATCGGATCAAACCCCTTGACCCCGGCGGCCACGTCGCCATCGGCGATGCCCTGCACCTCCAGCTCGTGCATTCCGCAGAAATCCGCGATCTGCCCAAAGCTGAGCGTGGTGTTATCCACCAGCCAGACGGCGGTGGCCTTGGCCATCAGGGGCTTGTTCATCGCGTCACTCCTTCACAAATCTTTCCCGCGCCGGGAAAACGGCCGCGACCTTGGCCGCTACTCCTCGTTTTCGGGGAATTGGTCGGATATATAGGCGTTGACGCGGACAGAGGAAAGAGAAAATGCGCTGGATACTGGCACTGATCCTGTCGGCCACGCTTGCCGGTGCCCAAGACAAGGCGGCGGGGAACTTCGATCATTACGTTCTGGCGCTCAGCTGGACACCAGGCTGGTGCGCCAGCGAAGGCGATGCGCGCCGTGCGCCGGAATGCGCCATTGGCCGCGCGCGCGCCTTCAGCCTGCACGGCCTCTGGCCGCAAAATCAAACCGGCTGGCCGGAATTCTGCCGCACCACCCGGCGCGATCCCACCCGCGCCCAGACCGCCGCGATGGCCGACATCATGGGGTCGGGCGGGCTGGCGTGGTATCAGTGGCGCAAACACGGGCGCTGTTCGGGGCTGGATGGCCCGGCCTATCTGGCCCTGTCGCGCGCCGCTTACGCGCGCATCACCATCCCGCCGGTTCTGGCCGGGCTGAACCGCGATGTACGCCTGCCCGCAAAGGTGGTCGAGGCCGCGTTTCTTGAGGCGAACCCCGATCTGACCCCCGACATGATCACCATCACCTGCCGCGATGGCCGCATTGCCGAGGCGCGCATCTGCCTGACGACCGATCTTGATCCACGCCTCTGCGCGCCCGACAGCCGCCGCGATTGCGCGCTTTCGGCGGCGATCATGGACGGGGTGCGATAGGTCAGCCGGCGCGCGGGCCGGTGAGGATACGCCAGTAAAGAACCGCAAACCCGCCAAATCCCGCGATCCATCCCGTTGCCGCCAGATGCAGCAGCGCCGTGTTGCCGGGCAGCATGCCCAACCCGAACCGCGCGCCCACCGCAACGATCACCAATACATAAAGCGCGATCACCGGCCGCCCCGCCGTCAGCGGCCGCCCGGCATGGCCAAGGCTGGCGCGCGTCATCATCGCCAGCGTCATCACCCCGATCGCGCCCACCATCCACACATGCTGCGCGCCGGTGCCCATCACGGCCCCCGCCCCCGGCCACAGCACGCCCACCGCAACCGCCAGGAACCCCAGCGGCACGAACAGATATCCCGCGTGCAGCACCCACAGCAACGCCTCACCCCCGGTGCGCAGGCCCGACCAGCGCGCCAGCCGGATCAGGTTCGCAATCCCCGCCAGCAGGCACAGCGCCCCGGTTGCCATATGAAACGGGCCGATCACCCAGGCGCCCAGCGCCAGCACCGACACCAGCAGCGCCGCCTTGTCCGTGGCACCAAACGGGGCCGGACGCGCCGCGCTGCCCCGCTTGACCAGCCAGTTGCGGGTAAAGCTTGGCACCACCCGCCCGCCGATGACCACGATCATCATCACCGCCGCCGCCAGACCCAGCCGAAACCCCGCGCTGCCCGCCGCATAGGCGCCCTGCCCCACCTGCCAGTGAAACAGGCCATTGCCAACGATCAACCCGCCCAGCAACGCCAGCACGATCAGGTTGCGCCAGTTCCGCCCCGCGATGATCTCGCGCAGGATCATGGCGGCCAGCGCCACCAGAAACGCCAGATCCGCCACCGCCACCAGAACCGGCGGCAAAACCGCCGAAAACGTCACCGCCGCCCGCCCCGCCAGCCACAGCCCCGCCAGCCCCGCCAGCGGCCAGCCGGTCACCGGCATCCGCCCCGTCCAGTTCGGCACGGCGGTCAGCAGGAAACCGGCGGCAATCGCGCCAAGATAGCCGAACAGCATCTCATGCGCGTGCCAGCCCACCGGATCAAACGCCGTCGGCAGCACCACCCGGCCCGAAAGAACCCCCAGCCACAGCGCCATCGCCAGCGCCGACCAGATCGCACCCAAAAGGAAAAAGGGCCGAAACCCCACCCGCAGCACCTCGGGGCCGTGCCAGTCGCGGATTTTCTGTGCCGATGTGGTCATGATGATGCCTCGGGCGGGAACTGCCGCCCCTCCTCGGTCACGATGGCCTGCATGGCGATATCGTGGGGCTGCGGGAAAATCGTGGCGATGCGCGACGCCTGCACCCCCACCCCGATCACCAGCGGCCGGGGCGACAGCGCCGCCAGCGTCCGGTCGAAATACCCGCCGCCATAGCCCAGCCGGTATCCCGCCCCGTCCCAGCCCACCAGCGGCGCCAGCGTCACCTCGGGGGTCAGCACCTCGGCGGTCGCAGGCGGCACCGGAATTTTCCAGTGCCCGCGTTCCATCCGCGCCTCGGGCGTCCAGTGCCGGAATATCAGCGGCTGCCCCGGTTCCACGACCACCGGCAGCGCCACGCGCGCGCCACGCGCGTGCAGCGCGTTCATCCAGAACCGCAGGTTCAGTTCCGCCTTGATCGGCCAATAGACCGAAATCACCCGCCCCGTCAGGGTGCCGACCCGCTCGGCGATCAGCGCGTCAAGATGGGCGGCAAGCGCCCCGGCCATCTCATTGCGCTGCTCGGCGGTGGTTTCCTGCCGTGCGTCCAGCAGCCGCGCGCGTTCGGCCTTGCGCCAGCGGGCCACATCGGCGGCCTGTTGCGCATCGGTGGCCATCGGGTCGAAATAGGCCGGGTCGATCTCATGCGCCAGACACGGCGGCGAGGCATAGGGGCGATCGGTCATCGGCGGGGCCTTTCGGTTGGGGGGTGTCCGCAGGTTAGCCGCTTCTGCCCAAGGGTACAGCACGGCATCGACGCGCAGCCGCGCAAAAGCGCCATCCGGGGCATCCTTTATCGGCACGCCGGGCATCGTGGATTGCACAGCCATCGCCCCTTACCCCGCAAACACAAGCCGCGCCGCCGGAAACCGCGCCAGAGCGGCATCGATCGCGGGCCGGTCCATCAGGCAGAACGCGGTGGTCAGCGCATCGGCAAGGGCCGCTTGCGGCGCCGTCACGCTGACCATCTGCCAGCGCGCGGGCGCCGGGCGCCCGGTGCCGGGATGCAGGATATGGCCCACGCGCCCCTCGGCATCGAACACCGTGCCCATCGGGGCCGATGTGGCCAGCGCCCGGTCGCGCAGCGCGACACTCGCGCGCTCCTTCCCCCCGGCCACCAGCGCCACCGGCCAATCGCCCCCCTCGGGCGCGCCGCCCAGCGCGCGAAACTCGCCGGTGTTGACCAGAATATCGGTCAGCCCCTCGGCGGCCAGCAGCATCGCCACCCGGTCGGCCACATACCCCTGCGCCACCCCGTTCAGCGTCAGCGCCATGCCGGGGCGCAGCGTGATCGCGGCGCTGTCAACCCGCACCCCCGGCCAGCCGACGCGGGGCAACACAGCCGCAATCGCCCCGGCATCAGGCGCGGTGCCGCGCGCATGGGCTTCGGCATAAAGCGCCCATAACGGCTGCACCGTGGGGTCAAACAGGCCCAGCGTGGCCGCGTTCACCGCATCGCAAAGGCCCAGACAATCCAGCATCTCGAAGGGCGGGCCATCCAGCCGACCCCGCGCATTCAACCGGCTCAACGCCGACCCCGCGTCATAAAGGCTGAACACCGCCTCCAGCCGCGCGATCTCGGCGCGGGCGCGGGCAATAATGCGGTCGGCATCGGGATGCGCCAGGGTGATCGACGCCCCCGCCCCCATCGCCACCCCCCGCCATTGCCGCATGGCAATGGCCGGGCGGGGCAGCGCGGCGGCGCCAAGGGCGGCGGCGCTGATCGTCAGAAAACGGCGGCGGTTCGGTTGGGGC
>JACIYW010000027.1 GCA_014359745.1 Paracoccaceae bacterium | reverse complement strand
TTGCTGGATGAACCCTTCGGAATGCTTGACAGCCTGACGCGCTGGGAATTGCAGGAAGTGCTGATGGAGGTGTGGTCGCGCACCAGGGTCACGGCGGTCTGTGTCACCCATGACGTGGACGAGGCGATCCTGCTGGCTGACCGCGTGGTGATGATGACCAACGGCCCGCGTGCGCGCATCGGCAAGATCGTCGATGTGAACCTGCCGCGCCCGCGCACCCGCAAGGCGCTGCTGGAACACCCCGATTACTACACCTACCGCGCCGAGGTTCTGCAATTCCTTGAGGATTACGAACACGGCGCCGACAAGAAAGAGGCGGCATGATGGCTTACTCGGCAGCAACCCCCGCCACAGACAGGAACGCCTGTTTCACCCTGCCTTCAAATCCCGGCTTGTCCGGTGAGAAAGGCGTCAGCAATTCCTTGGAAATCCCCGCCGCTTCGGCTGCGCGGAAAATGCGCTTACGGCGGATCAGGAAGCGCGACGCGGCCACAGGATCGTCGAAATCTGCCAAATCGACGGCCCACGCGCTTTCATACGCTGCCCATTCCGGAGACAGCGCATCTGGCGTATCAGGCGGGCGGGCGTCGCTCTTGGACATATCGGTTGCATTCCCGTGCGTTGGCTCTTCTCAAAGATATAACGCGCAAACGGTCGTTTCGCAAAACATAAACAAGAATGTGCAGGCGGCCGTCCAGAAACCCACGCGCGATGAAGCGCTCTTCCGCGTAATCCTGGCGATCGTCCAGAAACACCTGCGCCGACTGCCAGTCGAAACGGGACGCATCCGCGAAGTGCAGACCGCGCTCGGCAAAGTTCTGCGCGGCTTTGGCGTCGTCCCATTCAAACTGCCAGATCATCCGTTAAAGCCCCACACCACATATAGCGGCGCAGTTTACCATGGGCACAAGTCACGGAGCAATTTGAATAATCGTACCGTGAACCTGCGGATAAGCGGCATATTGTGCCTTTACGCGATGCAGCCTCTGAATGTGGCACATCAAGGCGTATTACCCGACCTGAAAGCAGGACATTCAACCGGGACGGAGGCCGTCCATGCGTAAGAAACTTGTCGTCATCGGCGCGGGCATGGCGTCTGGCCGGGTTCTGGAACATGTGCTGGCGCAAGACCCGGATGGCTGGGATATCACGCTTTTCAATGCAGAACCGCGTGGGAACTACAACCGCATCATGCTGTCGCCGGTCCTGTCGGGCGAAAAGACCTATGACGAAATCGTCACCCATGACGATGATTTCTACCGTCAGCACGATATTACCTGCCGTTTCGGCGAAAGCGTGGTGCGGATCGACCGCGCGAACAAGGTGGTTCTCTCCAACGACGGTGGCGCGCCCTATGACAAGCTGCTGATCGCCACCGGGTCGGCGCCCTTCATCATTCCGGTGCCCGGCCACGATCTTCCCGGCGTGATCACCTACCGCGACATGGACGATACGCAGGCGATGATTGACGCCTCACATCGGCCCGGCGGCACGGCGGTGGTCATCGGCGGCGGATTGCTGGGGCTGGAGGCGGCGGCGGGCCTGACGGCGCGCGGCATGGCGGTGACGGTCATTCACCTGATGGGCCATCTGATGGAACGCCAGCTTGATCCCGCCGCCGGTTACCTTCTGCAAAAGGATCTGGGCGCGCGCGGCCTGACGGTTCACTGCAAAGGGGCCACCAAGGCCATTCTGGGCAAGGATAGGGCCGAGGCGGTGCTGTTGGAGGATGGCACGGTCTACCCCGCCGATCTGGTCTGTATGGCCGTCGGCATTCGTCCCGAAACCCGGATCGCCACCGATGCGGCGCTGGAGATCGGGCGCGGGATCACCGTTGACGACCATATGGTCACGTCAGACCCCGATATCCTGGCGGTCGGCGAATGTGTGGAACATGACGGGCAGCTTTTCGGCCTTGTCGCACCGCTTTACGATCAGGCCAGGGTGGTGGCGGCGACACTTCTGGGGCAGGATGCAGCGTTCCGGCCCGTGCAGACAGCAACCAAGCTGAAGGTAACCGGCGTCGATCTGTTCAGCGCGGGCGATTTCGCCGATGGCGAGGGGCGCGAGGATATCGTGTTCCGCGACCCGGCGCGCGGCGTCTACAAGCGGCTGGTGATCGAAGGGGACCGCCTGATCGGCGCGGTCATGTATGGCGACACCGCCGACGGGTCGTGGTTCTTTGGCCTGATCAAGGACGGGACCGACATTGCGGCCATGCGCGACACCCTGATCTTCGGCCCCGCCTGGCAGGGAGGGACCGGCGCGGACCCTTTGGCAGCCGTTGCAGCATTGCCGCCTGAGGCGGAAATTTGCGGCTGCAACGGCATATGCAAAGGCACGATCACGGCCGCGATCGAAGGCGGGGCGGCAAGCCTTGCCGATATCCGCGCGCAAACCAAGGCCAGCGCATCGTGCGGCACCTGCACCGGGCTGGTGGAACAGGTTCTGGCCAGCACATTGGGCGACGCGTTCCAGATGCCCGCCGCCCAACCCGTCTGCGCCTGCACCGATCTGACGCATGAGGACGTGCGGCGCCTGATCAAGGCGCGCGCGTTGAAATCCATGGCCGCATTGATGCAGGAACTGGGCTGGAAAACCTCTTGCGGGTGCCATCACTGCCGTCCCGCGCTCAACTTCTATCTGCTGGCCGACTGGCCGCTGGATTATACCGATGATGCGCAAAGCCGGTTCGTGAACGAACGCAACCACGCCAATATCCAGAAAGACGGCACCTATTCGGTGGTGCCGCGCATGTGGGGCGGCATGACCAATCCGGCCGAATTGCGCGCCATTGCCGATGCGGCCGACAAATACGCCATTCCGGCAGTCAAGGTCACGGGCGGCCAGCGCATCGACCTTCTGGGTGTGCGCAAAGCGGACCTGCCGCATATATGGGCCGATCTGAACAAGGCGGGGCTGGTATCCGGCCACGCCTATTCCAAGGGGCTGCGCACCGTCAAAACCTGTGTCGGCACCGATTTCTGCCGGTTCGGTACGCAAGACAGCACCGGGTTGGGGATCAAGCTGGAAAAACGCCTTTGGGGGTCGTGGACGCCGCACAAGGTGAAACTGGCGGTGTCGGGCTGCCCGCGCAACTGCGCGGAATCCACCTGCAAGGATATCGGCATCATCTGCGTCGATAGCGGCTATGAGGTCGGGGTCGGCGGCGCGGCGGGGATGGACCTGAAGGAAACGCAGCGTCTGGCCAAAGTCACGACAGAGGCCGAGGCGATTGATCTGACCGTGGCCTTTGTGCAGCTTTACCGCGAGCACGCGAAATATCTGGACCGGCCCTATAAATGGCTGGCCAAGGTGGGCCTGGATTGGGTGCAGGCGCAAATTGTCGAAGACCCGGACAACCGCGCCGCCCTGATCGCGCGTTTCGATCTGTCGCAAAGCGTCTATCAGCGCGACCCCTGGGCAGATCGCGCAACCCCACAGGCACAGGCGGATTTCGCGCCGCTGGCCGATTTCACGCGGGAGGCGGCGGAATGACCTGGCTCGATATCGGCGCATTGGATGACATCCCCCAACGCGGGGCGCGCGTGGTCAAGACGGTGCAAGGCTGCGTGGCGGTGTTTCGCACCGGCGATGATCGGGTCTTTGCCATGGATGACCGCTGCCCGCACAGGGGCGGGCCACTGTCCGAGGGGATCGTGCATGGCCATGCCGTGACCTGCCCCTTGCACAACTGGGTGTTTTCGCTGGAAACCGGCATGGCACAGGGCGCGGATGAGGGCGCGGTTGCCACATATCCGGCGCGGGTGGAAGGCGGGCGCATCCTGATCGACGCCGCACGTCTGATCCGGGGGCGCGCGGCATGAGCATTCGCACCACCTGCCCCTATTGCGGTGTCGGTTGCGGGGTGCTCGCCACGCCGGACGGGGCAGGGGGCGCGCGGATAAAGGGCGACCCGGATCACCCGGCGAATGCCGGGCGGCTCTGTTCCAAGGGCACGGCGCTTGGCGAGACGCTGGGGCTGGGCGGGCGCGTCCTGACCCCGCAGGTCGGCGGCGCGCCTGCAAGCTGGGACGCGGCGCTTGATCTGGTCGCCCGCCGCTTTCAGGCCGCGATCCGCGATCATGGGCCCGACTCTGTGGCGTTTTACCTTTCGGGCCAGATGCTGACCGAGGATTATTACGCCGCCAACAAGCTGATCAAGGGCTATATCGGCACAGCGAACGTGGATACCAATTCGCGGCTGTGCATGGCGTCAAGCGTGGCCGGGCACAAGCGCGCCTTCGGGGCGGATACCGTGCCCGGCACCTATGAGGATCTTGATCAGGCCGATCTGGTGGTGCTGGTGGGCAGTAACCTCGCCTGGTGTCATCCGGTGCTTTATCAGCGTCTGGTGGCGGCGCAAAAGGCGCGGGGGACAAAGGTTGTGGTGGTGGACCCGCGCCGCACCGCGACCTGCGACATCGCCGATCTGCATCTGGCACTTGCGCCGGGATCGGATGCCGCGCTCTTCAACGCGGCGCTTGTCGCGCTGGCGGATCGTGGCGCGCTGGACCGTGCCTATCTTGCCGCGCATGTCGCGGGGTTTGATGCGGCCCTGATTGCGGCGCGCGCCTCTGATCCGGCGATGACCGGGCTTGCGGCCGCCGATCTGGCCACGTTTCTTGACTGGTTCACCACGACGGCGCGCACGGTCACGCTCTATTCCCAAGGCATCAATCAATCCGAAAGCGGCACCGACAAGGTGAACGCGATCCTGAATTGCCATCTGGCCAGCGGTCGGATCGGCCGCCCCGGCATGGGGCCGTTTTCCGTGACCGGCCAGCCCAACGCCATGGGCGGGCGCGAGGTGGGGGGCTTGGCCAATACGCTGGCCTGCCATCTGGATATCGGGAACCCCACGCATCGCGCCGCCGTGCAGGGTTTCTGGAACAGCCCGGTGATCCCGGAAAAACCCGGCCTCAAGGCGGTGGAGATGTTTCAGGCCGTGGCGGCGGGCCGGATCAGGGCGCTCTGGATCATCCACACAAACCCCGCCGTGTCGATGCCCGATGCCGATGCCGTGGCCCGCGCCATCAAGGGCTGTGATTTCGTCGTGGTCAGCGATGTGACCCAAACCGACACAACGCGGCTGGCCGATGTGGTGTTGCCCGCGACCGCCTGGGGCGAGAAATCGGGCACCGTCACCAATTCCGACCGCACCATCAGCCGCCAGCGCGCCTTTCTGCCCGCCCCCGGACAGGCGCGCGATGATTGGCGGATGGTCGCGGATGTGGCAGCAAGGATGGGCTGGGGGGAGGCCTTCGGCTGGCAAAGCGTGGGTGATGTGTTTGCCGAACACGCGCGGCTTTCCGGTGTGGCCGGCGATCTGGGGCGCGATTTCGACATTTCCGGCCTGGCAAAGGCCGATTACGACGCGCTGCCCCCCACGCGCTGGCCGGTAAGCGCGCGCCAGCAGGGCGGGCGGTTCTTTGGGCAGGGCGGGTTTTTCACGCCGGATCAGCGCGCGCGGATGTTGCCCATCACCCCGCGCCTGCCGGTGGCAAGAACCGCGCCCCGTTATCCTTTCCGCCTCAACACCGGGCGGGTGCGCGATCAGTGGCACACGATGACGCGCACCGCCCTTTCCCCGCGACTGACCCAGCATATCGCCGAGCCATTCGTGGAAATCCACCCCGCAGATGCCGCCGGTCTGGGCCTTGCCCCGGCCACTCTGGCGCGTGTCACCAGCCCGCAGGGGCAGGCCATCTTGCGTGTGTCGATCACCGACCGCGTGGCGCCCGGACAGGTATTCGCGCCGATGCACTGGACGGGCGAAACGGCCCCCACGGGGCGCGTCGATGCGCTTGTGGCCGCTGTGACCGATCCCGTATCGGGGCAGCCGGAAAGCAAGGCTTCGGTCGTGGCCATCGCCGCGCTGAACCCGGCATGGTATGGTTTTGCGGTCTCGATCGGCCCGCAAAGCCCCGATGCCACCTATTGGGCGCGCGCGCGCCACGCGGGCGGCTGGCGCAGCGAACTGGCGGGGATGGAGCGGCCGCAGGATTGGGAAGCCTACGCCCGCGCCCTGTTCGACCTGCCCGATGCCACCTGCCTGAGCGTCGAGGATCGCGTGCGTGGCACGCATCGCCTTGCCCTGATGGAAGGCGGGCGCACGCTGGCAGCGTTCTTTGCCGCGCCAGAGCCCGTGCAACTGGCGCGCGGGCATCTGGCCGACCAGGTCGGGCAGGGCGGCGCGGCGCTGCTGGCGGGTCGCCCCGGTGCGGGCGTGGCCGATCCCGGCCCGACGATCTGCGCCTGCCTGAATGTGGGGCTGAACACGATCACGGCGGCGATTGCGGCGCAAAACCTGCGCAGCGTCGAACAGATCGGGTCGGCGCTTCAGGCCGGCACCAGTTGCGGGTCGTGCCGCCCGGAACTGGCCGTGCTGCTGGCGCGGCGGCTGGAGGCGGCGGAATGATCGCGGGCCACCTTCCGCATCCGGTCTGGCACGGGTTCCGGGCCTGGCTGGCCAGAACCTTGGCGCCGCGCGCCCGGCGGGACGCGGCACCGCTGGCCGCGCAAGCGCGGGACGCGGGCGGGGCAAGGGCCGTGCAGGGTACTATCGCGCTGGTCGGTGCGGGGCCGGGTGCCGCCGATCTGCTGACCCTGCGCGCCCTGCGCCTGCTGCAAGCGGCGGATGTGATCTATCACGACCGGCTGGTTGATCCTGCGGTGCTGGCCCTGGCGCGCCGGGGTGCAAGACGGGTGTCTGTCGGCAAAGAGGTCGGCGCCTGTTCCTGGCCACAAGACCGGATAAACGCCGTGATCGTGGCCGCCGCGCGGCAGGGGCAGCGGGTCGTGCGGCTGAAATCCGGCGATCCCGGCATTTTCGGCCGCCTGACCGAAGAACGCGACGCCGCGCGCGCAGCCGGCATCCCGATAGAGATCGTGCCGGGCGTGACCGCGGCCAGCGCCGCCGCCGCAAGCCTTGGCCGCGGGCTGACCGAACGGGGCGCGACCGACCGGCTGATGCTGGCCACGGCAACCTGCAAACCGGGCGACCCTGATCCTGACTGGGCGGCGATGCTGCAACCGGGTACGACGCTGGCGGTTTACATGGGCGTCCGCAGGGTCGATCGGTTTACCCAGGCCCTGCGCCAGGCCGGTGTGCCGATGGGGTTGGGGGTTGAGGTGGTCAGCCACGCTTCTACCGCGCGCGAAACCATCACGCGCTGCACTCTTTCCGGCCTTGCGCAGGCCATGTCTGACCGCAACATCCAGAATCCGGCCATCATTTTCATCCGCTGGGAAAAATCGCAGGAACGCGCCGAAACCGCCGAAAGTTGTGCCGCGGCGGCATTGCCCAGCCGACCGGCATGACCTAAGCTGCCGCGTATTGGGGCAGGGTATTACGGGGCATGCATCTTGAAAGTTGAGAAAACCGGCCTGGACGGCGTGCTTGTTCTGACGCCGCGGCGTTTTGGTGACGACCGCGGGTTCTTCAGCGAAAGCTGGAACCGCCGCACCCTGGCGGAAAACGGGGTGTTTCTGCCCGATTTCGTGCAGGACAATCATTCGATGTCGCATCAGCCCGGCACGGTGCGCGGGCTGCATTATCAGGCGCCGCCTCATGCGCAGGGCAAGCTGGTGCGCTGCGGGCGCGGGCGGCTTTATGACGTGGCGGTGGATTTCCGGCGCGGCAGCCCGACCTTCGGCCAGTGGGAGGGGGTGGAACTTTCGTTCGAAAACGGCCGCCAATTGTGGATTCCGCCGGGCTTTCTTCATGGTTTCGTCACCCGCGAGCCCGATACCGAAATCATATACAAATGCACCGATCATTACGCGCCCGATTGTGACGGCGCGGTGCGCTGGGACGATCCCGACATCGGAATTGACTGGGGCCTTGGCGACACCGCGCCGTTGCTGTCGCCCAAGGACGCCGCCGCGCCGCTTCTGTCCCAGGTGCCCAGCCCTTTTGAGTGGGAGACTTGAAAATGAAGCTTCTGATCACCGGCGGCGCCGGGTTCATCGGGTCAGCCGTGGTGCGGCAGGTCGTGGCGGCGGGCCACAAGGTGATCAACCTCGACGCGCTGACCTATGCCGCCTGTCTGGCGAACGTGGCAAGCGTGGCCGATAATCCGAACTATACATTCGAGCACGCCGATATCCGCGACCGCGCCGCGCTGGATCGTATCCTTGCCGCCCACGCGCCCGACGCCATCATGCATCTGGCCGCCGAAAGTCATGTGGATCGGTCCATCGACGGGCCGGGAACCTTTATCGAGACGAATGTGAACGGCACCTTCAACCTGCTGGAGGCCGCGCGCGCCTATTGGGTCCGCGCCGGGCGGCCGGGTGCCTTTCGCTTTCACCACATCTCCACCGATGAGGTCTACGGCTCCCTTGGCCCCACCGGCAAGTTCACCGAAGACACGCCCTATGCGCCCAATTCGCCCTATTCCGCATCCAAGGCCGCCAGCGATCATCTGGTGCGCGCCTGGCATGAAACCTACGGCCTGCCGGTGGTGCTGACCAACTGTTCCAACAATTACGGCCCCTACCATTTCCCCGAAAAACTGGTCCCCGTGGTGATCCTGAACGCGCTGGCGGGCAGGCCCATCCCCGTCTACGGCAAGGGCGAAAACGTGCGCGACTGGCTTTATGTCGAGGATCACGCCGACGCCCTGCTGACCGTGCTGACGCAGGGCCGCATCGGGCGCAGCTATAACATCGGCGGCGAGAACGAGGCCCGCAATATCGACCTGGTGCGCACGATCTGCGCCATCCTCGACCGCCTGCACCCCGCCGCCCGGCCCTATACCGATCAGATCAGTTTCGTGACCGACCGCCCCGGCCATGACGCGCGCTATGCCATCGATCCCGCCCGCATCCGTGCCGAACTGGGCTGGCGGCCATCGGTGACGCTGGAACAGGGGCTGGAACGCACCGTGCAATGGTATCTCGATAACGGGGATTGGTGGCGCGCCCTGCAAACCCGTGACGGGGTGGGGCAGCGGCTGGGGGTGACGGCGTGAAAGCCCTTATCTTTGGTCAAACCGGGCAGGTCGCCACCGAATTGCAGCGCCATTGCCCCCCCGGATGGACGGCGAAGGCGCTTGGCCGCGCCGCCGCCGATCTGGCCGATCCGGCGGCCTGCGCGGCGCTCATCGCCGCAACCGATGCCGATGCGGTGATCAATGCCGCCGCCTACACCGCCGTTGACCAAGCCGAGGAAGAAGAGGCCATCGCCACCCTGATCAACGGTGCCGCCCCCGCCGCCATGGCGCAGGCGGCGGCGGCGCGCGGGGTGCCGTTTCTGCATATCTCCACCGATTACGTCTTTGACGGCAGCGGGCTGGCCCCCTGGCCCCCCGACGCCCCCATGGCACCCCTTGGCGCCTATGGCCGCAGCAAACTGGCGGGCGAGGAAGGCGTGCGCGCGGCGGCGGGCAACCATGCCATCCTGCGCACGTCCTGGGTGTTTTCAGCCCATGGCGGCAATTTCGTGAAAACCATGCTGCGCCTGGGGGCAGAGCGCGAGAGCCTGAACATCGTCGCCGACCAGATCGGCGGCCCGACGGCGGCGGCCGATATCGCGGCGGCGCTTTGGCGCATGGCGGATGCGCTGGCGCGCGGGCAGGGCAGGGCGGGCACCTATCATTTCGCCGGTCAGCCCGATGTGAGTTGGGCCGGTTTCGCGCGCGAGATATTCGCGCAGGCGGGCATCGACTGCACCGTCAACGATATCCCGTCCAGCGCCTATCCCACCCCCGCGCGCCGCCCGGCCAATTCGCGGCTGGACTGTCGCGCGCTGGAACAGGCCTTCGGCATCGCGCGGCCCGACTGGCGCATCGCTCTGCGCGCCGTTCTGGCGGAACTGGCCTGATACCCTACGCGCCCATCATCTTGTCAAAATGGCACGCCGTCCGCATCGACCCGATCAGCGTGGACATGCCGGAGCTTTGGCGTTCCTCAAGAAAAATCGCGACATAGGGCAGCGGCGGCAAAGCGATTTCGGTTGTCAGCCGCTGAATGGCGTTGCCAAAGGCGGGGGCGTCAAGCAGGAAATCCGGCAAAAGCGATACCCCCCGCCCCGCCGCGACCTGCGCCAGGCTTGACAGCAACCCGTCCGACACCACAACCGGAATGCTTCCCGCGCCGGTTCCGGCCAGTTCGCGCCAGATGACCTGGCTGAAAAGCACGTTTTCCTGCATGATGAAATGCAGTTCCTGCAAAAGTTCCCGTGTCACCGGCACCCCTTCCGGCAGGCGCCCGCGCGCGCAGCAAAAGGATGCCCTGAGCGGTGCAATCGGTTCGGCGACAAAACCGGGCGGCCAAAGCGCCTCGGGCAGAACCGCAAGATCGATCTGCTTTTTCGCCAGCATGTCGCGCAACTGCTCTGCCCCCGCCACCCTCAGCCGCAGCGTCAGTTTGGGATGGCTGCTGGCCATGGCGGCCAGAAATCCGGGTATCCATGTCAGTGCGGAAACCTCTGTTACCCCCAGATCAAGCGATCTGTCGACCAGATCGGTTGCCGCAAGGCTGTCGATCATCTGTCCGGCCAGATCCAGAATGCTTGCGGCCTGACGATAGGCCGACTGGCCTTTTTCGTTCAACGTCGGGGTGCGCGTTGACCGGTCAAAAAGCGAGGTGCGGGTTGCGGTTTCAAGATCCTGGATGCGGCGGGTGATCGCGGATTGCGACGTGCCAAGGTGCCGGGCCGCGGCCTCGAAGCTTCCCAACCGACCGATCCAATAGATGGCTTCTATCTGCTTGATGGTAATCATGTGGTTTTATACGGGTTTCCGGGAAAAAGCCGCTCATTAAACGCATGATCCATACAATGCAATTGCGGTTTGCGCAATTATTGATGCAGCCGGGCACGATGGTCACGGCCCGGCTGCCAATCGGTTATTTCGCGACAAGCGCCTGACGGTCGATCTTGCCGGTTCCGGTTTTGGGCAGTTCGGTGACATAATCGATCAGGCGCGGGTATTTGTAGGGCTGAAGGCGGGCCTTGACGAAATCCTGCAAGGCCCGATCCCGGTCCGGCCCCGCCAGCACCCCGTCACGCAGGTGCACCACGGCGCGCAGCGTCATGCGCCGATCGTCCAGTTGATGCGCCATCACCGCGCATTGATGAACGTCGGGGTGTTCGTTCAGGCAGCGTTCCACCTCTAGCGGCCAGACCCATTGGCCCGAGACCTTGATCAACTCATCCGCGCGGCCCTGAAAATAGTAATGGCCATCCCGTTCCACAAACCTGTCACCAGTGCAGATCCAGTCGCCGCGCATCGTTTCGCGGGTCTTGTCGGGGCGGTTCCAGTAACACGGGGCCGATGAATGGCCGCGCACGAACATCACCCCCTCTTCGCCCGCGTCGGCCGGGCGCCCTTCGGGTGTTTCCAGCCGCACCTCATACCCCGGAACCCGCGCCCCGGCCGACCCGATGCGGTGATCATCATGGGTGTTGGACAGGTAGACATGCAGCAATTCGGTTGATCCCAAGCCTTCGGTCGGGCCGTGGCCGGTCAGCGCCTTCCAGCCGACATAGACATCTTCCGACAGGATCTCTGCCGCCGACATCGATTGCCGCAGCGATGACAGATCGCGCGCGTCAACCCCCGGCACCCGCGCCAGAGCGGTGTAAAGCGTGGGCAGGCCGAAAAAGACGCTGGGCCGATACGCCTCTATCATGTCCAGAACCGCATCGGGGTGGGGTTGGCCGGGCATCAGAACCGTGGTCGCGCCGATTGAGAAGGGGAAGGTGATGGCATTGCCAAACCCATAGGCGAAATAGATCTTGGGCACCGAAAAGCAGATATCATCGGCGCGCAGGCCCAGCACCTTGTCGCCGAACGAGGCCTGCGTATAGGCCATGTCGTGATGCAGGTGCACGATGCCCTTGGGCCGCCCGGTAGACCCTGATGAATACATCCAGAATGCCATGTCATCCGGGCCTGTGTCGGCGGCGGCAAGGGTTTCGGGCTGACCGTGCAGAAAGGTTTCGGCGGGCGTCAGGCCACTGGCCGTGCCATTCACGGTTATCACCCGCTCAAGCGCGGTGCCCGTCTGCGTCTCGGGCCCGAACATGTGGGCCAGCCCCGCCTCACAAAGTGCCAGCCGCGCGCCGGTATCCTTCAGAAAGAAATTCAGAACCTCGGGCATGGTCTGGATGTTCAGCAGAACCGGCACGAACCCGGCCCGCACCGCGCCGAAAAAGGCGGCCGGATAGGCCGGGGTGTCATCCAGAAAGAATGGAATGCGTTCACCGCGCTGCAACCCGGCAGCGATGAAGGCATTGCCCCAGCGCGCCGCTTCGGCTACCAGATCGCGGTAGGTCATGTTGCCCGCGGGCCCGGTCAGCGCCAGCTTGTCGGGGTTGCGCGCAAGATTGTCCCACAGGATCGCCGAACAGTTCGGGTGGGCCGATTTGTCAAAGCCGATTTCCGCCGCCCCCGCCGTGCCTTCGCCGACCGGATCGGTGATTGCCGGGGGATTGGCGGCCTTTTCTGCCTCGTAACGGGCCATGAAGCCGGGCGCCATGCGGCGCAACCGGTCCATATCCACCCGACCTGACCGGGTGATATAGTCAAAGGCGAAATCAAGGGGCGGCAGTGCCATCTTCTGCGCGAAACTGTCGTACCATGTGGCCGAGGTATTGGCCGCCGTCACGATCTTTTTCGCCACCGGCTGGCGTTCGGCCTGATAGGCGGCAAGGGCCGCGTCCACATCCGCGTTGGCCGCAAGCGCATGCACCAGCGCAATCGCATCCTCCAGCGCCAGCCGCGTGCCCGATCCGATGGAAAAATGCGCGGTATGCACGGCATCGCCCAGCAGAACATGCCGCCCCGCCACCCAGTTCCGGCACCACAGGCGCGGAAATTGCCGCCAGTTGGATTTGTTGGTGATCAGCGGCGCGCCGTCCAGCACCTTTGCAAACACCCCCTGGCAGATCGCGGCGCTTTGCGCCTCGTCAAGGTCGGCAAAACCGTAGGCCGCAAAGGTTTCCGGGCCACATTCCACGATAAAGGTGCTGCGGTTCGGGGCGAAACGATAATGATGGGCGTTGAACGCCCCCTGCGGGGTTTCGACAAAGCTTTGTGTCAGGGTGTCAAACGCCCGTTCGGTGCCGAACCAGGCAAAATGGTTGCTGAAATGGTCAATCTGGGGCGCGAATGCCGCCTCGTGGCTGCGGCGCACCAGGGAATTCAGCCCATCGGCGCCGATGATCAGATCGGCCCTGATCCCGTCAAGCGAGGTCAGCGGGTGCGAAAACCGCATCTCAACGCCAAGCTGGTCGGCATGTTTGCGCAGGATCTCGATCAGTTCCAGCCGCCCGATGGCCGAAAAGCCGACCCCATCCAGAATGACCTGCCCGCCCGGCAGGTTCAGGGTCATGTTCTGCCAGCGTTCCATATGCGGCGTGACCAGATCGTGAATATCCGCATCGTCGGCGCGCAGGAAATCAAGCGCCTGATCGGAAAACACCACGCCAAAGCCGAATGTCGCGCCGACCGGGTTCTGTTCGGTCACGCGCACCCGGACATGCGGCATCAACCGGCGCAACAAAATCGCGGTATAAAGCCCCGCGGGGCCTGCGCCTATGATCTCGACAGTTGATAAGCCCGGCATTGATTCCCCCCTTTGCACTTGACGGGGGCACCATAATAAGTTTTCTGATACATGCAATAGATATCACATGGTGGAAAAATGATCGTCGAACACCACATGGACCACCGCGTCAGTTTCGGGGATTGCGATCCCGCCGGTATCGCGTTCTATCCCAACATGTTCGCCTGGTTTGACCGCACCTTTCACGACTGGTTGCGACCGCATGGCGGGCAGGCGGCGCTGTGCGCGCGGCTTGGGTCCATCGGCTTTGGCCTGATGGAAGCGGGCGCAAAGTTTCGCACCCCCCTGCGCCCGGACGATCTGTTGACCCTGACGTTGCGGGCAGAGGAATGGGGCAACAAGACCCTGCGCCTCCACTATGCCGGGCATGTGGGCGACCGGCTGGCGCTGACCGGGCACGAGGTGCGCGGGCTGTTCCAGCCCACCCAGGGCGGCATCAAGGCCGCTGCAATCGCGCCGCTTCGTGATATTCTTTGCCAGCATGGCGGGTGAAGAAGGCGCCGATAGTGGCGGCATCCAATCGCTGGATGCGGCGCTGCGGCTGTTGGCCGAGATGCGGCAGCGCGCGGGCCCCGCATCGCTGTCCGATCTGGCGCGCGCCTGTGACATGCCGCCCAGCAAGGTGCACCGCTATCTGGCATCGTTCCTGCACGCGGGGCTGGTGGAACAGGCGGGGCGGTCGGGGAAATACGATCTGGGGGCAGGGGCCGTCGCGCTGGGACTGTCGGCGATCGCGCGGCTGGATTTCGTCAACCGGGCCGCCGATGGCCTGCCCGATCTGTCTGCGGCCACCGGGTTGACCGCACTTTTGTCTGTCTGGGGAACCGGCGGGGCGACGGTGATCCGCTGGGAGCGCGCGGCATCGCCGGTTGTGACATCGATGGGGCTGGGCACGGTGTTGCCCTTGTTGAATTCCGCGACGGGACGGGCGTTTCTGGCATGGGCCCCGAAAGGCGCCATCGCGGCCATGCGCGCGGCCGAAGTGGCGCGCGCACGCCGCAATCCCGGCCTGGCGCCCGATATCACCCCGACGCCACAGGGGGTTGAATCGCTGGTGGATACGATCCGCGCGCAGGGTTTTGCGTCGGTTGACGGGCGGTTCATTCCGGGGCTGGTGGCGCTGGCGGCCCCCATCCTTGACTGGCAGGCACAGGCACAAGCCGTTGTCACCCTGATCGGCACCGACCCTGACGCGGCAAGGCCCGGATCAGGCCCCGTTCAGGCGCTTGTGGATTTCTGCAAGGGCCAGTCTTTTGCCTGAAGGCCAGTCTTTTGCCTGAAGGTCAGTCTTTTGCCTGAAGGTCAGTCTTTTGCCTGAACGGGTGGCGGCGGCCTGAAATGACACCGGCCCGCGCAGGTTACGCGGGCCGACGTTTCTTGTTGGTGCCGGATCAGGCCAGGTCGAAGCGATCCGCGTTCATCACCTTGTTCCACGCCGCCACGAAATCCTGCGCGAATTTCCCGGCGTTGTCGTTCTGGGCGTACACCTCGGCCAGCGCCCGCAGTTGCGAATTTGACCCGAAGATAAGGTCAACCCGCGTGCCGGTCCACTTCACGGCGCCGCTCTTGCGGTCGCGGCCCTCGAAAACATCCCCGTCATCCGAGGTTGGCTTCCATTGCGTCCCCATATCCAGCAGATTGACGAAAAAGTCGTTGCTCAGCGTACCGGGCCGGTCGGTGAACACCCCGTGGGCACTGGCGCCGTGGTTGGCCCCCAGCACCCGCAAACCGCCGATCAGCGCGGTCATCTCGCGGGCGGTCAGCGTCAGAAGCTGCGCCTTGTCGATCAGCAGTTCTTCGGCCGTGGCGGTGTACTTGCCTTGGCTGTAGTTGCGGAAACCATCGGCGATCGGCTCCATCACCTCGAAGCTTTCGACGTCGGTCTGCTCCTGGCTGGCATCGGTGCGACCGGGGGTAAAGGGCACGGTGATCGCATGACCCGCCGCCTTTGCCGCCTGTTCGATCGCGGCGCCGCCGCCCAGCACGATCAGATCGGCCAGCGACACCTTCTTGCCACCCTTGGCCCCGGCATTGAAAGCGGTGCGGATGGTTTCCAGCGCGTCCAGCACGCGGGCAAGCTGTTCGGGCTGGTTCACCGCCCAGGTCTTTTGCGGCTCCAGCCGCACCCGCGCGCCGTTCGCACCGCCGCGCTTGTCCGACCCGCGGAAGGTCGAGGCCGATGCCCAGGCGGTTTGCACAAGCTCGGCCACCGACAGGCCCGATGCAAGGATTTGCGCCTTGAGGTCTGCCACATCCGCCGCCTCGATCAGTGGGTGATCCGCGGCGGGGATCGGATCTTGCCAGATCAGATCCTCGGCCGGAACCTCGCGCCCCAGATACCGGGATTTGGGGCCCATGTCGCGGTGGGTCAGCTTGAACCACGCGCGGGCGAAGGCATCGGCGAATTCATCCGGGTTCTCGTGGAAATGCCGCGCGATCTTTTCATAGGCCGGGTCCATCTTCATCGCCATGTCGGCGGTGGTCATGAAGATCGGCACCTTTTTCGACGGGTCTTCGGGATCGGGGGCCATATCGGCCTCGTCGATGTTCTTGGGGGTCCAGATCCAGGCCCCGGCGGGGGTTTTGGTCAGTTCCCAGTCATATTTGAACAGGACGCTGAAATAGGCATTGTCCCATTGCGTCGGATTGGGCGTCCAGGCGCCTTCCAGCCCCGAGGTGATGGCGTCACGGCCCTTGCCGCTGCCAAAGCTGGACAGCCAGCCAAGGCCCATCGCTTCCAGGGGTGCCGCCTCGGGTTCGGGGCCGACATGGGCGGGGTCGCCCGCGCCGTGCATCTTGCCGAATGTGTGCCCGCCCGCGGTCAGCGCCACGGTTTCGTAATCGTCCATGGCCATGCGCGCAAAGGTTTCGCGGATGTCACGACCCGAGGCGACGGGATCGGGTTTGCCATCCGGGCCTTCGGGATTGACATAGATCAGCCCCATCTGCACGGCGGCCAGCGGGTTTTCCAGATCCCGCTCGCCGGAATAGCGGCTGCCAGGCTTATCGCTGGTGGCCAGCCATTCGGCTTCGGCCCCCCAATAGATGTCTTCTTCGGGTTCCCAGATATCCACGCGCCCGCCGCCAAAGCCGAACGTCTTGAAGCCCATCGATTCAAGCGCGACATTGCCCGCAAGGATGTACAGATCCGCCCAGGAAATCGCGTTGCCGTATTTTTGCTTGATCGGCCAAAGCAGGCGACGCGCCTTGTCAAGGTTGCCGTTGTCGGGCCAGGAATTGAGCGGGGCAAAACGCTGGCTGCCCGAACCGGCCCCGCCCCGGCCATCGGCGGTGCGATAGGTGCCGGCGGAATGCCAGGCCATGCGGATGAACAAGCCGCCGTAATGGCCATAATCGGCGGGCCACCAGTCCTGGCTGTCGGTCATCAGGGCGTGCAGATCCTTTTTCAGCGCGTCCAGATCCAGCGCCTTGAAGGCCTCGGCATAATCGAATGCCGGGTCCATCGGGTTCGACAGGGCAGAGTTCTGGTGCAAGATCCGCAGGTTAAGCTGATTTGGCCACCAATCCTTGTTAGACCGGCCACCCAGACGTGCACTGGTGCGCGCACCATGCATGACCGGGCATTTCCCGGCGTTGGCTGTATCGTCTCCGTCCATTTCTCTCTCTCCGATCGTGGCTGTGTACAGTGGCTGTCACGCGGGCTGGCCGGTTGCCGTCCGGCCCGCAATCCGGGTTCCTGATCGCGTGGCGTCGCCCTGGCCAATGCGATCCGCTAAAGACTGCCGATCAGGGCCGACCTGCCCGCTCAGGGTACGGCCGCCGACGAAAAGCTGCCAGAGGCTGCCCTTTTTCTGGCTGGGCCGCAAGCGCGGCATTCTGGCACGCATCGTTTCGGGTGTCCTGCGGGTTCCGGCTTGTCTCGGGGTGTACCAGACTATAGCGATTAGTTTAAGTTTGATTTGCTGATCATGTCGATAAGGGGTGCTGATGGGAAACCTGACACTGAAACACCTGCGCTATTTCGAGGCGCTGGCCCGGCATCAGCATTTCGGGCGGGCGGCCGATGCCAGCGCGGTGTCGCAACCGGCGCTGTCGATGCAGATCAAGGAACTGGAAACGACGCTTGGCACCGATCTTTTCGAACGGGGCAACCGTCTGGTGCGTCTGACCGGCTTTGGCGCAGAGGTGGCGCCGCGCATCCGCGCCATCCTGCGTTCGGTCGATGAACTGGCGGATCTTGCGCGCGCCGCGCGCGACCGGTTGACGGGGCGCCTGCGCATCGGGGTGATCCCCACGGTCGGCCCCTATCTGTTGCCGACATTGATCGGCAATCTGACACGGCTGAACGCCGATCTGGATATTCATCTGCGCGAAACGGTCACGCAGAAGCTTATTCGGGAACTGGCCGACGGGCGGCTGGATACCGCCATCGTCGCCTTGCCGGTATCAGAACCCTCGATGACCGAAGTGGCCCTTTTCACCGAGGAATTCCTGTTGGTCCGCCCGCAGTCGGACGCCGGAAAACCGGTGCCAATGCGCGAAAATCTGTGCGATATGGGCCTGCTTTTGCTGGAAGAGGGGCATTGCTTTCGCGATCAGGCCCTGTCGTTTTGCAAACTGCACGCAAGCCGCCCGCGCGAGGTGCTGGATGCCTCGTCGCTGTCCACGCTGGTGCAGATGGTCGGCGCGGGCATCGGTGTGACCCTGATCCCCGAAATGGCGGTTGCGGTGGAAACGCGGTCGGCCGCTGTTGCCGTGGCGCGATTCCCCGAACCCAGACCATCGCGCACCATCGGCATGATCTGGCGCAACACCAGCCCTTTGGCGCGCGATCTGATGGAAATCGCCCAGGTGGTGCGCCAATCGGCCCTTCCGGCACGCGGTTAAGCGCGGCCATGCCGAATTCGCGGGCCGGTTTGGGGTGGCCTCTGGCATGTGGAATGCCCATGGCGACGCACTGTCTTTTGCGCCCATGCCCGCGATCCCCTGTGCAAAAAAAATTCCCTGTGCCACATAAAGCAGGACACAGGTTTCGGGCGCAACTTCGGGCGCAACCTTATACACTCGCCGAAGATCGAAAGGACATGCGATGCGACCCAGGGGCAGGGGCGACCACGATTCGCTTTATTTCACCTATCCGCGATTTGCCGCGCCGACGGCACGCGCGCGCCTGACCGATCCGGCGGGCGTGGTGATCATCGGGGCCGGGCCGGT
This sequence comes from Paracoccaceae bacterium, assembly GCA_014359745.1. Lineage (GTDB taxonomy): Bacteria > Pseudomonadota > Alphaproteobacteria > Rhodobacterales > Rhodobacteraceae > JACIYW01. The sequence continues at coordinate 6,489 of JACIYW010000027.1, read as the reverse complement.
GGGCATGACGGCGGCGCTGGCACTGGCGGCCGAAGGGGTGGCTTCGGTTCTGATCGACCGCAAGGAGACGTTCAACGACGGCAGTCGGGCCATCTGCATCGCGCGGCAAAGCTTTTACATTCTGGAAAGCATCGGCGCGCTGAAGCCCTTCCGCGAAAAGGCGCTTGGCTGGACCACGGGGCGGACATTCTATCGCGGCCAGCAGATCCTTGAATTCAGCATGCCCGACGCCAAGACCGAAAAGTTCCGGCCGATGTATAATTTGCAGCAGCAATACATCGAACAGTTTCTGTGGGAACGGGTCGCGGCATCGCCGCTGATCGATCTGCGCTGGCAAACCGAACTGCTGGCCGTCGCGCAAGACGATCTCCGCGCCACCGTCACCTTGCGCGATCCGCATGGCGACTACAGCCTGCACGCCGACTGGGTTCTGGCCGCCGATGGGGCGCGCAGCGCCGTGCGCGCGCACTGCGGGTTGCGCATGCAGGGCGACAATCACGAGGGGCGCTATGTGATCGCCGATGTGCGCATGGATCACGATTACCCGACCATCCGCCGGGCGCTTTTCGATCCTCCATCGCGCCCCGGCGGCACGGTTCTGGTGCATCGCCAGCCCGACAACATCTGGCGCATCGATTACCAGTTGCGCGACGGCGAAACCGTCGAAGCTGCCACCCAGGAAGCCGAGGTGCGCAACAGCGTCGCCACCGTGCTGCGCGACATCGGCCACGATGGTGCCTATGATCTGGAATGGTGGAGCGTCTATTCCGCCAACACTCTGGCCTTGGATGATTACCGCGACGGGCGGATCTTTTTCATCGGCGACAGCGCCCATATCGTGCCCATCTTCGGGGTTCGCGGCCTGAACAACGGTCTGGCCGATGCGCAGAACATCGGCTGGAAACTGGGCTATGTGATGACCGGGCGCGCGGGGGAGGGGCTGCTTGACAGCTATACGCCCGAACGGCGTGGCGCGACGCTGGATGTGTTCGCCAATGCCACCAAAAGCACCCGGTTCATGACGCCGCCAACCCACGGCTGGCGGGTGATGCGCGCGGCGGCGCTGTCGCTGTCGCTGCGCGAACCCTTTGCCGGGGCCTTTGCCAATCCGCGCCAGATGGTGCCCTATACCTATGCCGAAAGCCCCCTGACCCAGCCCGATGATCCGGCCTTCGCCGGTGGCCCGACCCCCGGCGCGGTGGTCTGTGACCCACCCCTTGACGACGGCCATCTGTCAGACCGTTTGCGGGGGGTAAGCGTGCTGCGCTTTGGCGATGGTCCCGATCTTTCGGCGCTTGACGACATCGCCGGTGTCCAGGTGCTGACCCTGCCAGCCACGGGGGAACCGGCAGCGGGTTTTGCGGCGCGGCCCGGCACCGTCTATTTGATCCGGCCCGACATGCATGTTGCCGCGCGCTGGCAAGCAGCCGATCCGCCGGTTGTGGCCGGGGCGCTTGCCGCTTTGCTTGACAGGCCCGATCTGCGGCCCGATCTGCGGCCATGAAAGGAAGATCATGAACACCCCGACCCTTGAAGATGTCTATGAAACCCTGGCCCGGTCCATCGATGCCGTCGGCCCGCCCCACACCGAGGTCTATCTGGCCAAGGTGTGCCTGTCGCTGGCCAAGGCGCTGGATGATCCCGAACGCGCCCGCCGCATCGTGTCCGATTGCACCCGCGACCTGCTGCCCGCATCCGACGGGAAATGATCCCGTCCAAACGTTTGCCCCATGATTTGGCGTTTGACGGATGACAAGCTGCGCGGCAAAGTAGATGGAAGCGGTGTCGGGCAAGGTACAGACATCCCCCTGTCGGCAAGGTGCGAAGAATGCCGTTCCGCCCGCGTGCAGGGACGCCAGGGAATGAGTGAAAATGAAATGGGAGGAATGACTATGAAAATGGGAACGATCGGCGCGGTTGTCGCGGCCTTCACGATGATGGCCGCTGCGGCCCATGCCGACCCCGCAGCCTGTGATCCGGGCGAAACCGTTATCAAGTTCAGCCATGTGACCAACACCGACAAACACCCCAAGGGGATCGCGGCCCAGCTTTTGATGAAGCGCGTCAATGCCGAAATGGACGGCAAGATGTGCATGGAGGTGTTCCCCAACTCGACCCTTTACAAGGACGAGCAGGTGGTCGAGGCGATGCTGCGCGGCGACGTGCAGATGGGCGCACCGTCGCTGTCGCTGTTTGAATCGATCACCAAGGCTTATCGCCTCTTCGATCTGCCCTTCATGTTCAAGAACATCGAGGCCGTCGATGCCTTCCAGGCATCCGAGGCCGGGCAGAAGATGAAAACGGCGATGGTCCGCCGGGGGGTTCTCGGGCTGGGATTCTGGCACAATGGCATGAAGCAGATTTCGGCCAACCGCCCGCTGATCCATCCAGGCGATGCCAAGGGGCTGAAGTTCCGCGTGCAGCCCAGCGACGTGCTGGTCGCGCAGATGGAGGCGCTAGGCGCATCCCCGCAACCGATGGCCTTTGCCGAGGTCTACGGCGCGTTGCAGACCGGGGTTGTCGATGGTCAGGAAAATACCTGGTCAAACATCTATGGCCAGAAATTCTATGAGGTGCAGGATGGGATCACTGAATCAAACCACGGGATCATCGATTACCTGCTGATCACCTCGGTTGATTTTCTTGACGGGCTTGAGCCTGCGGTCAGGGACCAGTTGCTGCAAATCGTGGATGAAGTCACCACTGAACGCAACGCGGCGGTGGGTGAGGTTGACAAGCTCGCGCGCCAGTCGATCCTTGATGCGGGCGGTACGATCCGCGAACTGACGCCCGAACAGCGTCAGGAATGGGTGGATGTCATGAAGCCGGTCTGGGACAAATTCGCCGATCAGGTCGGTCAGGAAAACATTGATGCCGCGCAGGCGATCAACGCTGGCCTCTGACGACCCGATCCCAGGGCTCTGGCCCGACGACCGGATGTGATGATCACGGCATTGCCCGGTGGCGTGGCCGCCGGGTAGTCCCGGTTGGCTGACCATATAACTCGACCCATATTACACGACAAAGGGGGCACGCCATGGCCACGGGGCACAAATACAGACCTGCCTCGGCCTTCAGCCGGATGGTGCATGCGTTCGAGGAAAACGCGATTGCACTGGCGCTTGGTGCGATGACGCTGCTGACCTTCGTCAATGTCGTCAGACGCTATGTTTTCAACGCCAGTCTGATCTGGTCGCTTGAGGTTGTGCTGGTGCTGTTTGCCTGGATGGTGCTGTTCGGTGTGGCCTATGTGTTCAAGATCACCGCGCATCTGGGGGTGGACGCGATCATCAACCTGGTATCACCGCCCCGGCGCCGGGTTCTGGGGCTGATTTCAGCGGCGGCCTGCATCCTTTATGCGATCCTGTTGCTGAAGGGGTCATGGGATTACTGGGCGCCTTTCGCCGATCTGCCGCCCACTTCGGGGCGCTGGTTTCCGACGGGTCTTAACTGGGCGGCGCGCAGCACATCGTATTTCGAGACCGATCAGATCCCGATGCCGCAATTCCTGCGGTTTCTGGAAGGCTGGATCAATTATGGCGAGGCCTATGACAAGATGCCACGGATGGTGCCCTATGCCATATTGCCCATCGCTTCGGCGCTGATCCTGCTGCGGGTGGTCCAGGTCACGGTGAAAATTGTGCGCGGCGAACAATCAAGCCTCATTGTCAGCCACGAGGCTGAAGACGCGGTCGCGGAAGTCGCCGCCCTGAACAAGGAAAGCTGAGCGATGGAAGTTGCGCTTCTGTTTCTGGCCATCATCAGCCTTTTGCTTGTTGGTGTGCCGATCGCTGTGGCGCTTGGGCTGTCGTCGATCGGGTTCTTGCTGGTGTTCTCGAACACCTCGCTTGGATCGGTGGCGCAATCGCTGTTTCAGGCGATGGCGGGGCACTATACCTTGCTTGCCATCCCGTTTTTCATTCTTGCCTCGAATTTCATGTCAACCGGTGGCGTGGCCAGGCGTATCATCCGCTTTGCCATCGCCTGCGTGGGGCATTTGCATGGCGGGCTTGCGATTGCCAGCGTTCTGGCCTGCATGATGTTCGCTGCCCTGTCCGGGTCATCGCCGGCGACGGTGGTCGCCATCGGGTCCATCGTCATCGCGGCGATGCGGCAGGTCGGGTACACCAAGGAATTCGCCGCCGGTGTCATCTGCAACGCCGGAACGCTGGGCATCCTGATACCGCCCTCGATCGTCATGGTGGTCTATGCCAGTGCCACCGACGTATCGGTGGGCCGGATGTTTCTGGCCGGGGTGTTTCCGGGGATCGTTGCGGGGTTGATGCTGATGGTCACCATCTACATCATCGCCCGGATACGGCGCATGCCCAAGGGCGATTGGCGGGGCTGGGCCGAGATATGGCAAAGCTTTTACGATGCCTTCTGGGGGCTTATGCTGATCGCGATCATAATGGGCGGGATCTATGGGTTTCCCGGCATCCGCTTCCAAGAGGGGCTAAGCCTGATCTACTGGAAAGGCGGTGTCTTCACCCCGACCGAGGCGGCCGCCGTGGCCGCCGTCTATGCCTTTGTGATCGCCACCTTCGTTTACCGCGACATGGGGCCGCTGGCGGCCCGCGGGGATCGGCCGCGCCGCGCGCTCTGGGCCGCGCCGCAGGCGTTGATTACGGCCCTGTGGCATCCCGACACCCGCAAGACCCTGTTCGAAAGCGGCAAGCTGACCATCACGCTGATGTTCATCATCGCCAACGCGATGATCCTCAAGCAGGTGCTGACCGATCAGCAGATCCCGCAGGGCATTGCCGAGGCGATGCTGGCCGCCGGTCTTGGGCCGGTGATGTTTCTGGTGATGGTGAACGTGATCCTGCTGATCGGCGGTCAGTTCATGGAACCGTCTGGCCTGATCGTGATCGTGGCCCCGCTGGTGTTTCCCATCGCCATGAGCCTTGGCATCGATCCGATTCACCTTGGCATCATCATGGTGGTGAACATGGAAATCGGGATGATCACGCCGCCGGTCGGGCTTAACCTGTTCGTTACCTCGGGCGTGGCGAACATGCCGATCATCTCGGTCGTGCGCGCGGCGCTGCCGTTTCTGGGGGTGCTGTTCCTCTTTCTGATCATCGTGACCTATGTTCCGGCGCTGTCCACCTTCCTGCCCAACACCGTCATGGGGCCCGAGACGATCATAAAATGACCATGGCCCAGGATGACGCGCCGCTGATCGACCGGATCGATCATTTCGTGCTGACCGTGGCCTCGGTCGATGCCACTTGCGCGTTCTATGAACGCGCCCTGGGGTTGCGGCGGATCGATACGCCGGGGCGGCCGACCGCCCTGCAATTCGGCGCGCAAAAGATCAACCTGCACGAGGCCGGGCACGCCTTCGCGCCTAAGGCGGCGCGGCCGATGCCCGGATCGGCCGATTTCTGCCTGATTGCCACCGTGCCGCTCGACAGGGTGACAGCGCGTCTGGCGCGCGCGGGGGTTGCGCCCGAACTGGGCCCCGTCGCGCGCAACGGGGCGTTGGGGCCGATGATGTCGGTCTATTTCAGGGATCCCGACGGAAACCTTGTCGAGGTTTCCGTCTACGACTGACCGCGCCCGCTGCGGCCCTATTGCGCACGCCCGATCAAGACACCGGATCAGGGATGCGTCCGCATGCTCTGGCCATCCTTGCCAAGGTGGGCCATCCTGTGCCTGACACCGACACGCCAAAGTCGACCCCGGCCAGAGGAATTTCCATGACGCGCCGAACGATCGTTGAGGGGGCCTCGGGCCTCTTGCTGATTGCAACGATGCTGCTGGTGATGCTGAATGAATGGACGGGGTTTCAGCCGTTTTCGCGGCTGGCGATGGCCACCACCGTGATTGCCATGGCCCTGCTTGCGCCACTTGTGGCATGGTCGCGGCGGCTGTTTGTCATCATCGCCATGGTGTTGGCGGCGCTGGCCTTTGTCTGGCTGCCCGATTGGCCGGGGGCCATCGGCACCGCGTTGAAAAGTGCCGCCTTCATCGCGGCGTTCTTCACGGCGCTGACCACGCTGCGCAGCGCGGCCATGACCTCGGCGCCGATAGCGGGCTGTGGCCGTTTCCTGGCCGAGCAGCCGCCGGGGCGGCGCTATCTGGCGCTGTCGCTGGGGGGGCATCTGTTCGGGCTTATCCTGATGTACGGATCGATTTCGCTGCTGGGAACCCTGGCCGAGGCCAGCGCCATGCGCGAACCCAACCCCGAAATCCGCGGCCACAGGCTGCGCCGGATGCTGATCGCCATAGAGCGGGGTTTCATCGCAACGCTGCCGTGGTCGCCGCTGGCCTTTGCCATGGCAATCTCGACATCGCTGATCCCTGGCGCCACCTGGGCCAACGCGGTCATGCCGTGCCTGGTCAGCGGGTTTATCCTGGTTGGTACGGGTTGGGCGCTTGATACGATCTTCAAACCACGGATCACCGCGCCGCAGCCGGTGCGGGCGGCCCCCGAGGGCGGGTGGGTGCAGAAACTCTGGCCGCTTTTGGTGCTGCTTGGCA
>JACIYW010000262.1 GCA_014359745.1 Paracoccaceae bacterium | reverse complement strand
ACTGGCTGACCGGGGCGCCGTCCCAGTCCAGCCCAAGCCATGTCAGGCCGCGCAGGATCGCCTCGGTCGCCTCGACCGTGGAACGGGCGCGGTCGGTATCCTCGATTCGCAACAGGAACTTGCCGCCCCGCCCCCGCGCATAAAGCCAGTTGAAAAGCGCGGTGCGGGCGCCGCCGATGTGCAGATATCCGGTGGGCGATGGCGCGAACCGGGTCACGACCCGAGAAGACGGGGCCTGCGAAGACGGGGCGGCGTTCATGCGGCATTAACCTTTCGGAAACCAGGACGTGACTAGGCTGTCCGCAGGTCTAGGCAATCGGATCGGAGAGAACAAGGGTGACCGGCATCGACCAGCCCCCCGACGCATCGGCCCGTGTCGCATCGGCCCCCGACACATCGGTCGGCGACGCATCGGCCCGTGTCGCCAACGGCGGTCGCCTCTCCCGGCTGGGCGGCGCGCTGATCGATGCGGCAGGGGCCGCCCTTGGCCGCGCCCGCGGCAGGCTGTTCGCCTTCGTGCCCGTGGCGCTGGCGATCGGGATCGGCCTGTGGTTTTCGCTGCGGTTCGAACCGGGCGCGCCCGCCTATGCCGGGGTGGCGGCGGGCGCGGTGGCGTGCGGCATCCTTGCCTGGCGCGGCCTTGACACATGGCGCCCCCCGGCGTTTGCCCTGATGCTGATCGGGGCGGGGTTCTGCCTTGCCGGGCTGCGCGCGCATCACCTTGCCGCGCCGGTTCTGAGCTTTCGCTATTACGGCGCGATCGAGGGGCGGGTGATCGGCATCGACCGGTCGCTGTCCGACCAGATCCGCCTGACGCTGGATCGCGTGGTGCTGGAACGCACCGAACCCGACCGGGTGCCGGGGCGGGTGCGGGTGTCGATGCATGGCGATCAGGGGCTCGATCCGGTTCCCGGCATGGTGGTGATGATGACCGGCCATCTGGCCCCGCCCGAGGGGCCGGTGGAACCGGGCGGCTTTGATTTTCGCCGTCATGCCTGGTTCA
>JACIYW010000261.1 GCA_014359745.1 Paracoccaceae bacterium | reverse complement strand
AAAGCCGCTGGCCTGGCTTGATGAGGTATCGGCGCTGTCGGCGGATATCGGGGCGCGCCTTGTGGCCCCGCCGATGCCGGTCAGTCTGCTGGGCGATGAGCGCAAGATCGCCATTGCATTCATGGCCGAAAGCGGATCGGCGTTCGGCGGGTTCCGCGAGGATGGGGCGTTCTTTTACGGCGGCGCGCCGCTTGGGACCGAGGCGGTGACAGTGCCATCTGGTGCCGCCGCGCTGGTGCTGGATGATGGCAAGGTGATCCGCATCGGCTGGGGCGACGTGCTGACCGGACCGATGCAATATCCGACAGCGGCGATGGGCTTTCGCGGCGGCACCCTGCGCCATGTTCACGATCTTGGGCCAGCGGGCTACAGGGTCACGGCGATGGATGTCTCGTTCGTGTGGACGCTGGCAGAGGCGCATACATCGGTGCTGCCCTATATCTTCTATGGCCAGAGCCTCGCACTGGGGCAAGGTGCCGACACGCCCCTGACCGGCGAGATCGCGCCCGGCCGGGCGTTGATGTATGACACCACGAAAGCCCCCAGCATGTCGGTGATAGAGGCCAGTTCCGGCGACAAGTCGGATTTCGGGCCGTCGCATTATCCCAACAGCGATATCGCCAGCATGGTCAACCTGCGTGAAACCGTTGGGGAAAGCCCGTCTTCGGCGGCGGCGGGCGCGTTTTTTCCGGCGCTGGCTGCTGACACCGGGATCGTGCTGACCAATCACGCCCGTGGCGGCTGGAACATCATGCAGTTGATGGCCAGGGATCAGGAAGATGAAACAGGCATCCAGTATGCGGGCATCCTGCGCGCGGTGGCCCGGACCCGATCCTTTTGCGATGTGCATGGCCGCACCATGCTGCAACCCGTCATGTCGTTTATCCACGGCGAGGCCGATTCAGGCACGTTGGGATATAGGTACAAGGACCGGCTGGAACGGTTGCAGACACGGCTGACGGCGGACCTGTCGCTGATCACCGGGCAGACCGGCGAGGTCAGGATCGCGGTCTGCCAGACATC
>JACIYW010000260.1 GCA_014359745.1 Paracoccaceae bacterium | reverse complement strand
CCCCAAATTTCCGTGATCCTGCATCTTTCCCCCGATGGGCCCTCTGGTCTGCAAGGATTTTCTTGGCCGATGTGCCGCTTTGTGATTAACCTTGCGCAGATATTTGACATCCGGCCGTACCCGTTCCCGGCCGGAACCAATTGGAGAGAATGATATGGCCCCGCACAACCCCGCCCGCATTCTTGTCGCATCCGGGCCGTGGTTCCGTGCCGCCGCGCCGCGACCGCGGCAGAGGCGGCGGATGGGGGCGATGCTGCTGGGCACGACGGCGCTGGCCATGGGTCTGGGTTTGGGGCTGGCCACCGGCGGCCCGGCCATGGCGCAGGTCTCTGTCTCGACCTGGTCCGACCCCACGGGGGGCGGGGTGTGGGATAGCAACGGCAACTGGGACGATCCCAGCATAGGCCCGAACGACGTGCCCGACGGCATCGGGGATTTGGCGATCATCCCCGATGCGGTGGGCGGGCCGCACACGATCGACCTCGAGGCCGGATCCTTCACCGTCAACGCGCTCAGCCTCGGGTCGGATTTCATCCTGTCGAACGGCACGCTGACCCTGGGCGGCACCACGCCGCAGATCACCTATACCGCCGCCTCCGGGCAATCCCGGCTGGCCAGCACGCTTTCGGTGGTGCTGAACGCGGGCACCACCGCCGATGTCGCCGCGGGTGGCACGCTGATCGTCGACGGCGTGGTTTCGGGGGCGGGCGCGCTGGCCAAGGCCGGCGATGGCACGCTGGTGCTGACCGGGGTCAACACCTATGCCGGCGGCACCACGCTGGGCGCGGGTACGCTGCGGCTGGGCGCGTTCGGCGGCACGCCCGCGACGCTGGGCACCGGCGCGCTGCTGCTGGACGGCGGCGTGTTCGAGGTCACGGACGGCGCGGCCGGGGCCACCACCTTTACCGTGACCAACGACATCACCGTGGCGGGCACCGCGACGGTGCGCGCGCCGGGGGACGACGTGCTGGTGCTGGGCGACGCCACCGCCACCTTCACCCGCAACGCGGGCAGCGCGCTGACGCTGTCAAGCGGGGCGGGCGGCCGGGT
>JACIYW010000026.1 GCA_014359745.1 Paracoccaceae bacterium | reverse complement strand
GGCCACCGCCGCATCCAGGTTTTGCGCGGCGGCCCCTGTGGCCAGATCGGCCGCGCGCGCCGGGGCGTCGGTTTCGGCCCGGACGTACCACAGCGACGGCGCGCGCCACGCGGCACGGTCGGCATCCAGCAGCGCCTCGGCCAGCAAGACCTCGTGGCTGCGCTCGGGCACCGGCAAAAGCCGGTCGGTCGGTTCGGCCCGGCCATCGCCCGCCATGCCGACCGCGCCGATATGATCGCCGGGGGCGAGAACGTGGTGCGGCCAGGTGCTGGCGCCGGGCGTGGCCAGTGCCGCGCGCGGGCCGCCGATGCCAAGCAGGGCGCGCAGGGGGCCGCGCGCATCGGCAATCACCGCGCCGCCGCCGCGATGCCAGCGATAGCGGCGCTGATCGTGGCCGCCCGGCATCCGGGCGTGAAAGGTGATCCAGTCGCCTTCGTCGCGCAGATCCCAGGCATCGATATCGGCGGGCAGCGCCGCTTCGGGCGCACCGGCACGGGTGGCGGGGGTACGGCCCTGCTGCGGCAACCGCTGCGCGATATCCTTGATCACGCGGTCCGACAGCTTCATCACCAGCCCCGTATCGTCATAGCGCATCACATCGCCATTCGGGGCAGAGATGATCACGCCCGCAGGCTGGGCGGCGAAAGGGTCGTCGTCTTTGGTGTCTGGCATGTTTGCTGACCTCAGAACAGCGTGCGAAAGCGTTCGGGCAACCGATAGACACCCTTGGGCCGGGCGCCGCCCGGTGCCCAATAGACTTTCTTCTTGGGTCGCCATCCCGCAACCATTTCTTCGCGGAACGCGGTGAATTCGACATCTTCGCGCAGCGGCGTTTCCTTGGACAGGCTGCTATAGGTCGCCCAGGCGGTATCCCAGCCGGTGGTCGTGCGTTCGGTGCTGCCCAGTTCGCCGCTTTGGATGGTGCGCTGTTCGCGGCGCAACGCCAGACGCTGTTCGGTCATGTCGTAATCGATGAACCGCAGGTGAAACAGGTAAAGATGCGGATCAAGGTGCAGCTTGGGGAAATTGGCGAAATGCCCGCCGGGCACGATATCGATCTTGCGCCGGGTCAGGCAGGGTTTGGCGTAATTGGCGTTCAGCCGAAAGATGCGCCGCACATCGAGGATGTTGCGCGCCGGGGTGATCGGATCGGGTTCCAGGGTGGGGTTGTGCACCATCTCGATGGCGAAGGGGGTGATCACCTCGGGGGTGGATTTGGGATCGAACCGGCCAAGATAATCAAGCAGCCCATCGGCGGCGGCGGGATCGACGGCGACGATTTCATCGACATCGCCCACCAGCACCCAGTTGTAGAAATGCGTCAGCCCGGTGGTGACGCGCGACAACATCTGCCAGCGCCGCTGATTGAAGCAATAGCGCGTCGGATCGAAGGGCAGGTAGATGATGTTGCAGCCCTCGGCGATATCGTGATGCCGGGGGTCGCCACCATGGCTGAACACATAAAGGTTCTCGCGCCCCAGCTGGTCGCCGTAATACCGCACCCAGCGATCCAGAAAGAAATGATCGCCCCCGACCATGGTCATCGCCGCCATCGGCGCGCGCGTTGCGTCCAGCATCCTTCATCCACTTCCTTGCCGCGGCCCGGCGCGTATCGCCCCGGCCATGGGCAACACCTGATCAGATCCAGTCAAGGTTGACCGTCGTCTTGGGATAGCGCAGCCCGACACCTTCGCGCAACGCCGCATAGCGGTCGCGCAGGTCGCGGAACTTGCGTTCATGGGTTTCCACCACGGTCAGGCCGATATGGTCAAGCTGCCCGCGCGCCAGCATCGCCTCTATCAGCGGCAGTTCGGCGCCTTCGATATCCATCTTGAGAAAGGCAACCCGCCCGTGCGTGGCAACCAGATCGTCGATCATCGCCATCAGATCGATCAGCGGCACGTCGATGCCCTCGCCCTCGTCGATGTTGCGCCCGCCGGTCATGACCGTGCTTTTCACCGAACCCGCCTTGGGGTTGTCATCGAAATTGGCGGCGCGCATCAGTTGGATGGTGCCCGCCTCGGTGCCGACGGCTGCGTTGTGCAGGGTGACATTGGGCAGATGGCCCACCCGCGCGGTCAGTTCGCCAAAGGCAAAGGGATCGGGTTCGAACGCATGCACATGCGCGCCGCTGGCGGCCAGCCGCGAGGTGACTTCGCCGACATTGGCGCCGCAATCAAGCGCGATATCGCCGGGCCGAAGCATCGACACGATGCCCAGCATCAGCCCTTCGGCATGGGCGTGGCGCAGGTTGCGCTTTTCCTTCTGGCGCGCCTTGCGGCGAGCGCGGCGTTCGGCGTCATCGGCGGTTTCGGTCGTCGCGTCATTCATGCGCTTTCACCTGCCTTATTGGCTGCGCCGCCACCCCCGGCCAGCGCCTTTTGCGAGGCGCGGCGCAGACGGCGCAGAAATGTCGGATCGTCGCCCTCGGGCACGGCCTGTTCCAGAAGGGTTGCGGCGCGTATCACCGCCGCGTGTCGGCCCCGCCGTGCCAGGGTGTTCAACAGGGCACGCTGCCATTTCGCCACGCCGCGGCGATTGCGCATTGCGCGGAAATAACCCGGCCCGGCCCGGCCACCCCGCAAGACATCCCCAATCAGCGCGGGCAGCGCCCCGGCCAGAAGCACCACGCGCACCGCCTCGTGGGTGGCGTGCGGGCAGTGCACATGCTGGACATGCGGCGCGATCATGCGGCGGGCGTGGCTGGCATCTTCGGGGGTGAACGGATCATAGATCAGCACGACGCGGCGGATATAGGGGATGGCGGCGGCGGCATCGAGAAAGGGCATCCCGTCCCAGTTCGAATTGCGCACCGCCCAGGGAAAGCGCGCCTCGAACGGGGCGACGACCTTGTTCATGCTGGTCTGCGCGGAAAAGGCGATCACCTGCGCGCCGGGGATCAGCGGCGCATAGTTGATCGCGGCAAACCCGCCCATCGACGCCCCGATCAGCACGACCTGGCTGAACCCCGCGAAAAAGCCCAGCTCTTGCAGGCGGCGCAGATGGTGCGGGGCCGTCGGGTGGCGAAACCAGTCCTTGGCGTGCGACTGAACGCCCAGAACCGCATGGCCAAGCGTGGAAAGCCGCCGCCACATCCATGGCATCCGGGGGAAGCCCTCGTCTATGGTGGCGAGATTGTCGAAACTGACAATCAGGACACGTTCGGCATTGCCGGGGGCCGCGGGCTGGAACCATAGCCGCCCGTGATCGCCGCGCACCACCCAAGGCTGATCGACGGGCGGGCAGCCATCCAGCGTGATCGTCGCCGGTTCAACCATCCCGCCATCGGGGGGCGGCACGGGCGCGGATCGGGGCGCAGATCGGGGCGCCCCGCCATCACATCAACGCCCCGTCAAGGCCCCACTGCACGTATTGCTCTATCTCGGCAAGGCGGGCGCGGTCATCGGGCGTGGCCCGCGACAACAGGGCACGACCGGGCCAGAACAGCACATCCATCACCTCGCCGTCGCCCAGGGTGCGCAGCAGGCGCGGCCGGTGCGACCGGCAGCCGACAAACAGGCTGCCCGGTTGATCCATCTTGCCCACCGCGCCAAAGGCGGTGACGGTTGTGCCGAAAGCCTGCAGCATCAGCCGATCCGCCATCAACGTGACCACCGCCAGACGCGGCCCATTCCCCGGTTCGGGCAAGGGCACCGAAACCTCGACCGCGCCGCCGCGATCCTTGGCCACCAGCATCCCGTCGCTTTCAGTCAGGAACAGGATGTTGTCATCATCGCCCGCCATCACCGACAAAAGCGTCTGCGCCGTGTTGTGCGCCGATCGCCAGATGACCGCGACGGTAAAGATGCGCGCATCCGTCAGCGCATCCTCCAGCACAAAGCCGCCGTGGCGCCCCGGCTGCAGGATCAGCGCGTCCGGCCCGGCCCGGCTGCCCCCCTCGTTCGGGCGGGCGCGCACCATGGTGCGGGCACCACGGGTGTCGTGCCATGCGGACGGCGCGCCGTCCGGGGCGCCCTGTTCAAAACTTTCGCGGGATGCGGAAAACCATACACCCCCGCCCTGCGTCAAACCCTGGGCCAAACCCTGGGCCAGCGCCGCGCGTTCCTGTCCCAAAAGGACCGACAGGGGAAGGGGCCGGGATAGTCTGATCATTGCGCGTTGTCCGGTGTTTGCCCTGAAGGGTTTATCTTGAAGTGCTTGCCCTGAAAAGGCTACGGTCTTGCCAACCCGCACGCAAGGCCGTGCCCGCCCAGCCATTGGCCATATGCGCTGGTGCCGCGGGCCTGCCGCGCAAGCCCTGTGCCGCAACGATGCAACTGTAGACCTTTGTATGCAGAACGGATAAACGGTGCCAAACCGGCAAGAAAGGCTTTATATCATGGCGAACCAGACAACCCCAGACATTATCTATACCAAGGTCGATGAAGCGCCAGAGCTTGCCTCGACGTCGCTGCTGCCGATCATCCGGCGCTTTGCGGCGGCCGCGGATGTGTCGATCGGCACGCGCGACATCTCTCTGGCCGGGCGGATCCTTGCCGCCTTCCCCGAGGCGCTGACCGAAGCGCAGCGTCAATCCGACGATCTGGCGTGGCTGGGCGAATGGGTCAAGAACCCCCAGGCCAATGTGATCAAGCTGCCCAACATCTCTGCCTCGGTTCCGCAGCTTGTCGCGGCGGTCAAGGAATTGCAGGGCCAGGGTTACGCGCTGCCCGATTACCCCGAAGCCCCCGCGACCGATGCGGAAAAATCCGTGCGCGCCCGCTATGACGCGATCAAGGGATCGGCCGTGAACCCGGTGCTGCGCGAAGGCAATTCCGATCGCCGCGCCGCCCCCGCCGTCAAGAAATTCGCCCAGGCCAATCCGCACCGGATGGGCGACTGGCACGCCGACAGCAAGACCCGCGTGTCCACCATGTCTGACGGGGATTTCTTTTCCAACGAGGCGTCGGCAACGCTGGCCAAGGCCGCGACCGCCCGCATCGTGCTGGAAACGGCCGATGGCGAGATCGTGTTGAAAGACGATCTCGCCTATCCGGCGGGCACCGTGGTTGATGCGACGTTCATGAGCGCGGCACGCCTTGACGCCTTTCTTGCCGAAGAAGTGGCCAAGACCCGCGACGAAGGCACGCTGTTTTCGCTGCACCTCAAGGCCACGATGATGAAGGTTTCCGACCCGATCATCTTTGGGCACGCGGTACGGGTGTTCCTGGCCCCGGTCTTTGAAAAATACGGGCCGACGTTGAAGGCCGCCGGCGTGAACCCCAATTCGGGGCTGGCCGATCTTTTGGCGCGCGTGGCCGACAAGCCCGAAATCAAGGCCGAGATCGACGCCGTGATCGCGGCGCAGGCACCGCTTTACATGGTCAATTCCGACAAGGGCATCACCAACCTGCACGTTCCCTCGGATGTGATCGTCGATGCCTCGATGCCCGCGCTGATCCGCGCCGGTGGCAAGGGCTGGGGCCCCGACGGGAAAGAGGCAGACGTCAACTGCGTGATCCCCGACAGCTCTTATGCGGTCGTCTATGACGAAACGATCCGCTTTTTCAAGGAAAACGGCAAACTTGATCCGGCCACCGCGGGCACCGTGCAAAACATCGGCCTGATGGCGCAAAAGGCCGAAGAATACGGATCGCACCCCACCACGTTTGAAATACCTCAGGCCGGCACCGTCAAGATGATCCTGGATGACGGCACCGTGCTGCATTCCCACAAGGTCGAGGCCGGGGATATCTGGCGCTCCTCCTCGGCCCGCAAGGCCCCGATCGAGGATTGGGTGAACCTGGCGATCGCGCGGCAGAAGGCCACGGGATATCAGGCGATCTTCTGGCTGGATGAAAACCGCGCCCACGATGCGCAGGTCATTCGCCAGGTCAGGCCGATCCTTGAGGCCCAGGGCGTTGCCGACCGGTTCCAGATCATGGCCCCGCGCGAAGCCACCCGCGCCTCGCTCGAGATCATCACCCGCGGCGAGAATACGATTTCCATCACCGGAAACGTGCTGCGCGACTATCTGACCGATCTGTTTCCCATCCTTGAACTTGCCACCTCGGCCAAGATGCTGTCGATCGTCAAGCTGATGCAGGGCGGCGGCCTGTTCGAAACCGGGGCGGGCGGATCGGCCCCCAAACATGTGCAGCAGCTTGTCGAGGAAAACCACCTGCGCTGGGATTCCTTGGGCGAGTTCTGCGCCCTTGGCGAAAGCTTCAAGTTCCTGGCCGATCAGAAGGGCAATGAAAAGGCCCGCATTCTGGGCGAAGCCGTCGAAACCGCCACGCAAGGCATCCTGGACGAGGGGCGTTCACCGTCGCGCAAGGTCGGCGAACCCGACAACCGCGACAGCCATTACTGGTTCGCGCGCTACTGGGCGCAGGCGCTGGCCCAACAGACCGAAGACCCCGATCTGGCCGCCCGGTTCGGCCCGCTGGCCAAGGCGCTGGTCGATTCCGAGGTCGCGATCCTTGGCGAGTTGATGGCAGCCCAGGGCAGACCTGCCGATCTTGGGGGCTATTATCACTACCCCGCCGACAAGGCCGCGAAGGTGATGCGCCCGTCGGCGACGCTGAACGCCATCATCGGCTGATCGAACGCGACGCGGCATCGGGCCGGGCCGCCGGGGGGTTCCCCGGCGGCCCTGTCGGTTCCGGGGGCGATATTTTGACCCGAAAACCTGTCAACTTGTTCTGAAACTGTTGTAAACTGGGGGAGTGACGGGGGAATGATGCGGATCGCGACGTTCAACATCAACGGGGTCAAGGCGCGGCTGCCCGCGCTGTTGGACTGGCTGCGCACTTCGGGCCCCGATGTGGCGTTGCTCCAGGAAATCAAATCGGTGGATGCGGCGTTCCCGCACGAGGCCTTCGCCGATCTTGGCTACAACATCGAAACGCATGGGCAGAAAGGCTTTAACGGGGTCGCGATCCTGTCGAAATATCCGCTGGAAGATGTGGTGCGCGGCCTGCCGGGCGATGCGGGCGACGAACAGGCGCGCTGGATCGAGGCCACGGTGGTGGGCGCGCGCGCGGTGCGGGTGTGCGGGCTGTATCTGCCCAACGGCAACCCGGCGCCGGGGCCGAAATATAACTATAAACTGGCGTGGATGGACCGGCTGGAAGCGCGGGCGCGCGACCTGCTGGCCAGCGAGGAACCGGTGGTGATGGCGGGCGATTACAACGTCATCCCCCAGCCCGAGGATGCCGCGCGCCCCGAGGCCTGGCGCGAGGATGCGCTGTTCCTCCCCGAAACACGCGCGGCCTTTCGGCGGCTGTTGTACCTGGGGTTCACCGACGCGTTTCGCGCCACCACACCGGGGCCGGGGCATTATACCTTCTGGGATTATCAGGCCGGGGCCTGGGAAAAGAACAACGGCATCCGCATCGATCACGCGTTGCTGTCGCCCCAAGCCGCCGATCTGCTGTTGTCCTGCCGGATCGAGGCCGCGATGCGCGCGGGCGAAAAACCATCCGACCATGTGCCGGTCTGGGTGGAACTGGACGCCTGATTCGGCGCGGCATCGGCGGAACGGTGCCGCCCATGCAGATGCCGCCTTGTTGCGGCACCCTGTCGCGGGCTACACTTGGGGCCGGGCTATGACAATGGGAGATATCCGATGATCAGGCGTTTGCCGATCCTTCTTGCGCTGGTGCTTGGTACCGCGCCCATGGGTGCCCTGGCCCAGCCCGCGAATTGCCCGCCGGGCCTGGCCAAGAAATCGCCCGCCTGCGTACCACCCGGACAGGCGAAGAAATGGCGTGTCGGGGATCGTTACGATGGCAGTGGCCATCTGATTGACGATTACCATCGCTACAACCTGCCACCACTGCGCCGCAATGAGGCGTGGTACCGGGTTGGCGACACGTTCATCCGCATCGATCGCGACACGCGCGACATCCTGCAACTGGTCGAGGCCGCGGCGCGGGTTCTGAATTAACGCGGATTTCAGTCGGTCGGAGGCGTTCCCCTGACCGGTGCGCGCACGGCGGGCGCGGGATTTGAGTATTTTTTTCGAGAGGATGGGAAAGAACGTTTTCTCGGACGGTAGAGATGCAGAGCCGATGCGCACCGCTATTCCGCCGCCACGCGGCGCGGTTTCAGCATCGGGGCCAGATACTGGCCGGTGTGGCTGGCGCCGATCTTGGCCACCGCTTCGGGCGTGCCCTCGGCCACGATGCGGCCACCGCCGTCGCCGCCTTCGGGGCCGATGTCGATGATGTGGTCGGCGGTCTTTATCACATCGAGGTTATGTTCGATCACCACCACCGTGTTGCCCTGATCGACCAATGCGTGCAGCACCTCGAGCAATTTGCGCACATCGTCGAAATGCAGGCCCGTGGTCGGTTCGTCCAGAATATAGAGGGTACGGCCGGTTGAGCGGCGCGACAGCTCTTTCGACAGTTTCACGCGCTGCGCCTCGCCGCCCGAAAGCGTGGTCGCCTGCTGCCCGACCTTGATATAGCCAAGGCCGACCTGCATCAGCGCATCCATCTTTTCGCGGATCGCGGGCACCGCCTGAAAGAAGGTCTGCGCATCTTCCACCGTCATATCCAGCACATCACTGATATTTTTGCCCTTGAAGGTCACTTCCAGCGTTTCGCGGTTGTATCGCTTGCCCTTGCAGGTTTCGCAGGTGACATAGACGTCGGGCAGGAAATGCATTTCGATCTTGATCAGCCCGTCGCCCTGGCACGCCTCGCACCGCCCGCCCTTGACGTTGAAGCTGAACCGCCCCGGCTTGTAGCCGCGCGCCTTGGATTCAGGCAGGCCCGCGAACCAGTCGCGGATGGGCGTGAAGGCCCCGGTATAGGTGGCGGGGTTTGACCGGGGCGTGCGGCCGATGGGCCGCTGATCGATGTCGATCACCTTGTCGAGATGTTCCAGCCCCATGATGGTTTCGCAGGGTGCGGGCGTCTGGCGCGCGCCGTTCAGGGCCATGGACGCGGCTTTGAACAGGGTTTCAATCGTCAGCGTGGATTTGCCGCCGCCCGACACGCCGGTGACGCAGACGAATTTTCCCAGCGGGAATTTCACTGTCACCTCGTGCAGGTTGTTGCCGGTGGCCTTGACCACCGTCACCGCCTTGCCGCTGCCCTTGCGCCGGGCCTCTGGCACCGGCACCTCGCGCGCGCCCGAAAGATACTGCCCGGTCAGGCTGGCGGGATCGGCGGCGATTTCCTCGGGCGTGCCGCGCGCCACGATGCGACCGCCGTGCACCCCGGCGCCGGGGCCGATATCGAGGACGTAATCAGCAGAGCGCACCGCCTCTTCGTCATGTTCGACCACGATCACGGTGTTGCCCTGATCGCGCAGGTTCTTCAGCGTGGTCAGCAGGCGGTCATTGTCGCGCTGATGCAGCCCGATGGATGGCTCGTCCAGCACATAAAGCACCCCCGTCAGCCCCGATCCGATCTGGCTGGCCAGGCGGATGCGCTGGCTTTCGCCGCCCGAGAGCGTACCCGCGTTGCGCGCCAGCGTCAGGTAATCGAGGCCCACGTTCACCAGAAACCCCAGCCGTTCGCGAATCTCCTTGAGGATCGCGCGGGCGATTTCGTTCTTTTGTGCGCTCAGCGCGCCGGGCACGCCTTCGGCCCAGTGATACGCCTCGCGGATCGACATCGCCACGATCTGCCCGACATGCAGGCCGCCGATCTTGACCGCCAGCGCCTCGGGGCGCAGGCGGTGGCCGCCGCAGGTGCCGCAGGGGCGGTTGTTCTGGTAACGCTCGAACTCCTCGCGCACCCAGGCGCTGTCGGTTTCGCGCCAGCGGCGTTGCATGTTGGGGATGATGCCTTCAAACGTGCGGCTGACGTTGTAGACCCGCCCGCCCTCGTCAAAGCGGAACGGGATCTCGGTATCGCCCGACCCATAGAGAAAGACGTTCCGCACGGCCTCGGGCAGGTCTTTCCACGGCTTCTTGGCATCGAACCCGTAATGTCGGGCCAGCGCCGCGATGGTTTGGGTGAAATAGGGCGATTTGCCCTTGCGCCAGGGGGCCAGCGCGCCATTCATCACCGAAAGCGCGGCATCAGGCACCACAAGGCGTTCGTCAAAGAACAGCTCCACCCCCAGCCCGTCGCAATCGGGGCAGGCGCCGAGCGGCGCGTTGAAGGAAAACAGCCGTGGCTCGATTTCAGGGATGGTAAAGCCCGACACCGGGCAGGCGAATTTCTCGCTGAAGGTGATGCGTTCGGGCGGCGCATCGCCCACCGCATCCGCCAGTTCCAGAATGGCGATGCCGTCGGCCAGGTCAAGCGCGGTGCGCAGGCTGTCGGCCAGACGGGTTTGCAACCCGTCGCGCACAACCAGCCTGTCAACCACCACGTCGATGTCATGGCGGAAATTCTTGTCAAGCGCGGGCGGTTCATCCAGATCGTGAAACGCGCCATCGACCTTGACGCGCTGAAAGCCGGATTTGCGCAGTTCCAGCAGTTCCTTGCGGTATTCGCCCTTGCGATCGCGCACGATGGGGGCCAGCAGATAGGCGCGCGTGCCTTCCTCCATTCCCATCACCCGGTCAACCATATCCTGCACCTGCTGCGCCTCGATCGGCTGGCCGGTGGCGGGGGAATAGGGCGTGCCCGCGCGGGCGAACAACAGGCGCAGGTAGTCGTAAATCTCGGTCACCGTGCCGACGGTGGACCGGGGGTTTTTCGATGTGGTCTTCTGTTCGATGGAGATCGCGGGGCTTAGGCCCGAGATGTGATCGACATCCGGCTTGCCCATCATGTCAAGAAACTGCCGCGCATAGGCCGACAGGCTTTCGACATAACGCCGCTGCCCCTCGGCATAGATGGTATCGAAGGCGAGGCTCGATTTGCCCGACCCCGACAACCCGGTGATCACCGTCAGCCGGTTGCGCGGGATATCGACATCGACCGATTTCAGATTGTGTTCGCGCGCGCCGCGCACCTCGATGAACTTCTGTTCGGCCATGATCACACCCCAAGCGGACGAGGGTTACATAGGCCATCGCGGCTGAGTCTCCAATCGGAAAACCCGAACAATCGATGAACAAAAGCCAGGACCGGCAACGTCGCGCCAACGAAAAGGGCACCCCGAAGGATGCCCGATCGATTTTCCAGGGCTGAAGGCCTCAGGCCTTCTTGCGCCGACGCAGCATCCCCAGCGCGCCAAACCCGATCAGGGCCAGCGGCAAGGTCGCCGGAAGCGGGACCGCCGCGATGTGGACATTGTCCAGCGCCGGGCCGAATGCAGTTCCCGAGTCGCTTGCGAAGCTCAACGCTTCAGAGGCGTTTGTCGCGGTAAAGCCAAGGGTGACGGTCCGCCAGTTCATCGGACTTGGCCGGGTGCTGTCGCTGCGATTGGCAGCCACGGTGTTCATCGTTCCGGCCACGTCAACCAGCAGATTCTTGGTTTCCGGGGCACCGTCGGGATTGGCGGCAATGTCGAAGCTGAGCAGATAGCGGCTGCCGATGATCAGATCGGTGATCGTCGTCGAGATCTTTCCCGACGCGCCCCCGCTCATGTCCAGGCTGTTCACCCCCTTCGAGGCTTCCCAGTAGGAACCAATCAGATCGACCGAGCCTGAGTCGATCGTCCAGCCGGTTAGGGAGGAACTGCCCGCGCCCAGTGTGGTGAACGCGCCACTGAACGCGGCGTGATTCTCAAAACTTCCGTTGGTGATCGTTGCAGCGCTGGCGGATACCGCAAGGCCGATGGTCATCGCGGCGGAAACCATTAATTTTTTCAACATCTCATACCCCTGAGCCAGACACAGTCACGGTTTCATTATAGCATCGCCTACATATAACGCCACACTATAACCACAGTGTGACCAACCCCTAAACACATTTCAACCACGGAAATCGACACGGACCCCCGATATGGAAACGGTAAGGGGGCGGCGGGTGGATTGTGTTTAAAAATGAATCGCCCGCCCATAAGCATCCAGCACCGATTCGTGCATCATTTCCGACAGCGTCGGATGCGGGAAGACGGTGTTCATCAGGTCCGCCTCGGTCGTTTCCAGTGTGCGGGCGACGACATAGCCCTGGATCAGTTCGGTCACCTCGGCCCCCGCCATATGCGCGCCCAGAAGTTCGCCGGTTTTGGCATCGAAGATGGTCTTGATCATCCCCTCGGCCTCGCCCAGCGCGATGGCCTTGCCGTTGCCGATAAACGGGAAATGGCCGACCTTGATGTCATAGCCCAGTTCCCTGGCCTTCGCCTCGGTATAACCGACAGAAGCCACCTGCGGTTGGCAATAGGTGCAGCCTGCGATTGCCTCGGGGCGGACGGGATGCGGGTGGCGGCCCGCGATCAGTTCGGCCACCATCACCCCTTCATGGCTGGCCTTGTGCGCAAGCCAGGGCGCACCGGCGATGTCACCGATGGCGTAAAGCCCATCGACCCCGGTGCGGCAATATTCATCGACCACCACATGGGTGCGATCTACCTTGACGCCAAGGCCGTCCAGCCCCAGCCCTTCGGTATTGCCGACGATACCCACGGCAGAGATGACCGTGTCGAAATCCTGCGTCTCAACCTTGCCGCCGACCTCTATATGGGCGGTGACCTTGTCCTTGCTGCGGTCCAGTTTCTTGACCGTCGCCTTTTGCAGGATCTTCATCCCCTGCTTTTCAAACGCCTTCTTGGCGAAGGCGGAAATTTCGGCGTCTTCCACCGGCAGGATGCGGTCCATGACCTCCACGACGGTGGTCTCAGACCCCAGCGTGTTGTAGAAGCTGGCGAATTCGATGCCGATGGCGCCCGATCCGATCACCAGCAGTTTCTTCGGCATATGCGGCGGTTGCAGCGCGTTGCGATACGTCCAGACACGATCGCCGTCAGCCTCCAACCCCGGCAATTCGCGGGCGCGGGCGCCGGTGGCAAGGATGATGTTCTTCGCGGTCAGATCCTCGGTGCCCTTATCAGTTTTCACCTGAACCTTGCCCCTGGCGGGGATCGTCGCCTCGCCCATCAGCACGGTGATCTTGTTCTTCTTCATCAGGTGGCCGATCCCGCCCGACAATTGCTTCGCCACCCCGCGCGAACGTTTGACCACCGCGTCAAGGTCATAGCCGATGTTGTCGGCCTTCAACCCGAATTCCTTGGCGCGGTGCATCAGGTGGAACACCTCGGAAGACCGCAACAATGCCTTGGTGGGGATGCAGCCCCAGTTCAGGCAGATACCGCCCAGATTTTCGCGTTCGACAATGGCCACCGACAGGCCAAGCTGTGCCGCGCGAATGGCCGCCACATAGCCCCCCGGCCCCGCGCCGATAACGACAAGATCAAACGCTTTGGCAGCCATGCTTTCCTCCGACCAAAGAATAGTTTGCCATTAAACCATTTTTTCCCATGCCGCAACGGACACGATGAAACCCCGCCCCGCATGGGGCGCATGGCTGCCATCAGGCATCAAGCGCGTCAAGAACCTTCGCATAGCCGTCATTGGCCAGAAATGCGCGTTCGGCCTGCGAACTTTCGCGGCCAAGCGCTGCGTTGCGGCTGGGAAAGCGGCCGAATTTGCGGATCACCTCGCGGTGCGCGCGGGCGTGGCGCAGATTGTCGGCGCCGGTGTCGGCCAGACGGGTCAGCATCAGGCGCACGCAATGATCCTGATCGGCGGTGCTTTCGGAATGCATCAGCGGCAGATAGAAAAACTGCCGTTCCGGTTCGGGGATGGTCAGATCCCAGCGGCGGTGAATCGCGGGGACGGCAACCGCCAGCGCCTTGCGGTCGGTCGAAAAGGCGCGGGGGTCATCACGGAAAATATTGCGCGAAAACTGATCGGTAACGATCAGAAACGCCAACGCGCCGCGCGCATCGCAACACCAGTCTGCCAGCCCGCCCGCTGCCGCAGCGGACCATGTCGCACCGAACCGGTCGCGGATGGTGGCGTCCAGCGCCGGTTCGCCGCTGTACCAGCCGACCGGGCCAACCTCGTCCAGCCAGAAATCCAGAACCTCCTTGGGGGTCGTCATAGCTACCTCTTGAATTTCGGCCATTTCTCCGAGGCTTATGATCAGCGTGGCAGGTTTTCCCCCGGTTGGCAACCGTTGCGTCAGTTGGTGGCGGCGGCGGCGTCACCGCTGCTGTCGGCTTCCTGTGATGCCTCGATCACCGCCTCGACCGCCACGGCGGATGTCGTGGGCAGAATCGCGGTATAGGCCCCGGTTTCAGACATGGGCGTGGCGGCCCGCCGCGTCATCCGCCAACCTGAATAGGCGGCAAGCAACACCATCAGCACCATGATGAACAGGAAAAAGCCCCCAGGCCCGACCACCCCCATCATCCACGCCGTCACCATCGGCCCCGATACCGCGCCCAGCCCGTTGATGAACATCAGCCCCCCCGACGCCGCCGCCATGTCATCGGCTTGCAGATAGTCGTTGGTATAGGCGATCAGCAGCGAATAAAGCGGGTTCGTCACCCCGCCGATCGCGACGCCCAGCACCAGCAGCATCGTAAACCCCGGCGTGATGGCAAAGCCCACCAGCGTGGCAACCGCACCGATGGCCGACAGGCCAAGGATCAGCTTGCGCCGGTCCATCCGGTCGGAACAGAACCCGATGGGATACTGAAACACCAGCCCGCCACCATACATCGCCCCGATGAACATCGAGATTTGCGCCACGCTCAGCCCCGCCTCGGTGCCGTAAACCGACGACATCCCGAACATCGCCGAAAACACCCCCCCCGCCAGGAACATGCCCACGCAGCCCAGCGGCGAGATGTGGAAAAGTTGCCGTATTGTCATCGGCTTGGTGCTGCCGAAAACCGGTGCCGGGCTGATCGCCAGCAGAATGGGCGTGAACGCCACAGACACCAGGACCGAAGGGATCACGAACAGGAAATACCCCCCCGCATCGCCCACATTCATCAACCCCTGCGCGGTGATGATGCCAAGCATCTGCACGATCATATAGGCCGAAAGGGTCTGGCCGCGCGTCTCGTTGGTGGCGGAATTGTTCAACCAGCTTTCCGCCGTCACATAGACCCCCGAAAAACAGAACCCCATGAGAACGCGCATCCCCGTCCAGGCGATCCAGTCGGGCACCGCGGCATAAAGGATCAGGATCGCCGAAATCAGCGACCCCAGCGCCGCAAACACCCGCACATGGCCGACCCGGCGGATCATTTCGGGCGTCAGCCGCGATCCGCCCAGAAACCCGAGGAAATAGGCCGACATGACAAAAGACATCTGGAAGGCCGAAAACCCCTCTATCCCGCCGCGCACGCCCAGCAACGTGCCCTGCATGCCGTTGCCGATCATCAACAGCAGCATACCCAGCAACAGCGCCCAGGAATTGGTGAATGCCTTGATCATGTCTGCGTCCTCGTGTCTGTCGCCGCTTTGCGCGGATGTTTCGCGCTGTCTATGCGCCAGCGCCCCGCGAGGCCGTGCCTGAAACGACAGGTCAGCGACCGCCCGCGTCACCCGGCAACAGCAGCGAGGAATCGCCGTAGGAAAAGAAACGATACCCCTGGCTTATCGCATGTGCATAGGCCGCGCGCATCCGTTCCGTGCCCATCAGGGCAGATACCAGCATCATCAGCGTGGATTTGGGCAGGTGAAAATTGGTCATCAACCCGTCTGTCACCCGAAACCGATAGCCGGGATAGATGAAGATATCGGTCTCGCCCTGCCAGGGCTGCACCCGCCCGCCCGCATCCGCCGCCGATTCGATCAGGCGCAGCGCCGTGGTGCCCACCGCGATCACCCGCCCGCCCGCCGCGCGGGTGGCGTTGATCGCATCGGCCGCGGCCGCGCCGACCTCGCCCCATTCGGCGTGCATCTTGTGGGTTGTCACGTCGTCAACCTTGACCGGCAGAAAGGTGCCCGCGCCGACATGCAGCGTCACCTCGGTCAGGGCAACACCTGCCGCCACGATATCCGCCAACAGCGCCTGATCGAAATGCAGGCTGGCGGTGGGCGCGGCAACGGCGCCGGAATGGCGGGCGAAAACCGTCTGGTAATCCACCCGGTCGCGCGCGTCGGCCTGGCGACGGCTGGCGATATAGGGCGGCAGCGGCATCAGCCCCACCGCCGCCAGCGCCGCATCGAAATCGGCGCCCGTCCGGTTGAACCGCAGATGCACCCGGTCTTCGCCGCGCGCCACCACCTCGGCGGTGAATGTGTCGGAAAAGCTGATCACATCGCCGGGCCGCAGCTTGCGCAGGGGCCGCACCAGTGCCGCCCAATCGCCGCCGGGGCCGGGCTGCAACAGCGTCACCTCGATACGCGCGCCCGCCATCGCCTGCGGGCCGGCCCGTTGTGCATCCGGCCGCACCCGCACCCCCGACAGCCGCGCCGGGATCACCCGCGTGTTGTTCAGCACCAGCCGGTCGCCCGCGCGCAACACCGTTGGCAGATCACCCACGCCCAGATCGCGCACGCCTGCGCCGTCAACCACCAGCAGGCGCGCGGCGGTGCGCGGCTGTGCCGGGCGCGTGGCAATCAGCGCCTCGGGCAGGTCGAAATCGAAATCCGAAAGGTTCATGCCGTCCCGCCGCCGTCCATTTCCGCCCCCATCCAGTCCCGCCCTCGTCCAGTCCCGCCGCCCCGCTATCGCGTCCTGCCGCCGATGAACACCCCCCTATCGGGCGATTTCCTCGGGCTTGCCGCGCAGCAGATTGCGCAGCCCCGAAGGCGCCAGAATCGACAGCGGATTGACCGACACCAACGGCCGGTCTGCCGTGCCCGTCACCGAATAGTTGAAGCCGAACAATCCCTCGCCACGCCGTGTCAGCAGCGACCCGATGCGGTTGAGCATGTAAATCGGCGAGAATACCCCCTGAAAGGCCATGCGCTTGCTGACCAGCCCATAGCTGCCCTTCAGCGACACACCCAAAGAGGCGCCAACCGCGCTGGCCTCTTCCACCACGATCGCGGTCGGGGTCAGGCGGAACTTGCCTTCGACGGTGTTGAAGGCCAGCCCGTCGCCCGTCAGTTGTTCCAGCAGCCCGACAACGCTGATCGCATTCAGCATCGCGGCGAGGATCGGCGCATCGACGACCCGCAGGTTGTTCACCCGAAGCGTGCCATCGAATTCACCCGGCTTGGCCCCAGGCATCAGAACCAGGTCCATATCGCCGCCCCGCGCATTGCGCAGCGTGTTGGCCGCGCGAAACACCGCGCCCGCATCCGATGCCCGCAGCCGCACCGCCGTTCGCCCGCCCGAAGGCGCAAGGGTGCCCTTAACCTGCGGCCCCCCGTTGACCGCGGCGATGAAGCTGCCGCTAAAGCCACCCGCCGTGGAAAAATCGCCCCGGAACCCAGTCAGCACCAGAGTGTCGGACACCTCCAGCCGATCAAGCGTCAGCGAAATCGGCACATTCGCTGGCGCGCCAGTACCTGCGCCGCCCCCGTTGCCCATCGCTTCGGGCAATTTGTCCAAGGTGATGACCCCGCCGGAAACATCCACCGCCAGCCCGCGCCCCTGCGGCCGCAAAACGACCGGCGCATCCAGCCACCCCGCCAGGCGGACCCGCGAAAAATCCACCGCGCCCAGCCGACCGTCGGGTTGCAGGCGCACGCGGCCCTCGGCCACCAGCCCCGGCGCGGTGATCTTCAGCACATCCACATCGGCGGGGGTGCCCAACCGTCCTGCCACCTCCAGCACCCCTTGCGCGCCCGATGCCTTGTGCCAGCCCACCTGCGGCAGGTTGATCGCCATTCCGCCCATGGTCGATGTCAGGCGAAATTCCGGCGGTTGGTCGCGCATCAGATCAATGTCGATCCGCCCCGTCGCCGCCCCCGACAACATCCCTGCGGGCAGGCCGATGCCGAAGGCATCCGAAAACCCCTGCGACAGTTCCACGGTTCCGCCCACATGGCTTTTGCCGGCATTCTCGGGGCCGAAGGCCTGTTGCCAGGTTGCCGTGAATGGCACCCCCGAAAGGGTGCCCGGCCCCGAAATCTCGATCCCGCCGCGATCGACGTTCAACGCCAGTTCCCGCGCCGTCAGCACCCGGCCAGGCACCAGAACCTCGGACGTCACATCGATCAGGCGGCCGGTTCCGGAGTATTCCACCTCGTCCAGCCCGGCGCCGCGCACCAGCGGTACCGAGATATGCGCCCGCACGATCGCCCGGCCCGTGGCCAGATCCACCCCGCGCCCGGCCTTTTCCAGAAACCGGAACGGCGGCTGATCCAGCAGCGACAGCGCCGCCGTGATCGGCCCGTCCGCGCGCAGATCCACCTCACCCATTCCCGGCTTTTTGGTGATATCAGGCACCACGAACACCGATCCGGCAATATCCAGATCCCCGCCCTCGGGCGCGGTCACATGGCCCGCGAGAGCGGTCGTGACATAGGTCTTGCCGCGCAATGACGCATAGCCTGACGCCGCTGTCGCCTCGGGCAGGGTGGGCAGGAAACGCACGTGCGCATCCCTGAATTCATAGCCAAGCGTCACCTCGGGCGTGGCCCCCGGTTCAAGGCGCAAGGCCGTATCGACATTATAGATCATCCCCGCCGATACGTTTTCCTGCACCCACCTGCGCGTTTTCTCGACCACCGCGGGCGGCCAAAGCGCGATCAGCCGATCATGCGACACCTCGTTGAGCGCCGCATCCACCGACACGCGCCAGCCTTTGGGCGCGGCGTGGGCACTGCCGCGCGCGATCAGCCGCCGGTCTCCGTCAATCAGCACCGCCTGCCCGATATCAACACTCAGCGGTCGCAGCCCCAGCCGCATATCCAGCATGCCCGCGCCAAAGCGCACCGGCTCGGTAAACACGCCCGCCGGGTCGATCTGCATATCCTTCAGCTCTATCTGCACCAGAAAGGCCGACGGCAAGCCGCCGCCTGTCATCACGCCGGGCTGTTCGGGATAGATGGTGCCGGTGCCCTTCATCCGCATCTGTTGGCTTTGCACTTCTATGCGGCCAAGGGTCAGCCGCTCGCTTCGGGGATCGAAATCCATCGCCAGCGCGGCGCTGCGAAACGGCACGGCCCGCCCCGGCGCCTCGGGGCGCATCGCGCCCGCGCCCAGTGACAATTCGGCGTGAATTGGCCCCAGCTTGCCCGCCTTGTCCACCTCGGCGGAAAACTCGCCGCTGATCGGCGCATCCAGCACGGCCAGCCAGGCCAGGCTTGGGTTTTGCACGGCGATATCCTTGGCGCGGACATGGGCCACCCGCGCCGACAGCCGGGCCTCGGACGATCTGCGCGGGCTGACAAACGACAGCCCGACATCGGCAGGCACCCCGCCGCCCGCATCGGCCAACGAAAGGCGCAGATCCAGCGCCACCTCGGTGCCGCGCTGGTCCAGCACCAGTGCCCCGTCGCCCACCCGCCAGACCCGGTCCGCGCGCGCATCGTCCAGCACCAGTGTCAGACCGGTGGCGCGAATCTGCCCGACGCTGGCCAGTACCGGCAGATCGAACACCGCATCGACAGAATCCAGAAATTCCGACACCGACCGGATCGGCTGCATCCGCACCCCGCCACCGAACAACAGGTCAATCGACCCGTCAACGTCGCGTTTAAGGGTAACGCCCGCGCCATCCACCCGCAGGCTGCGCGGCACAACCCGGCCACCCCGCAGCGCGTCCAGATCGAATGTCGCGCGCAGATCGGGCAATTCGGCCACCGGCGCCCCGGCCGGGTCAAGCACCTCGGTTCCCAGCAAACGCAACCCCGGATGCCAGTTCTCATCGAACCACAGCTCTGCCCCGTTCAATCGCAGCGTGACCTTGCCACCAAGCGCCGCATTTAGCCGCGCCTCTATCGGGGCAAGCCCCACCGCCGATATCGGCAACACCCGCCCGCCGGTCATCAGGTAGATGCCGATCCCGGCAATCAGCGCGACCACCGCGCCAAGGCCAACCACCACCAGCGTGCAATGGCGCACGAACCGCAGAACCCGGCGGCCAAATGTCCGGCGGGGGGCTGCTTTCGCGGGCTGCAAGGGATCGTTACTGGTCATCAACCGCCTTTTCCAGTGTCGCACCCCAAGCATAGCGCAGGCTTTGCGCCGGTCACAGACACGACTGCGCCACCCCACTGCGCCACCGTCACACTCGGCACAAATCTGCAGAGATGTCTTTATCTTTCGTCATTGTCGCCTAGAACAGAAGTAATCAGTTCCGAAAGGCCCGACATGCCGGATATCAACGACCCCGCCCCAGATTTCACCCTGCCCCGCGACGGGGGCGAAACCCTTACCCTATCGGCCCTGCGCCCGGCGCCCGTGGTTCTGTTCTTCTATCCCAAGGACAACACACCCGGCTGCACCCGCGAGGCATCGGAATTCAGCGCCCGGATCGCCGATTTCGATGCGGCCGGCGCCAGGGTTGTCGGCATCTCGAAAGACAGCGTGAAGTCCCACGACCGGTTCATCGCCAAACACGCGCTGGCCATGCCGCTGGTATCGGATGAACACGGCACCACCTGCGAAGACTATGGCACCTGGGTTGAAAAAAGCATGTACGGCAAAACCTACTTCGGGATCGAAAGAACCACCTTCCTGATCGATGGCGCCGGGCGGATCGCGCGCGTCTGGCGCAAGGTAAAGGTGCCCGGCCACGTTCAAGAGGTGCTTGAAGCGGTGCGCGCCCTCTGAGGGCCGGATTTCGGCGGGTTTTCGCGCAAGAATGCACGCTTCCGCCCATGGACCGGCCCGGTCCTCCAAAATTGTTGCGCAGTGCGTTACCGGCCCTTAAGCATGTGGCGGGGAATGAACAGATCACCACACCGTTTGCAAGGCTGCGGGTTTGCACACCGGGATGGAGAAACGTTTGAGGAAACGTGATGCAGCACATTGACAGAGGCGTTCAATGACCGGTCGGCCATCATCGGGCCGCCGGGCCTGGGGATTACACCGCGTCAACAGCTTTCTGGAACGACACCTGCCCGAACGGCGGGTTTTCATCCGGTCCGACACCGACACAAGGTTCATCCGCCTGCAACCGCTGACCCAGGCCATCGGGCTTGGCGGCACGGCCATCGTCATCGGCTGGACGATTCTGGCCAGCGCCATCGTGATGATGGACTCGATCAATTCCGGCAATCTGCGCGAACAGGCCCAGCGGGATCAGGCGCTCTACGAGGCCCGGCTCAATCAGATGTCGCTGGAACGCGACGCCCGCGCCGCCGAGGTGGCCACGGCCTATGACCGCTACAATTTCTCGCTGCAACAGATATCGGCGATGCAATCGGCGCTGCTGGCGTCAGAGGATCGCCGCAAGGAACTGGAAACCGGCATCGACGTGATCCAGACCACGCTGCGCCGCACCATGGCCGAACGCGACGCGGCACGCCGTGATCTTGGCGCGCTTTCGACCACGCTGGCCAATGAACGCAATTCAGACAGCACCACCTCCGGGCAGGCCGAAGACATGGCCTCAACCCTGGAAATCCTGGCCGAGACACTGGAATCCACCTCTGCCGAACGCGACACCATGGCGCAAACCGCCGCCATCGCCACCGCCGACGCCGACCGTATCGCGCTTGACAAACGCTTGCTTGAAGAACGTAACGATCTGATCTTTGCCAAGCTGGAAGATGCGGTGACCGTGTCGCTGGAACCCTTCGACAAGATGTTCAGCAAGGTCGGCCTGTCATCCGACAAGATCCTGAACGAAGTGCGCCGCGGCTACAGCGGCACCGGCGGCCCGCTGACGCCGCTGTCGGTATCGACGCGCGGCACGTCCGATAGTGCGGGCGACATTTCGGGCGATGAGGCGCGGGCGAATGGCATCCTTGCCAAACTTGACGAGATCAACCTCTACCGGATCGCCACCGGCAAGATCCCGTTTGCCCGCCCCACCCACGCCTCTGTTCGCTTCACCTCGGGCTTTGGGGCGCGCACCGATCCGTTCACCGGCAGGCGCCGCAGCCATGACGGGCTGGATTTCGCCGGGCCGCGCGGCACCCCGATTCTGGCGACAGGCGACGGCGTGGTGGTCAAAGCGGGCTGGAGCAGCGGCTACGGCAACGAGGTAACGATCCGCCATGCCCATGGTATTGAAACACTTTATGCCCATATGTCCAAAATCCGCGTGACCAAGGGCCAAAGAGTCTCGCGCGGGGATCGCATCGGTGATATGGGATCAACAGGTCGTTCGACAGGCACTCATCTGCACTACGAGGTGCATGTCGGCAACACCCCCGTCAATCCAATGACCTATGTCAGGGCAGGACAAGATGTTTTCGAAAAGTAAGATCAACGAAACCGCTTCCAAGCAACCCGAAGCCGAAACCGCGCGTGCGCCCGAACCCGCCACGCGCCCGTCGGGCGATTTCGCCGCCACCGCGCCAAAGGCCAAACCGCCGGCATCGGCGCTGTCATCCGATCTGACCATCACCGGCAACCTGAAAACCACCGGCGACATTCAGGTCGAAGGCACGGTTGAAGGCGACATCCGCGCGCATTTGCTGACCGTCGGCGAAGGGGCCACCATCCGCGGAGAAATTGTCGCCGATGACATCGTGATCAACGGCCGGGTCATCGGACGGGTGCGCGGCCTCAAGGTGCGCCTCACCTCTTCGGCGCGGGTTGAAGGCGACATCATCCACAAGACTATCGCCATAGAATCGGGCGCTCATTTCGAAGGCTCCGTTCAGCGCCAGGAAGACCCGCTGTCGTCCGGCAAACCCGCCGCCCCGGCACAGCCGCGCCCGGCCACCCAGCAACAGCAGCCCGCCATCGACAGCTAGCAGCGCCTTTCGCGCTCAACCTGGTCCGCAGCCTGAGCGGTCATGATACTGCTGTTTTGCTTCATCTTGGAAAAAATACTCCATTCCCGCGCCAGCCTTGCGCGCGCGGGTTACGGGAATGGCCCCGACCGAATGAAATCGGCTGCAGGCGGCCCGCGCCGGCCAGCACCCGGCCCATAACACAAAACCCCACCCGGCCGGGCCGTGGTGGGGTTTTTCAGTCAGCACCACGCGGGTGGCATGTTTCCACCCGTCAAGCCCGATCAAGCACGGCGGCGATCTTCGCGGCGACATCCTCGACTTTTTCCAGCCCGTCAACCGTCGCCAGAATTCCCTTGGCATGGTAATAGCCGATCAACGGCGAGGTCTTGCGGTAATATTCCATAAGGCGGTGCCGCAGGCTTTCCTCGTTGTCATCGGCGCGACGGATGAATTCGGTGCCACCGCAGGCATCGCATACACCCGCCTTTGCGGGCGGCTGCGTCATGTCGTGATAAACCTCACCGCAGGATGCACAGGTGTACCTGCCCGAAATCCGCGCCACCAGCGCCTCGTCATCCACGCGGATCTCGATCGCCGCGGCCAGCGGTTCCCCGTGCTGGGCCAGCAGCGCCTCCAGCGCATCGGCCTGCGCCAGGGTGCGGGGAAACCCGTCAAATATCAGGCCGCCGCCATGGTCGGCGGCAATCCGTTCCTCGATCAGACCGATCACGATCTCATCGGTCACCAGACCACCCCGGTCCATGACCTCTGCCACAAGGCGGCCCATCTCGCTATCGCTGCTGCGCGCCTCGCGCAGCATGTCGCCAGTCGAAAGCTGAACCATGTTGCGCTCGGTGATCAGGCGGCGCGCCTGCGTTCCCTTTCCCGCGCCGGGCGGGCCTAACAATACGATATTCATCTGCGCGCTGGTCCTTTCTTGGGCTTGGCGGCGCCACTGCGTTTACGCCCCCGCAACTGTGACCGTTCGATCAGCCCCTCATATTGATGCGCAAGAAGATGCGATTGCACCTGATTGATCGTGTCCATCGTCACCGACACGACAATCAGCACCGAAGTGCCCCCGAAATAGAACGGAATGGCAAGTTGCGAGCGCATGATTTCCGGCAACAACGCCACCAGCGCAAGATATCCCGACCCGATCACCAGAACCCGCGTCACCACGAATTCCAGGTACTCCTCGGTACGTTTGCCGGGGCGGATGCCGGGAACGAACCCGTTCTGGTTCTTCAGATTCTCGGCCACGTCATCGACCTTGAACGACACGTTGAACGTATAGAAAAAGGTGAAGAAGATGATCATCGCCGCAAAAAACAACAGATAAAGCGGCTGGCCGGGGCCGAAATAGGCCAGAATGGTCGACATCACCGGCCCGGTCTGATTGCCCGAAAAGGTCGCCAGCGTCGTTGGCAACAACAGCAACGACGAGGCAAAGATCGCCGGGATCACGCCCGCGGGGTTGACCTTGATCGGCAGGTGCGACGACCCGCCATCATAAACCTTCATGCCAACCTGACGGCGCGGATACTGGATGTGGATCTTGCGCAGGGCGCGTTCCATGAACACCACGAACACAACTACCGCCGCCACCATCAGCAAAACCGCGATGATCACCGCGGGCGATATCGCCCCGCTCCTGCCCTGGCTCAGAAACCGCGCCAGCGCCGCGGGGATCTCGGCAATGATGCCCACGAAAATGATCAGTGATATGCCGTTGCCGATACCGCGCGCGGTGATCTGTTCCCCCAGCCACATAAGAAACATCGTGCCGCCCACCAGCGTGATCACCGTGGCCGCACGGAAAAACATCCCCGGATCGGTGACAAGATCGCCGGCCTCAAGGCTGACCGCCAGACCGTAAGCCTGAAACGTCGCCAGAAACACCGTGCCAAACCGGGTGTACTGGTTGATCTTGCGCCGCCCCTGCTCCCCCTCTTTCTTGAGTTGCTCAAGCTGCGGCACCAGCGCCGTCATAAGCTGAACGATGATCGAGGCGGAAATATAGGGCATGATCCCCAGCGCGAAGATCCCCATCCGGCTGATGGCGCCGCCGGTGAACATGTTCAACATGCCCCCGATCCCGGAAGCCGCGCTGTCCATGAATTGACGCAGCGCCGTGCCGTCAATACCGGGAACCGGAATATAGGTGCCCAGCCGGTAAACGATCAGCAGCCCCAGCGTAAAAAAGATCCGGTGGCGCAGGTCAACCGCCTTACCCAGCGCGCCCCAGCTCAAATTCGCCGCCATTTGCTCCGCAGCAGATGCCATGCCAAGTCTCTTTCATGTTTGCGCCGCCGAACCGGTTTCCGGTCGGCGGCGCAGGAAAACCTATCGTGATGTAAGCGGCTCTGACACCGCCTACAAGCCTATTCTGCGGCCGCGCCTTCGGCTGTTGCCGCATGACGGGGGATGACCGTCAGCGAACCACCGGCCTTTGCAACCGCCTCGATCGCCGATTTGGACGCGCCCGAAACCTTCAGGTCGACCTTGGCGGTGATTTCGCCCTTGGACAGAACGCGAATTCCGTCGCGTTTGCGGCGCACCAGCCCCGAGGCGATCAGCGCATCCTCATCAATCGGCTTGGCTGCGTCGATCTTGCCCGCATCGATGAATTTCTGCACGAGGCCGAGGTTGACCACGGCGAATTCCAGCCGGTTCGGCTTGTTGA
>JACIYW010000259.1 GCA_014359745.1 Paracoccaceae bacterium | reverse complement strand
GCGCAGCCAGGCTGATCATTTCGGCGCCATGGCCCGCATCATGCACCAGAAGGCGCGGCGCCCGGCCCCCGGCCTTTTGATAGCTGTCCGACAGCACCCGCATCCGGTGCAAAAGATCGTCGATCGGCGGCGCGTCATAGCTGATCGCCCCCGAAGGGCACAGGGCTGCACAGGCGCCGCACCCTGCGCAGACCATCGGATTGACGGTCACATGATCGCCCCCCGGCAGAATCGCGCCGGTTGGGCAGATATCCAGACAGCGCGTGCACCCGACCTGACCCGCGCGCGAATGGGCGCAAAGCGCCTCCTCCACCCTCAGGTAAAGCGGCTTCTCGAAGGTGCCGACATGCTGCGCCGCCTCGAACACGGCATCGGCCACGGCCAGCGGATCGGCAGGATCGGCGCGCAGATAGCCGTCGCGCTTGTGAGGGGCGGGAAACAGCGGCGTGCCGCCCGACAGATCAAGGATGATGTCGCAGCGGGTTTCGCCCCCGTCGCGCGGCGCGCCAAGGCTGACCGCGCCGCGCCCGCCCGGTTCTGCGATACGCACCTGATCAAGGTGCAGGGTGAAATTTCCCAGCGTCCCCGTGACCCGGCGCAACCGCCCCTGCACCAGTTCGACACCCCGCGGCGCGGGCATATCGGGCGTGTCGCTTGCCAGCACCGTGACCGCCAGCACATCGGCCAGACGGCCCGCCGCCGCCAGCGCCACCCCGCTGCGCCCGATAATCAGGCAACTGCCGCCCGATGTCACATCCAGCGATTTGGTGCCGCGTCGCGGGATCAGCGCCTCGGCCAGCAGGGCGGCCATTTTGGCCGTCGCGGTCTCATCGGACCAGCCGGCGCGATCCCGGATATCGACACAGACAGGCGGCGGCAGGCCCAGGTCATCGGCCAACGTGACGAAACGTTCGGCTTCCTGTCCGCAGGCAATCACCGCGTCACCGCCGCGCAAAGCGGCCTCGGCGCTGGCCAGATCGGTCGTGCAAAGCGCTGCGTGCACCCGAGAGCATTTCATCCCGGTCGCCCGTTGCAACCCGTCGCGGTCGATCGGCTGAGTGCCCAGACAATCGCATAAAATCAGTTGCTTGGTCATGTTTCCCCCTGACACGACGGCGCAGGCGTGCGGGCGCGCAAGCGCGCAGCGTCGGCCAGAGGCAACTAGGCATAAAATCGT
>JACIYW010000258.1 GCA_014359745.1 Paracoccaceae bacterium | reverse complement strand
GCCGCCTCACCCTCAATCTGCTGCGAACCGCCCGCCCGAAACTCCCCATCTCGCGCAAAAGAAAGCGCTCCGGATGGTCCGACGCCTTCGCAAGATCCGTCATCGGTCAAATGCGATAGCCCTGCGCCGTCAGCGGTGCCCCCTTGCCAGCGCCGCGCAGACAGGGCAGGCTCGGGCCATGATCGACGCCGACCGCTCGCACCTGCTGCTGATCGACTTTCAGGCCCGGCTCATGCCCGCGATCCACGCGGGCGCGGGCGTGGTGGCCAATGGCGCGCGGCTGTTGCAGGCGGCGCGCATCCTCGACGTGCCGCGCAGCTTCACCGAGCAGAACCCCGCAAAGCTGGGGGCCACGGTCCCCGATCTCGCCCCCGCTCCGGGCGAGGCGGTGCGCGCCAAGATGAGCTTTGACGCCTGCGCCGAGACCGCGCTGGCCACGGCCCTCCCGGCGGATCATCAGGTGATCGTTTGCGGCTGCGAGGCGCATGTCTGCGTGTTGCAGACCGTTCTGGGCCTGCGCGCGGCGGGGTGCGAGGTGGCCGTGGTGGCCGACGCCACCGGATCGCGCGCGCCCGAAAATCGCGAAGCGGCGCTCGCCCGCATGGCCCGCCACGGGGCCGGGATCGTGACCACCGAAATGGTGGTCTTCGAGTGGCTGAAAAGCGCCACCCACCCGCGTTTCCGCGAGGTGGTGGCGCTCATCAAGTAGCGTTACGCCAGTTCGATACGCCCGAGACAGGAGGGCAGCACCTGCCGGGGCGGGCGCTCTGGGCTTCAACACCTGACAAAACATGCCTATTTCCCGCTCTGTCACCCTTCGTGACCACTCGTCTCGCCGGTCGGCACGCCGCGCAGCGCCCGACCGCGGGTGGGCGCAGGAACGCGCGTGGTCCTCGATTTATGGTGCCAGATACTGAAACGATTGAGCGGACGTTGACCTTGCAAAAGCGCCCGCCCGGGGGGCGGTCGGGCGCTGCGCGGCGGCGCGTGCCGCGCCTTGTTTCCGCGCATTTGGGGCAGGACCTGAACGCCCGCGCCCCGGGCCATTCCGACGCGCCTCGTGCACCGCAGCCCGCTGCATCCCATGCGACGCCTTCATTGGGCACCATCCGTCAGGTGGTGACCACTAGAGTCATTGGCGATCAAGTTGACGCATACCCTGCGTGCCGGAGATATCTCGCGCATTCTTGTGGGGTGAAGTCGGTCAGGGCGGATGCGATGGCGGTGCAGAGGCTATCAGCGCACCTCGC
>JACIYW010000257.1 GCA_014359745.1 Paracoccaceae bacterium | reverse complement strand
TGCGCCTTTCACAAAGTCACTTGCCTGCGTTTGCTGGGCGGGCACTGCCATAACCGCGACGATGGCTGTCGTCATGATCAGTTTGCTGATATGCATGGTACTCATCCTTTCGCGCGAAAATCAGGGTATTTGCTTGTAAATGTACCTTTGGAATCGCGTCCATGTAAAATGATAATTCCTGCAATCGCACGAAATACGGGTTTGTGAGGCCCTGTTGCGCACGGAATCCCGGCTTCACGGGGCCCAGGCCAACCGGCG
This sequence comes from Paracoccaceae bacterium, assembly GCA_014359745.1. Classification (GTDB taxonomy): domain Bacteria; phylum Pseudomonadota; class Alphaproteobacteria; order Rhodobacterales; family Rhodobacteraceae; genus JACIYW01. Next base: position 1,053 of record JACIYW010000257.1, on the reverse strand, counting down.
CAAGGCGGCACCACATGGCCCGGAAGGCCGCCCGGTTCATCCCTGAAACCACATGTTTGGCGATAGGATTTATCACCCATAAGTCGGCCACACTGCATTGACGCATGTTTCTTTTGAACCTCTAATGTGAGGAACCTACCGTTTTGATATCGAGAACCATGTCCGTATTCGTTCGTATCATATTACCCTTGGCACTTGTTCTGGTCGTGTTGCTAGGTACGGCGCTGCTGCTTCAGGCCTGTGGGGTGGTCTTGTGGGGCACCACGGCGCTGGCGCGCTATTGCCCGATACCCGTCAGCGTCACGGACCGCGGCAGGCTGGACGAGTTGCGCAGCGAAGGCGCGTCTCTGCGCAGCCGGATCGCCTTTCTGGAACAGGAACTGGCGGCCAGGCAATGCACTGTGGTGTTTGACGATCCGCCCCCAGCCCCGGTTCCGCCAGAGACGGCAATGCAGCCCCCCCTGATTGACCGCGACGCCTGGGAACGCGGTGATCTTGACGCGCTGACCGGGTGTTGGGATCTGGAAGCCCAGATGAGGGTGCGCAACGTCAGGACCAACAGGATCACGCTATATAACCAGTGGAACATCTGCTTTGACGGCAACGGTCAAGGTACGGAAAAGATGCGCGCCACCGATGGCACGACCTGCGAAGGCCCGGTTTCGGGATCCTTCGATCCCAGTGGACGCCTGATCATCGAAGAGCCTGGGAACCTGTCTTGCAGCAATGACGGGTGGATTTTTCGCCGTGTCGCAAGCTGCACCCTGCAATCCGATGCGCGGGCAACTTGTTCGGTCTTTCAGCCGGAACCCAACATTACCAGCACTGTGCGCCTGCAACGTGCCGCCGGAGGACAATGAATATGGCCGCCCATTTCTTTACCAAGACGCGCATTGACCTGAAGCGCTGCCTTGACGTCGATGGCACGCTGGCGCTGGAACGGTATCCGGCGCTGCATCATGCGCTTGCGGGGCGGGTTTCGCCGCAGGCGGCGACGCTTTTTGCCGAACCCCTGGTCAGCAAGGGCAATGCCGGGGCTGAACCCACCGTGTC
>JACIYW010000256.1 GCA_014359745.1 Paracoccaceae bacterium | reverse complement strand
CTGTCGTTGAACAGCACCCCGTTATTGGCGAGGATCCCCACCTTGTAACCCCAGATATGGGCAAAACCGCACACCATCGTGGTGCCGTAATCGGGCTGGTATTCGTGAAAGCGCGAACCGTCCACGATCCGGGCCATGACCTCGCGCATGTCGAACTGGGTCTTCCGGTCCTTGGGAATGATACCGTAAAGTTCATGGGGATCGTAACAGGGTTCTTCATAGGCTGCGGTCTCGATGATCGTTTTCGGCGTGCGCTTCCACTGGCTGACAATCTCGCGCGCCAGTGCAAAGGCGTGCTGTTCGGTGGCGGCGCGATAATCGCCGGTGCCCGAGACAGAGGTGTGCATCACCGCGCCGCCCAGTTCCTGCACGCCGACCTCTTCGCCGGTGGCTGCCTTGACCAGCGGCGGGCCGCCCAGAAAGATCGCCCCGGTGCCTTCGATGATGATGTTGTAATCGCTCAGCGTCGGCACATAGGCACCGCCCGCGGTGCAATGCCCGCCGACGATGGCGATCTGCGGGATGTTCGCCTGGCTCAGCTTGACCTGGTTGCGAAACACCCGCCCGCCCAGATAGCGGTCGGGAAACACCCCGTGCTGGAGCGGCAGGAACCCGCCCGCGCTGTCGCAGATGTGGATGACCGGCAAACGGTTTTCCAATGCCACATCGAGAAGCCGCACGATCTTTTTAACCGTATGCGGATACCAGGCCCCGCCCTTGACGCTGGCATCGTTGGCGTGGATGGCCACCTCGCGGCCCTGCACGATGCCGATGCCGGTCACCACCGCGGCACCGGGCACCGCGCCGTCATATTCACGACAGGCGGCCAGCGTCGAGAATTCAAGAAACGGCGTGCCGGGATCGAGCAGCAGTTCCAGCCGCTCGCGCACGCCCAGCTTGTTCTGCCGCGCCAGACGGTCGATATCGCGCTGCGGGCGATCAAAGCGGGCGGCATGCTGGCGGGCGTGAAACTCTTTCAGGCGCGCGCTCATCGCGGCGAAATTGGCCTTGTAATCGGCGGCGTTGGTGTCGATATGGCTTTCGATCCGGCGCATAGTCACTCCTCCTGCGGGGCCAGTTGGGCAAGGACGGCCTTGAGCCCGAAACTGTCGCCCGCGGCGAACGGGATTTCGGCAACCACACCGTCGCGCGGCGCGGTCAGGGTCGTTTCAAGCTTCATGCTTTCGATGACCAGCAGCGGCTGCCCCTCGGTAACGGCGTCTCCGGGCTTGACCGCCACCGAAACGACAACCCCCGGCATCGGTGCCAGCAGCCGATCATCCCCGACGGCCCCCGCCCTGCCGGCAAGGCGGTCGTCGGGATC
>JACIYW010000255.1 GCA_014359745.1 Paracoccaceae bacterium | reverse complement strand
CTGGAAATACCCGTCGTGCATCCTGCGGGGTGATGACAGTCAGGGCGAATTCTATTCCATCGCCATCGCCAACAACATGCAGCAGGCCGATACCGGCACCAAGATGGTGCATCTGGGCAAACGCACCAGATCGCGCATCGTGTCCAAGGGCATTTCTGCGGGCCGCGCGCAGAACACCTATCGGGGCCTGGTGTCGATGCATCCCAAGGCCACCAATTCACGCAATTACACCCAATGCGACAGCCTGCTGATCGGCGACAAATGCGGGGCGCACACCGTGCCCTATATCGAGGTAAAGAACAATTCCTCGCGCGTCGAACACGAGGCGACCACCTCCAAGGTGGATGACGATCAACTGTTCTACTGCCGCTCGCGCGGCATGGACGAGGAAGAGGCGGTGGCGCTGGTCGTCAACGGCTTTTGCCGCGACGTGTTGCAGGCCCTGCCGATGGAATTCGCCATGGAAGCGCAAGCACTGGTGGCGATATCCTTGGAAGGCAGCGTGGGGTAGGACAGCGGGGCGATGACAGGAACACCCGGAAAAAATGCAGCGATGGCGGCCAGGCCCGATCCACACCCCAAGATGCGCCGCCCGCAACTGACCCTGCCGTCAGCCGAGGCCGCGCATCTGCGCGCAGCCTATGACGCGGCGCGGGTCATCCTTGAATATGGGTCGGGCGGATCAACCGTGATGGCCGCCGGGATGACCGGCAAGCGGGTGTATTCGGTTGAAAGCGATCAGGGCTGGGCGGAAATGATGCGCGGCTGGTTCGCGGCCAACCCGCCTGCCAACGATACATCGGTTGATGTGATCTGGTCCGACATAGGCGAGACGGGCGAATGGGGCTATCCCGTCGATAAAAGCGGCTGGTCGCGCTATGCGCGCTATCCGCTTGCGGTCTGGGACAGGCCCGGTTTCGAACAGCCCGATGTGGTGCTGGTGGACGGGCGCTTTCGCGCTGGCTGCGCGATGGCTGCGGCACTACGCAGCAAACGGCCACTGACGGTGCTGGTGGATGATTACAAATCGCGCAAGGCCTATCATCGGATCGAGGCATTTCTGGGCGCGCCGCGCACCCTGATCGGCCGGATGGCGGACTTCGCGGTTGAACCGATGGCGGTGCCGCCCGATCAGCTTTTGACGATTATCGATATGATGACCAGGCCCTAGGCCCGGCCCCGACATGAAGAAGGACGACAAGATGCTTGAAATCAAGAACCTGCACGCCGAACTTGAAGAAGATTCCGAAGTAAAGATCCTGCGCGGTCTTGATCTGTCGATCAAGGCGGGCACGGTGCATGCGATCATGGGGCCGAACGGTTCGGGCAAATCCACGCTGTCTTATGTGCTGTCGGGGCGCGGCGGCTACAAGGTGACGGCGGGCAGCGCCACGCTG
>JACIYW010000254.1 GCA_014359745.1 Paracoccaceae bacterium | reverse complement strand
CCACAGCCCCCGCGCGCGGGGGCTTTGGGCGGGGGGATGCGCCCCATCAGACCCGCCCCTTGACCGCGCAAGAAAACGACCGCGCAAGAAAACGACCGCGCAAGAAAACGCGCTCATTTCATCTTGGCGCAAATACTCATCTCTCGCCCCCGCCACGCGCGCGCCGGTCCGGGCAATGAACCCGACGGGCAGCAATCCGCAAGATGTCATGGACGCGATGGTCAGGCGGTTTTCACGGCGTACAAATCCCCTGAAGGCTGACCCAATCGCCATCGCCCAGCAGCAGTGGCGGGGCTTTCTCGCGGTAAGGGTCGCCTTCGATCAGTGGCCGCGTGGTGGCGCCGCCCGGATCGATGGCACGGGCCAACGGGGCGGCGGGTATCCCGGCCTGGTCCATACGCGCCAGCAGCGCCGCGGCGGGCGGAAGGGGTGCGCCGCGCGCGAACAGCCGTGCGCCATAGCCATCCAGCGCACCCTTGGGCAGGCTGCCGGTGGTCAGCAGCCGAAAGGTGGCAACCACCCCGGCATAGTCGAGCGCGGGCAGGATCGGGTCGTTTTGTTCGGCCGTCAGCCGTTCGGCCAGGATATACCCCGCCGCCAGCGCCGGCCCATCGGCCTTTTCCACCAGCGCCCGCGACAACAGCACCCGTGCGCCGGGCAGATGCGCCGCCGGTTGCGGCCCGTCGCGCAGGATCAGAACCTGCCCGCCGCCCGAACCCTGCCCCCGGCCCAGCACCCGCGCCTGAAGCCGGTCCAGCGCGCGGCGGCCCAGCGGGTCATTGCACGGGGGGCCATGGGTGCGGATGATATCGGCCAGAATCGTGCCGCCGATTTCGGCGCGTTTGGCGGCGGGCAGCACGCTTGCGGTCTGGCGAACCAGCGCGCCGGGCAGCCAGATCGCCAACCCCACAACCGCCGCCGCGGCGATGCCGAAAGAGATGCCGCGCCGCAGCCGCCCGTCGGACCGGCGCCGCGCCGCGATCACGCCGCGCACCTTTTCGATGGCGGCGATCATCGTGTCGTCGTCGATTTCCAGCACCTCGGTCGCTTCGGGGCCGGGGGCGTAAAGCGCGGGCAGGGCGGTGGCGGTGCCGACCCGTTCCACCGCGGGCAGCGACCAATGCGACAGGGGCGTGCCGCTGCGCACATCGCAGATCACCAGCGAGGCATCGCCAAAGGCCACCACCACCTCGCGGCGCTGGTCGTCCGGCGTGCCGCGCCAAAGGCCGGAACATTCCAGCCGTTGATATTTGCTGAGTGCCGTCATGTCTGCGGCGATCCTGCCCCCTGTTTGCCACAGCCATAGCCCGTGGCGCCGGGCGCGGCAATCAATGCGGTTTTCGGCAATGCGGTTTCGGGCATTGCGGTCATGGGCTTTGCGGTTCGGGCCTTTGCGGTTCGGGCCTTTGCGGTTCGGGCCTGCCAGCGCGCGCGCCGCGTCGCGCAAC
>JACIYW010000253.1 GCA_014359745.1 Paracoccaceae bacterium | reverse complement strand
AAAGCTCAGCACGTTGACATTGCGCGGCGCCACGGCAACGCCCGCGGCATTGGCCGCCTCGCCAAAGACCGGGCCAAGGATCACGCGGGCACCATCGCCGACGGCGGCAACCGCCACCTGGGCGGCCTGCGCGGGCTGGCCGCCGGTATTGTAGACGCGCAGATCGATCCGGGCGCCTTGCAGATCGGCAATGGCCAGCCTCGCGGCCTTCTCCAGACTTTCGGCAAGAACACTGTCGCCTGATTGACCCGAGCCACCGGGCACCAGCAGCGCGACCTGCACCGGCCGGTCGGTGTTGATCCGAAGGCCGGTATTGGTGCCAGACCCCGGCAGGGTATCGCAGGCGGCAAGGCCAAGCGCTGTCAGCAACAGCAGCGCAAGGCGAACGGCCCGGCGGCGGGGCGTGGGCAAAACGGCAACCATGGACATCTCCTGATCGTGGGCACTGGACGCCCCTGTTGCCGAAAGCCTAAAAGGTTTGCGCCGTGAAGTAAACTTTCCATAAGCAGGTTGGGGTGCGCGAATGAGCTATGGTGACACCGGCCCGTTGCCGCCGGGGCTTTACATGGTGTCGACCCCGATCGGGGCGGCGCGCGATATCACGCTGCGCGCGCTGGATATCCTGGCGACGGCCGATGTGCTGGCCGCCGAGGATACACGCACCCTGCGCCACCTGATGGAGATCCACGGGCTGAGCCCCGGCGAGCGGCCGCTTGTGGCCTATCATGATCACAACGGCCCCCGGATGCGGCCGCGCCTGATGGCCGCCCTGGACGAGGGGAAATCGGTTGCCTATGCATCCGAGGCCGGAACCCCGCTGATCGCCGATCCGGGTTTTCAACTGGCGCGCGCGGCCATCGAGGCGGGGCACAAGGTACTGGCCGCGCCGGGCGCCTCGGCGGTGCTGGCGGCGTTGACGGTCAGCGGCCTGCCGACCGACCGGTTCCTGTTCGCGGGATTCGCGCCGCCGCAGGCCGGCGCGCGCGCGAGGTTCCTGGCCGAACTTGCAACTGTGCCGGCGACGGTGGTGCTTTACGAGTCGCCCAAACGCGTTCACCGAATCTTAGATGAATTGGTGGAGTGTATGGGAGAAGAGAGAGAGGCGGCGGTGTGCCGGGAATTGACGAAACGATTCGAAGAGGTGCAGCGTGGCAGCCTTGGCGAACTGGTGGCCTGGGCAGCGGATCAGGTGATCCGTGGCGAGATCGTGCTTTTGCTGGATCGGGCACGGGGGCCGACGGGCGATCTGGCGGGGTTGGAGGAGGCGTTGAATGCGGCGTTGCGGACCATGACCCGCAAGGATGCGGTGGCGGCGGTTGCGCGGCAACTGGGCCTGCCGCGGCGGGTGGTTTATCAGGCGGCTTTGGCACGAGGAGGGGATGAATGAACGGTGGAATGGCGATGGATGGCGCAGTGGCCCGTGCGTCGCGCGGGGCGATGGCCTATCACGGTGGATTGGCGGCCGAGGGTGCGGTTGAACGCCATTATG
>JACIYW010000252.1 GCA_014359745.1 Paracoccaceae bacterium | reverse complement strand
GCCGGAGAACGTGGAACAGGTTCTGCAATCCTATCAGGAACGCCGCCGCCTGCGCACCGCGCGGGTGCAGTTGCAATCGCGCGAGATCGGGCAGCACGTCTATCACCCCGCCGGGGCCCATGCCGCATTGCGTAACGCGGTGATGAGCGCGCGCAGCCCCGATCAGTGGTATGATCAGGTGGAATGGCTTTATGGCAGCACCGGCCTTGAGGGCGCGGTGTCCAGCGAAACGCGCGCACGGTGATGAGTCGCCGCAACGCGAGAGTTTAAAACAGGGAGGTTATTGGATGATAAAACGCAGAACGATCCTGGGCCTGGCAGGGGGCGGCGCGATGGCGGCGCTGGCCGCTGGTCTGACCGTCGGCGCCGCGATGGCGCAAGAGGTGACGCTGAGGCTGCACCAGTTCCTGCCCGCGCAGGCCAACGTGCCCAAGCTGGTGCTGGATGTCTGGGCCGACAATGTCGAACGCGATTCGAATGGCCGGATCAAGGTGGAACGCTTCCCCTCGATGCAGCTTGGCGGCACGCCGCCCGAACTGATCGATCAGGCGACCGACGGCATCGCCGATATCGTCTGGGCGGTGAACGGGTTCACCCCCGGCCGTTTCCCCCGAACCGAGGTGTTCGAACTGCCATTCATGGTGGCCGATGCGCGCGCGGCATCTTCCGCCTATTGGCAGATGTTTGAAGAACACATGAAAGACACCGATTTCAAGGATGTGCATATCCTTGGCACATGGGTGCACGGGCCCGGCGTGTTTCACACCAACAAACCGGTTGTGCATCCCGCCGATCTGCAAGGCATGAAGATCCGTGGCGGATCGCGGATGGTGAATGAATTGCTGACGCTGGTGGGCGCGACCCCGGTCGGCATGCCGGTGCCTGCGGTGTCTGAAGGCCTGTCCAAGGGCGTGATCGACGGCGCCACCATCCCGTGGGAAGTGACCACCGCGCTCAAGGTGCAGGAACTGGTGCACAACCACACCGAATTCGAAGGGCCGGGGCTTTATGTGCTGACCTTCGTCATGGCGATGAACAAGGACAAATACGAAAGCCTGCCCGATGATCTGAAGGCGGTGATCGACAAGAACTCGGGTCTGGAATTCTCGATCTTCGCGGGTGGTACGCAGGCCGATGCCGATGGCCCGGCGCGCCAGATCGCCGTCGATCTGGGCAACAATATCGTGACCGTGCCCGAGGAGGGCGCCGCCGAATGGCGCGCCAAGGTTGAGCCGATCTACGAAAGCTGGGTCGCCGACATGAAGTCGAAGGGTATCGACGGTCAGGCGCTGATCGACGAGGCACGGGCACTGATGGCCGATTACGCCAAGGCCAATTGATCGTCTGTCGGGGCGGTGGCGCAGGCCGCCGCCCCGATCGGGTGCAAGGATCGGGTGCGCTCTCGGCCCCGATAAAAACCGAACGCTTGGTCACCTAATTGCTGGCTCTCTGCGTAAAGCTGCGCTATCGATCAGTGCCTGAAACACTACACGCCGGAACGCCAGGGCGCGCGCAAGAAAATGATGGCACTATAATGCGACACATGGCATATTGTGCAAAATAATGCCAATTATTGATT
>JACIYW010000251.1 GCA_014359745.1 Paracoccaceae bacterium | reverse complement strand
TTCATTCAAAAGGCGATGGCATGTTGAAAACCCGGATCATTCCCTGTCTTGACGTGGCCGATGGGCGCGTGGTCAAGGGTGTGAATTTCGTTGATCTGCGCGACGCGGGCGATCCGGTCGAGGCGGCCAAGGCCTATGACGCGGCGGGCGCGGACGAGGTGTGTTTTCTGGATATCCACGCCACCCATGAAAACCGGGGCACCATGTTCGACCTGGTGACGCGCACCGCCGAACAGGTGTTCATCCCGCTGACGGTGGGCGGCGGGGTGCGCAGCCCGGAGGATGTGCGCGCGCTGTTGCTGGCGGGGGCCGACAAGGTGTCGTTCAATTCGGCCGCCGTCGCCAACCCCGATGTCGTGGCCGCGGCCGCCGACCGGTTCGGCAGCCAGTGCATCGTGGTCGCCATCGACGCCAAGACCGTCGCGCCGGGCCGGTGGCAGATATTCACCCACGGCGGGCGTCGGGCGACCGGGATCGATGCGGTGGAATTCGCGCGCACCGTGGCGGCGAAGGGCGCGGGCGAGATATTGCTTACCTCGATGGATCGTGACGGCACCCGCGCGGGGTTCAACCTGCCCCTCACGCGCGCCATTGCCGATGCGGTGCCGGTGCCCGTTATCGCCTCGGGCGGGGTGGGGACGTTGCAGCACCTGGTCGAGGGCGTGACCGAAGGACACGCCAGCGCGGTTCTGGCGGCGTCGATCTTTCATTTCGGCGATTTCACCATCCGGCAGGCCAAGGATTACATGGCCGCCGCCGGTATCGACATGAGGCTGACATGAGCGCGCTGCACCGCCTGGCCGAAACCATCGCCGCGCGCCGTGGCGCCGATGCGCAAACATCCTGGACGGCGCGGCTGCTGGCGCAGGGCCCGGAAAAATGCGCCGAGAAATTCGGCGAAGAGGCCATCGAGGCGATCATCGAGGCCGTGCGCGGCGACCGGGCGCGGTTGACCGCCGAGGCGGCGGATGTGCTGTATCACCTGCTGGTGATGCTGGCCGCGCGCGATGTGACGCTGGCCGAGGTGCTTGCGGAACTCGAACGCCGCGAAGGCCGATCAGGGGTCGATGAAAAGGCCGCCCGTCCGCGCTGACTGCTTTCATCCTCTCGACCCAAATACTCCCGCGCGGAGCGCTCCCGCACGCGCCACATGCGCTGCGTCAAAGGTTGCCGCGCCGCACGAACTGGCCCGCATCCTCGGCGGCGCGAGAGAGCGCGCGGGATTTGTTCACCGTTTCCTGCCATTCGGCCTCGGGGTCGCTGTCATAGACCACGCCGCCGCCGGCCTGGATATAGAGCACCTCGTCCTTGATCACGGCGGTGCGCAGCGCGATACACATGTCCATTTCACCATTGGCGGCGAAATATCCCACGCCACCGCCGTAAACGCCGCGCTTTTCCGGCTCCAGCTCGTCAATGATCTGCATCGCCCGCACCTTGGGCGCGCCCGAAACGGTGCCTGCGGGCAGCCCTGCCAGTAGCGCCGAAAGCGCATCCTCGCCTTCCGCGATCTCGCCCTCGACGTTGGAGACGATGTGCATGACGTGGGAATAGCGTTCGATGATGAATTCCTCGGTCGGGTGCACGCTGCCCACCGTCGCCACGCGCCCGACGTCGTTGCGCCCCAGATCAAGCAGCATCAGATGCTCGGCCAGTTCCTTTTCATCGGCCAGCAGATCGGCCTCAAG
>JACIYW010000250.1 GCA_014359745.1 Paracoccaceae bacterium | reverse complement strand
CGCCCTTGCCCAATGCAAGGCCAATCCCTGCGCGGCCAAGGCATCCGCGTGCAACCCCTGCGCGGCTGCGAACCCCTGCGCGGCTGCGAACCCCTGCGCGGCTGCCAACCCCTGCGCGGCTGCCAACCCCTGCGGGGCGGCAAGCCCGGCCGTGGCAACCGGATGTTATGTGCCGCGCCTGAAATCGGCCGCGGCCTGCAACCCCTGCGCCGCTTCGAATCCCTGCGCGGCGGCCAATCCCTGCGCGGCGGCCAATCCCTGCGCCGCGGCGGCGATGCCCGACGTCACCGATGCCGAAGTCAAGGCGCTTTACGACTGCGTGTTCAACAGCATGAAATCGGCCGAAGCCGACACGGGCTCGTCGCTGATCGTGCCCGCCGCCTGGTCGGATGGCGACAGCGAGGTTGCCGACAGCTTCACCACCTGGAAGAATTTCGCCACGCAACCCTATATCTCGGCCACCCACGCCGGGCGCTATGCGGTGAATTTCGCCAATGCGATCGCCGCGCCCGCCTATGGCAAATATGAAGACATCGGCGCAATGCCGGTGGGCGGCATCATTGCCAAGCCGACGTTCACGGTGCGCGGCGACGGGCAGGCCTATCTTGAAACCCTGTTCGTGATGGAAAAGAAGGCTGCCGGCACCTCGCCCGATACCAATGACTGGATCTATACCTCGATCGGCGGTGACGGCAGCATCCTGATGCAGACCGGCGGCGCGGTGGATGGCACGGCGGAAGGCTGTGCGGCCTGCCATATGGCCATCGGTTCCGGTCAGGACGATCTGGCCTTCATCCCCGAAGACTACCGGCTGCACTAACCCCGACCGCCAAGGCGACCGAACAGCCGCCGGACTGGATAACCCGCGCCAGGCAACCGGCGCGGGTTTCCTTGTGCAAGGAGGCGTGCCACAACAGGCAGGGCCAAAGCGGGCAAGATTCATCACGGGTATTTGATTACGATCAAGGTCGCCGCGCCCGACACAAGCTAGGCTTTCATTTATCTTGCATGGAGGACATGATGACCCCGATCGAAACCCGCAAACAGCAACTGCTTGACCGCCTTGCTGAACTTGAGGCCAGGTTTCGCCATATCGATACCGAACTCGACACCCATAACGGCACCAAGGATTGGGACGATCTGGCCATCGAACACGAAGAAGACGAGGTTCTGGAAGGGATCGGCCGCACCGGCCAGCAAGAGGTGCAGCGCATCCGCGCCGCGCTGAATCGTATCGAGGCGGGCGAATACGGCACCTGCGTGACCTGCGGCGCCGAGATTGCCGAGGACCGGCTTGATCTGCTGCCCGACACGCCGTTCTGCCGGACCTGCGCAACTTGATGCCGATCGCACGCCGGTTGTTCTGGCGCGAATCGGCTCGGGCCGCCATAGTCGTGACAAAGCCCGGAACGGGCCATCTTGGGGGGACAGGCATCGTTGAAAACCACTGTTCGGGAGGAACATGATGACTGGGATCAAGACAACCGAAACCAACCGCGCCGACCGGCTGCGCGCGGCGCTGGAAACGCCGGGGCAGGATCGGCCGCAGCACCCCGGCAGCCATCCGACACGGCGTTCCTGGCTGGGGGCCGCAACCCCGCCCTGGGCGCGGCGGGCCAGCCTGGATGAGGACGAGGATCTGTTTGACAACGTTCCCGTCTGAGTTTCCCTCTGAGTCCCCTCTGGCCGCGCATAAAACCCCAAGGTCAGCGCGCGGTGCGCGCAATAAGTCCCGCGCCCTGACCGCCCGAGAAAGCGCACTTTCGTTTCA
>JACIYW010000025.1 GCA_014359745.1 Paracoccaceae bacterium | reverse complement strand
TTGGCTACGACGGCAAGGGACAGGCGCGCATTGAGGCGGGCGACGGGGTGGCGGAACTGGCCACCCTGAACGCCGCCCCCGCCATCGCCGAAGGTTTCGTGCGCTTTTCCAGCGAGATATCGGTGATCGCCGCGCGCGGCCTGACCGGAGAGGTGGTGTGTTTCGATCCCGGCGCCAACGAACACCGGGACGGCATCCTGCACAAGACCACCGTGCCCGCCCCGATCCCCATGGCGCTGGCCACCGATGCGGTGCTGCTGGCGGCGCGTATCCTCAATGCGCTGGAATATATCGGGGTGATGGGGGTCGAGCTTTTCGTGACCGAAGCGGGCCTTGTGGTGAACGAGGTGGCGCCGCGGGTGCACAATTCGGGTCATTGGACGCAGAACGCCTGCGCGGTGGATCAGTTCGAACAACATATCCGCGCCATAACCGGCTGGCCGCTGGGCGACGGCAGCCGCCACGCCGATGTGGTGATGGAAAACCTGATCGGCGACGATATCCGCCGGGTGCCGGATCTGGCCCGCGCCCCCGCAACCGCGCTGCACCTTTACGGCAAGGCCAGTGCCCGGCCGGGGCGCAAGATGGGGCATGTCAACCGGATCGTCCCGCGTGGCTGATTTCCGTCAGTCGGGTGACGTCCCCTGACCGGCGCGCGCAAGGAGGGCGCGGGATTTGAGTATTTTTTTCGAGAGGATGGGAAAGAGCGGTTTTTTGTGCGGTCGGGGTGAGGGCCTGGTTGCGCGCAACACCCGCCGGGGAAACCGGCCATGGCGCTGAGGCCCCGGCTGGCGGTTCGGGCGGTGATCCTGCATCAGGGGCGCCTGCTGCTGGTCAATGCCTGGCCGGGGCATGACAGCGACCTGTGGTGCGCGCCCGGCGGCGGGGTGGAGACCGGCGCCTCGCTTCCCGACAATCTGGCGCGCGAGGTGCATGAGGAATGCGGTCTGACGATCACGGTGGGCCTGCCCTGTCTGGTCAACGAATTCCACGACCCCGACAGCGGCTTTCATCAGGTCGATATCTATTTTCGCTGTGCCATCACCGGCGGCACCCTTTCAGACACCTGGCAAGACCCCGCCGGTGTGGTCAACCGCCGCCGGTTCGTGAGCCGCGACGAGATGACAACCCTTGCCTTCAAACCCGACAGCCTGCCAGACATCGCCTGGGGCACGCAAACCGGATATGACCCGCTGGAAGTGATCGTGCGCCAGGCACCCCGTGCCGCGACCCCGCCGCGCCAGTGACACCCACCTGCCGGGCAACCGCCGACACGGTTTCCAGCACCCCGGCACAGGGCCGCCGCGCATCCGCATCGGCACTCGACGCGCCGCCAATGGTCAGGGCCGACGTCACCGCCACCTTGGCGCGCAACTGGTCGATCGAATGATCGGGCTTGCGCGCAAAGGCCGTTTCCGCATCGATCCCCAGCCGGATCACCACATCGGGCAGCACCGCGGCCATGCGTTCGTACATCTTGCGCTCTTGTCGGGCCAGAAACGCCACCAGCCGGTTTCCGGGGCGCGCCGCCGACAGGCCCGGCCCGTCGTAAAAGCCCGCAACCTCGATCTGCGGATAGCGATCGGTGACAACCGTCACCCCGCGCCGCCGCAACGCCATCATCCGTTTGAACCGGATGAGCCGCAAAAGCGAAAACCCGTAAACGACCAGCGCCGTGCCAATGCCGGGAATTTTCTTGCCCCGCGTGCGGGTGGCGGCGGCCTTTTTCGAATTCGAAAGATAGCCCTCGATCAGCGGGCCACCCAGACGGAATGACTTGATCTTGCGCCCCATATCCCCCGACCCCAGGCCAAGATAACACAGCCTTGCCGGGCGCGCGCCGTTGATCCGCCGGGTCAGTTCCGCGCCCAGCGTAGATTTCCCCGCCCCGTCACAACCGATGATGGTGATCAGCGGCGCCAGCGCATCGCGCGCCTTCGGGCCACGGCCGACCTGCGCCACGCCCCCAAACCCCTGGTTCACGGGGGAAATAGCGCGCCAATCCCCGCCTGTAAAAAACTGATATTGCTGTGTGGTCACCGGAAATCCCTGGAACACCCTGACTAAGGCAACCGGGCTATCATGAAATTTGACCCCGTAGTTACACAAAACCTTCACATTACTTACACAAATCCGTCATGTGATGCGGGCGACACATTGCCATTACCCCGGCTCATTTGGGCTTGAAGGGCAACAGGGCGCCCGTTAGGTGGGGCGTAACCGTCGGGGGCGCAGGGCGCGCCTTTGGAAAACGCGATGCCGGATCAGCCCCGGCACTTGCCAAGACCCTAGCTCAAGTTCAGGCCCATGACCGAAAGCGCATCCCTTCCCCCCCCTGATCGCCATCGTCGGGTCCGACGGATCGGGCAAATCCACCCTTGGCACCGCCCTGCTGGACTGGATGAATGAAAGCCGACCGACGCGGCTTTGCCATCTGGGCAAACAGACCGGCAACATCGGCCGCGCCATCGGGCGCCTGCCGCTGGTGGGCGGGCGGCTGGACAAGACGCTGCATGAAAAGGCCGCAAAGGCCACTGATCCGGCCGGGCCGGGCGTTGTCACGGCGCTTGTCATCTATCTTTTCTCGATGCGCCGGGTGTGGCGGTTCAAGCGGATGCTGGCGTTGCGCGCCAAGGGCTTTGCGATCCTGACCGACCGGTTCCCGCAACTGGCGGTGCCGGGCAAGGTCGATGGTCTTGGCCTTGACGAGGCCGCCACGGGGTCTGGGCTGGTGCGCTGGCTGGCCCGCAGGGAACGGCGCCACTACGAATGGATGGCAAGCCACAAGCCCGATCTGGTGATCCGCCTGACGGTGGATCTGGCGACCGCCGTCGCGCGCAAGCCCGATCACCGCGTTTCGTCGCTGGAAACCAAGATCCGCGATGTCGAACGGCTGACATTCGGCGGCGCACCGATCCTTGACATCGATTCGGCGCTTTCGGCCGACGCGGTGCTGGACCACGCCAAGGCCGCCATCACCGGGGTACTGGAGCAGCGATGAAGGACGGGCCATCCCGCAAGGCGTCATGAGGCGCTGGTTTGCCGACGGGGCCTTTCGCGCGGTCATGCGCAACGCAAGCTATCTGGGCGCGGCCAAGGCGCTGGCGGCACCGCTGGGACTGATCGCGCTGGCAGCGGCAGGCCGTGGTATGACGCCCGAGATGTTCGGTCTTTTGATGGTCGTTCACGCCTATGCGCTGGGGGCGGGCACCATTGTCAAGTTCCAGACCTGGCAGGTGATCATCCGCTATGCCGCCCCGGCGCTGGCGCGCAAGGATCGCGGCGTCGCGCGCGATGCCATCCGGTTTGCGCTTGGGCTTGACCTGATCAGCGCGGCGGTCGGCATGGCCGGGGCGATGGCGCTGCTGCCCTTCATCGGCGGCAAACTGGGGATTGACGCCGGGGTGATGCCGCTTGCGCTGATCTATTGCACCCTGATCCCGACCATGTCGGCGGCAACGCCCACCGGGGTGTTGCGGGTGCTGGATCGTTTTGACCTGATCGGCGCGCAGCAGCTTGTCACCCCGGCGGTGCGGGCACTGGGCGCCGCCATCTGTTATTTCTGGGGGCTGGGTTTCACCGGTTTCATGGTGGCTTGGTATGTCGGCGATCTGGCGGGGGATCTGGTTTTGTGGGCGCTGGCCGCCCGCGAATTGCGGCGCCACGACCTGATGGATGCGTTCCGCCCCGGCCTGGTGAAAACCGCGCGCCGCCTGCCCGGTGCCTGGGGTTTCGCCTGGACAACCAATCTTGCGCATTCGCTTTACGCGGCCTGGGGGCCGGTCAGCAACCTTGTGGTGGCGGCGGTGCTGGGCCCGGCGGCGGCCGGCCTTTACAAGATCGCCACCACCCTGCTCGACTCGGCCAAGAAGCCCGCCGATCTGGTCAGCCGCAGCTTCTTTCCCGAGGTGATGCGCCTTGATCCGGCCAGCAAGCACCCCTGGCGGCTGGGCCTGCGGGTGGGGATCATCGCCGGGGCGGTCGGCCTTGTGCTGGTTGCGGTGGTGATGATTGCCGGGCGACCGCTGATCGGCTTTGCCTTTGGCGAGGAATACCTCGAGGCCTTTGGCCTGATGCAGATCATGACCTGGGCGCTTGTGGTGTCGATGGCAACGTTTCAACTGGAATCACTGCTTTACATGGTCGGGCGGCAGGTGGCGTCGCTGGTGGCGCGGTCGGCGGCGACGGCGATTTATCTGGTGATCCTTTATATCCTTGGCCATATGTTCGGCCTGACCGGGGTCGGCTTTGCGTTTTTGCTGGGAACAATCGTGATGGCCGGGTTCATGCTGGCGCTCACCTTGCAAAGTTTCGCGCGCCGGGCCGATTATGCCCAGCCGGAACTGGCGGCGCCGCGCTGATGGAAGGCCAGGGAATGGGAGGCACATATGATCCTGAAAGCCCGTGATCTGGATGCAGAGGCCTTTGACGCCGCCACGCTTGACGCGCTTTTTGACGCGATCCTGATCAATGACGTGGTGGATGATACCACCCCCCTGCCCGACACCATCACCCTGGATATCGACGCGCGCCACCTGATCGGCTGTTTCCGTATCAGCCGGCAGTTGTGGAAGACCAGCGGCTATGCGGCCGATCTGGCCGATCTGCTGAACCGGCTGGCCCAAAACGGCGATCTGGACACGGGCGAACGCCTGCGCTTCAAACATGTGCGGGCAAAGTTCAAACATCTGCGCTTTGCCCATGCGCTTTACGACCGGTGCCACCGCTACCCGGTGGTGCTGCACTGGATGACAACGGCGATGGGCCACCTTCAGGATGCCATCAAGGCGCGCAACGCGCGGGCGATCCGGCGCGAGGTGGCGATCGTGCGGGCGTTCCTGACCTGGCTGCCCCAACGCCGGATCACCCATGAGGTGAACCGCCTTGATGCGGCCGACAGCGCCGGTTTTCACGCCTATGTCATGACCCAGATCGGCAAGCTGCGCGGGGTTCTGGATCATGACGCCGTGACCGGGGCCGAATTTCACGCCACCCGCAAGATCATCAGCCGACAGGTGTCGTTCTATGACGACCTGCGCACCATCGCGCCATCGGACGAGGCGTTCGCGATGTCGCGCGCCCTGGCGGCGATCAACGGGCTTATGGGGCAGATGCACGATGATCTGATCGCCGAAAAGATCGTCGGCACCCGCGATTACCACCGCGAGAGATTTGCGTTTCCAGACGCGATCGGCACACGCCTGCGCGCGCTGGCCGATCGCTATCCGCCTTGCTGAAACACCGCCCCTCAGGCCATTGCGCGGCGAAAATCCCGCATCCAGCCCAGACCCCCGGCGGTGGTGGCCCGCTGACCGGGGCAGCACCCGAGGCCAGACCGTTTCCAGACCGCCAAACAAGGGCCATTCCGGCGCCGCCAGCGCTTGCACTTGCCGCGCTGCTCGGGCACCTAGGGCCATGGCAAAAGCGGCGGCCACCTTCACCTGTTCCGAATGCGGCGCCACCCATGGCAAATGGGCGGGGCGCTGCGACGCCTGCGGCGGCTGGAACACCGTGGTGGAAGAGGCGCCGCTGTCATCCGGCCCGCCCTCCAAGGGCCTGGGCGCGAAACGCGGTCGGCTGATCCCGCTGACCACGCTGTCCACCCGCGAAACCCCGCCGCCCCGCGCCACTTCGGGCATCGGCGAGCTTGACCGGGTGCTGGGCGGCGGGCTGGTGGCGGGATCGGCCATTCTGGTCGGCGGCGACCCCGGCATCGGCAAATCCACGCTGTTGTTGCAGGCGGCGGCGCGCTTTGCCGGAACCGGGCTGTCGTGCCTTTATGTGTCGGGCGAAGAGGCCCCGGCCCAGGTCAGGCTACGCGCAGAGCGCCTTGGCCTTGCCGATGCGCCGGTGCAGCTTGCCGCCGAAACCAGCCTGCGCGACATCCTGACGACGCTGGATCAGCTGCGTCCCGATCTGGCGATCATCGATTCGATCCAGACCATGTGGTCCGATCAGGTCGAAAGCGCGCCGGGGTCGGTGTCGCAGGTGCGCACCGCCGCGCATGAGCTGGTAACATTCGCCAAGACGCGCGGCACGGCGGTAATCCTGGTCGGCCATGTCACCAAGGATGGCCAGATCGCCGGCCCCCGCGTGGTTGAACACATGGTCGATTGCGTGCTTTATTTCGAGGGTGAGCGCGGCCACCAGTTCCGCATCCTGCGCGCCGTCAAGAACCGCTTTGGCCCCGCCGATGAAATCGGCGTGTTCGAGATGACCGGTGCGGGACTGGCAGAGGTCGCCAACCCCTCGGCCCTGTTTCTGGCCGGGCGCGACGAACCGGCCCCCGGATCGGTGGTCTTTGCCGGGATCGAGGGCACGCGACCGCTGCTTGTGGAATTTCAGGCCCTTGTCACCCCGGCCCCGCCCGGCACCGCGCGGCGCAGCGTGGTGGGCTGGGACGGCGGGCGGCTGGCGATGATCCTGGCGGTGCTTGAGGCGCGGTGCGGCATCCCGTTTCAGGGGATGGATGTCTATCTGAACGTCGCGGGCGGGCTGCGCATCACCGAACCGGCCGCCGATCTGGCCGTTGCCGCGGCGCTCTTGTCATCGCGCGAAGACGTGGCGCTGCCCCGCGATACGGTGGTCTTTGGCGAAATAAGCCTCTCGGGGGCGCTGCGCCCGGTCTCGCAGGTCGAAAACAGGTTGAAAGAGGCGCAAAAACTTGGTTTCTCACAGGCGATCATTCCCGGCCCGGTCAAACCCGGCATCGGCGCGGGCATGGTGATACGCAAGATGGTGGACCTGACGACATTTGTCGGCGATATATTCGGGGCGGGATAAGCCCAAGGGGAGTGTGCATGGAAGGCTTTACCATCATCGACGCCGTGGTTGCGGTGGTCATCGTCCTGTCGGCGATCCTTGCCTATTCGCGCGGGTTCGTGCGCGAAACCATGGCAATCCTTGGCTGGGTCGCGGCCGCCGTGCTGGCCTATCTTTTCGCGCCGCAGGTGGAACCGCTGATCAAGGAAATTCCGATGGTCAATTCGGTTCTGGGCGAAAGCTGCGAACTGGCCATCATCGCGGCCTTTGCGGTGGTCTTCGCGCTGGCGCTGGTGCTGGCGTCGCTGTTCACGCCGCTGTTTTCGGGCGTCGTGCAACGATCCGCGCTGGGCAGCGTCGATCGCGGGCTTGGGTTCCTGTTCGGGGTGGCGCGCGGCGTCATTCTGGTGACGGTGGCCTTTGTCGTCTACGATCGCGCCATGGCCGATGCCAGCATTCCGATGGTGGCCGACAGCCAGTCAGCGGGCATTTTCGGCGCGTTCGAAAAGACACTGAGCGAACAGATCCCCGCCGATGCCCCCGGCTGGATCGTCGCCCGCTATGAGGGGCTGGTAAAAAGCTGCGGCGTGGCCGAGACCCCGGCAAACGGCGCTGCCCCCGTACCCGGCCAGGGCGCCTGATCGCGGGCGCGGCACCATCTGCCCGCAATTTCGTGATCCTTTCGTGACATTCCCCCCCGCTTGGCGTTAAGACCGTCCCGTGCCCTGCAACGGGATTCGGAGCAACCGACCATATGCGCGATCTGCCCCCCAGCCACCCTTTCGATGATGACAAACTGCGCGAGGAATGCGGCGTCTTTGGCGTTGTCGGCGTCGCCGATGCCGCGAATTTCGTGGCCCTTGGCATGCACGCCCTGCAACATCGCGGGCAAGAGGCCGGCGGGCTGATCACCCATTCGCCGGAGAAGGGCTTTCAATCCGCCCACCGTTTCGGCCTGGTGCGCGACAATTTCACCCGCGCCAGCCTGATGGAAACCCTGCCCGGCACCATCGGCATCGGCCATGTGCGCTATTCCACCGCCGGGTCAAAGGGGGCGACCGCCATCCGCGACGTGCAGCCGTTCTTTGGTGAATTCGCCATGGGCGGCGCGGCAATTGCCCATAACGGCAACATCACCAATGCCGATGCGCTGCGCCGTGAGCTGATCGAGCGCGGATCGATCTTTCAATCCTCGTCCGACAGCGAATGCATCATCCACCTGATGGCGCGCTCCATCCAGAAAAACATCCCCGAACGGATGAAAGACGCCCTGCGCCGGGTCGAAGGCGCGTTCTCGGTGGTGGCGATGACGCGCACCAAGCTGATCGGGGTGCGTGACCCGCTGGGGGTGCGCCCGCTGGTGCTGGGCCGGGTCGGCGATGGCTGGGTGCTGTCATCGGAAACCTGCGCGCTTGACATCATCGGCGCCGAATTCCTGCGTGAGATCGAGCCAGGCGAAATGGTGGTGATCGACGCCAAGGGCCTTGAAAGCTTCCGCCCGTTCGAGGCGCGCGCCTCGCGGTTCTGCATCTTTGAGCATGTCTATTTCTCGCGCCCCGATTCGCTTCTGGGCGGGCGATCCGTCTATGAAACCCGCCGCCAGATCGGCGTTGAACTGGCGCGCGAGGCCCCGGTAGAGGCCGATCTGGTCTGCCCGGTGCCCGACAGCGGCACGCCCGCCGCCATCGGCTACAGCCAGGAATCCGGCATTCCCTTTGCCATGGGGATCATCCGCAACCAGTACATGGGCCGCACCTTCATCGAGCCTTCGGAACAGATCCGCAACATGGGCGTGCGCCTGAAGCTCAACGTCAACCGCACGCTGATCCGTGGCAAACGGGTGGTGCTGGTTGATGATTCGGTGGTGCGCGGCACGACCAGCCTGAAGATCAAGGAAATGATCCTTGAAGCCGGCGCGGCCGAGGTGCATTTTCGCATCGCTTCCCCCCCCACCGCCTGGCCCTGTTTCTACGGGGTCGATACGCCCGAACGCGGCAAGCTGCTGGCCGCCAACATGACCGAGGATGAGATGCGCGAACATATCGGCGTCGACAGCCTGCGATTCATCTCGCTCGACGGGCTTTACCGCGCGGCGGGCGAGGCAAAGGGGCGCAACAACGCCAGCCCGCAATATTGCGACGCCTGTTTTTCGGGCGATTACCCGGTGGCCCCCAGCGACATGATCGAAAAGGGTTTCGAACTGAAAGCCGCTGAATGATCGCAGCCCGCGCCGATCCGGCGCCGTGATCCCGGCGCCCCCAATCAGCCCTTGAAGTGCCGCCTGCCCGCGTATATTTTCGCGCCCTGAACCGAAACAGCCAAAAGGAACCATACCATAGCCCGCAGACCCCACAACGCCCCGCCGCAACGCGATACCGGCCCCCGTATCAATGACCGTATCCGCGCCCCGGAAATTCGACTGATCGGTGCGGATGGTGAAAACGTCGGCGTTGTCACCCCGGCGCAGGCGATGGTAATGGCCGAACAGGCCGGGCTTGATCTGGTGGAAATTTCCCCAAATGCCGCGCCGCCGGTGTGCAAGATCATGGACTTCGGCAAGTTCAAATACGAACAGCAAAAGCGCGAGGCCGAGGCGCGTAAAAAGCAGAAGATCATCGAGATCAAGGAAATCAAGTTCCGCCCCGGAACCGACATCCATGATTACGAGGTCAAGATGCGCTCTGTCGTCAAGTTTCTGGAAAACGGCGACAAGGTAAAGGTGACGCTGCGCTTTCGCGGGCGCGAAATGGCGCACCAGCAACTCGGGCTGGAACTGCTGAACCGCGTCGCCGCCGATGTCGAGGAAATCGCCAAGATCGAGAATTTTCCAAAACTCGAAGGCCGCCAGATGGTGATGATGATCGGGCCGCGCTGACGCGCGCCCCATCTTTCCCCGGCCCATCTTTCCCCGGCCCCTTCGCCCGCCGCAGCCTTCACCCCGTTTGGCTGTCGCGCGCCGGAACGGGGCAGGTTCGCGATCAGCCTGCCGCAGCCGTCACCGCGCGCCCGGTCAGCACCCCGATCAGATGGGCGCGATAGGCGGGCGTTCCGTGCATATCCCCGATCAATCCATCGGCATCGGCCGCCAACCCCTTGATCGCCGCGGCGTCAAAGGATTTCGACAGCGCCGCCTCGGCCTCGGACCAGCGGAACACCCCCTGTTCTGACGCGCCGGTGATGGCAACGCGCACCCCATCCGCATATTTCGCCACGAACACGCCAACCAGCGCAAACCGAGATGCGGGCTGCGCGAATTTCTGGTAATTGGCGGCCTGCGGGATCGGAAACCGCACCTCGGTCACGATCTCGCCATCTTCCAGCGCGGTGGTGAACATCCCCTCGAAATAATCATCCGCCGCGATCTCGCGGTTACTGGTCACGATGGTGGCGTTCGAGGCGAGAACCGCCGCCGGATAACAGGCCGATGGGTCATTATTGGCCAGGCTGCCGCCAATCGTGCCCCGGTTGCGCACCGCCGGATCGCCGATATGCGCCGCCAGCGCCGCCAGCGCCGGATAATGCGCCGCCGCCTCGCGGGCCACGGTGGCATGCGTCGTGCCGCCCCCGATGCAGACCCGCCCGGCATCATCCATGCGAAGGCCCTTTAGCTCGGCAATGCCCGACAGAGAGACCAGTTTCGACGGCGCCGCCAGCCGCTGCTTGAGCGTCGGGATCAGCGTCTGCCCGCCGCCCAGAAACTGCGCTTCCTCCGCCCCGATCGCCGCTACCGCGTCGGCCAGGCTTTTCGGCCGCTCGATCTCGAATGCATACATTTCGCTTCCTCCTGCAAGGGCGGCAAATCCTGCCCCGCCCTGTTCATCCTCTCGATCCAAATACTCACTCCCCGACCGCCACAGGCGCAGCCGCCGGGAAACGCCTATCCCTGCATCGCCGCCCAGACCCTCGCCGGGCTCAACGGCATGTCGATATGCGCCACCTTGTGCCCGCCCCGGTTCAGCGCATCGATGACCGCATTCACCACCGCGGGCGGCGATCCGATCGCGCCGGCCTCACCACAACCCTTCACGCCCAGCGGATTATGCGTGCACGGCGTCTGGCAGGAATGATCAACCACGTAATTGGGCAGATCATCGGCGCGCGGCATGGCGTAATCCATATAGCTGCCCGACAGAAGCTGACCGTTATCGTCGTAAACCGCCCCTTCCAGCAGCGCCTGGCCCACGCCCTGCCCGATGCCGCCATGCACCTGCCCCGTCACGATCATCGGGTTGACGATATTGCCGAAATCATCAGCCGCCGCAAAGCGGTCGATACGCACCCGCCCGGTTTCGGGGTCCACCTCCACCTCGCAGGCATAGGCGCCGGCGGGATAGGTGAAGTTCGAGGGATCGTAGAAAGAGATTTCTTCCAGCCCCGGTTCCAGATCCTCCAGCGGATAGTTGTGGGGAACGTAAGCGGCCAGCGTCACCCCCGCCCAATCCACCGATTTGTCGGTGCCCGCGACGCTGAACTTGCCGTCTTTCAGCTCGATATCCGCGTCCGAGGCCTCAAGCAGATGTGCCGCGATCTTCCTGGCCTTGGCGATGATCTTTTCAGTGGCCTTGACCATCGCCGACCCGCCCACCGCAAGCGAACGCGACCCATAGGTGCCCATGCCCATCGGGCTGTTGGCGGTGTCGCCATGCACGATTTCCACCATATCCTCGGGGATGCCGATCATGTCGGCCACCACCTGCGCAAAGGATGTCTCGTGCCCCTGCCCGTGGCTGTGGCTGCCGGTCATCACCGAAATCGATCCGGTCGCGTTGACCCGCACGGTGGCAGATTCGTAAAGCCCGGCGCGCGCGCCCAACTGCCCGACCAGATGTGAAGGCGCGATGCCGCAGGCCTCGATATAGCAATTCACGCCCAGCCCGCGCAGCAGGCCGTTCTTTGCGCTTTCCGCCCGGCGCGCTTCGAACCCCGCCAGATCGGCGATCTCCACCAGCTTGTCCATCGTGGCGTTGTAATCGCCGGTGTCATAGACCACGGCGACAGGCGTCTGATAGGGAAATTCGGTGACGAAGTTCTTGCGCCGGATCTCCAACGGGTCGATCCCCATCTCGCGCGCGGCCTTGTCGATCACGCGCTCAAGCTGATAGGTCGCCTCGGGGCGGCCGGCGCCGCGATAGGCGTCCACAGGCACGGTATTGGTGAACACCGCCTTGACGTTCACATAGATCAGCGGCGTGCGGTAATTGCCCGCCATCAGCGTGCCATGCAGCCACGTCGGCACCGAGGGCGCGAAGGTGCTCAGATACGCCCCCATGTTGGCATAGGTTTCGGTGCGGAGCGCCTGGAAATGCCCATCCTTGTCCAGCGCCAGTTGGATCTTGGTGACATGGTCGCGGCCATGGGCATCGCTGACGAAACTTTCCGACCGCTGGCAGGTCCATTTCACCGGCCGGTTCAGCGCCTTGGCGGCGAAAGTCACGAACGCCTCTTCGGCGTAGTGGAAGATCTTCGATCCGAACCCGCCGCCCACATCGGGGGCCACCACGCGCAATTTATGTTCGGGGATGCCCAGAACGAAGGCCCCCATCAAAAGCCGGATCACATGCGGGTTCTGCGAGGTGGTGTAAAGCGTGTGATCGCCGGTGGCGCGGGCATAATCGCCCACCGCCACGCGCGGTTCCATCGCATTGGGGATCAGCCGGTTGTTGACCAGTTCCAGCGTGGTCACATGGTCGGCCTTTTCAAATGCCGCATCCACCGCCGCCTTGTTTTCCTCGACAAAGCCCCAGTCATAGCAAAGGTTTGATCCGATATCTTCATGTACCAGCGGCGCATCGGGGGCGACCGCCTTTTTCATGTCGATCACGGCGGGTAATTCATCGATATCCAGCACCACCGCCTCGGCGGCATCACGCGCCGCCTCATAGGTTTCGGCGACCACGGCGGCGATCGGGTCGCCGACATGGCGCACCTAGCCTTCCGCCAGCACCGGGTGTTTGGGTTCCAGCATCGGCTTGCCCGCGCGGTCGGTGATCTGCCAGCCGCAGGGTATGCCGCCCACGCCCTCGAAATCCTTGGCGGTGAACACCCGGATCACGCCGGGCATCTTTTCGGCATCGCGCGTGTCAACCTTGTTCAGCCGCCCATGCGCCACCTGTGACCGCACGAACACCACATGCGCCTGACCGCGCAGGTTGATGTCATCGGTGTAATTGCCGGTGCCGGTCAGAAACCGAATGTCTTCGCGCCGTTTCGAACTGGCGCCGATGCCGTGATCTTTGGGCATGATTTCATCCTCCCTGATGATGCGGTGCGCCGGGCACCGCCGCGTCTGATACGGTGTTATTCGGCGGCGATCGCCACGTCCTGCCCGCTGGCGGCCATGATTGCCTTGACGATGTTGTGATAGCCGGTGCAGCGGCAGATATTGCCTTCCAGATAGGCGCGCACCTCGGCCTCGGTCGGGCGCGGATTGTCTTTCAGCAGCGCCGCCGCCGACATCACCATGCCGGGTGTGCAGAACCCGCATTGCAGCCCGTGGTGATCCTGAAACGCCTGCTGGATCACGGACAGCGAACCATCGGGATTGGCCATGCCTTCGATGGTGGTCACTTCGGCGCCTTCAGCCTCGGCGGCGAACATGGTGCAGGATTTCACCGCCTCGCCGTTCACATGCACCACGCAGGCGCCGCATTGCGAGGTGTCGCAGCCCACATGGGTGCCGGTCAGGCCCAGCCCCTCGCGCAGGTACTGCACCAGCAGGGTGCGGCCTTCGGTTTCGGCGGAAACGGATTTGCCGTTCACGATCATCGTGACCTTGGTCATAAGTCTCTCCCTAGGTATTTGACGCGAGTTAAGCACGGGCCAAGCGGATTGAGAACCGCTGATATCATCGATCAGGCATATTAATCCGGTTCCCGCGGATGTCCACGGGTGGGACTCTCGCGCCCCAATCCGCCGACCCCCATCGCCGCGATATCCTCGGGCGCAATCGCCACCCCGCAGACCAGCCTGTCAAGCACGATATCCACCCCCGAGGCCACCATCGACCGCGCCGATCCGGGCAGCCCCATCACCGGGCGGGCCGCTGTGGCGCCGCCCTGCCAGCCCCAGAACAACAGGTTTCCCGGATCGACCGGCAGGCCGAATCGTTCCACCCGCCCGCCCGCGCGCACCAGCGCCATCGGGGCGGCATCGCGGATATCCGATGTGGCAGACCCGGCCAGGATCAGAACGATATCGCCCGGCATCCGCGCCAATGCCGCCGCGATCGCCCCCACCTCATGCGGCACGCGTTCCACCCCGGCAAGCGACATGCCCAGCCGCCGCAGCCGTGCCTCGGTCGCGCGCTGGCCCTTGTGGGCCAGCTTTTCGCCCTGCCCCGGCACCTCTGTCAGGATCAGGCCCGCCGTGCGCATCCGCACCGGGCAAAGCGACAGCGCGCCGGGGGCCAGCGTGCCCGCGCGCGTCAGCGCCGCGTCGGGAACGGCATAGGGGATGATCTTGACCGTGGCGATCAGCGCCCCCGCCGCCACCCGCGCAAACGGTGCGACGGTAGACAGGGTGATACCCGCATCCAGCAGATTGAGCGCGCGCACCCGCCCAGCGTCCACCCGAACCACGCCGACGCCAGCCGCATTGAGGTTGACGCGCCCGGTAAAGGCGGATGACGGGATCAGCCCCGCCGCGGGATCGGCCGAAAGCGCCCGCGCCAACCGCGTGGCGGCGAGGTTTTCGGCAACATCGCCAGGGTCCAGCCGCGCCACGGTCACTTCGGCAAACCCCGCATCAAGCAGCGCGTGCACATCCTCGGGGCCCAGAACCATCCCCTTGCGCAACCGTCGCCCCCCCGCCGTCAACGCATGCGCCAGCACCGCGCCTGCCGCCTGATCGACGGGCACCGGACCAAACCGCATCAGCGCCGCCTCAGCGCCTGCGTGACCTCGGCCATGATCGAAACCGCGATCTCGGCGGGCGATTTTGCGCCGATATCAAGGCCCACGGGGGCGTGGATACGGGCGATATCGGGTTCGGCAAAGCCAGCCTCTTGCAGGCGCGCGACCCGCTTGGCGTGGGTCCGCGTCGATCCAAGGCAGCCAAGATAGAAAATGTCGGATGCCAGCGCCGCGCTGATCGCGGGATCGTCAAGCTTGGGATCATGGGTCAGGGTGATCACGGCGGTGCGCGCATCCAGCCCGATATCGGCCAGCGCCGCATCCGGCCAGTCATGGCGGATCGACTCCCCCGGAAAGCGGGCCGCCGATCCGAACGCCTCGCGCGGGTCGACAAGGAACGGGTCATATCCGGCAAGCCGGGCCATGGCGACCAGCGGCTGCGCGATATGCACCGCCCCCACCACGATCATGCGCAGCGGCGGGTTGTGGACGGCGATGAACCAATCGCCATCAACCCCCGATTTGTCGGAAAGCAGGCGCGCGGCGATCTGATCGGCCAGCGGATCGCCCGGCCCCGCCGTCAGCCGCCGTTCCCATGTGGACAGATTGACCAGCGCCGCCACCGCCCGCCGTTCGGCCCGTGCCGCGACCAGATCGGCCAGCACCGCCTCGGGCAAAGCCGCGCCCACCGGTTCCACCAGCACCCGGATGGTGCCGCCACAGGCCAGGCCGACGGCGAAGGCTTCATCATCGCTGACACCGAAGGTCAGCAGGCGCGGCGCGCCATCTTCCAGCGCCTCCAGCCCTTCGGCCACCACCGCCCCCTCGACACAGCCGCCCGAAACCGATCCCATGATCTGGCCCGTGCCCGAAATCGCCAGTTGGCTGCCCGCGGGCCGGGGGGCCGACCCCCAGGTTTCCACCACGCTTGCCAGCACCGCGCCGGTGCCTTTTCTGTGCCATTCCAGCGCGATTTCCGGGATCTGATCGTGGTGCTGTGCGGTCATGCGGCCCTCCATCCGCGCCACTATGGCGCAAGGCACGCATCGCTGCCAGTGCCACGCGCCCGCCGTTCACGCCCTGAAACACGCGGTAGGGTCTTGGGTAGGGTCATTGGGGCGGCATCGGGTGCGGGCGATCCGCGCAAAACCTGACGCCCCCCCTTTTCATCGGGTCGAAATCCCTTATGGTGACGCTGAAAGTCAAGGCAGGGCCAATGATGTCGCGTTCACTCGATTACGGAAACCTGATGCACCGTGCCATGCGTGGCCTGATCGAGGAGGTGCTGACCGATGTCGGCAAGAACGGCCTGCCGGGCGATCATCACTTTTTCATCACCTTCGACACCAATCATCCCGATGTGGCGCTGGCGCCATGGCTGCACGATCGCTATCCCGGTGAAATGACCATCGTCATCCAGCACTGGTTCGCCGATCTGGAGGTAAGCCCGGAAGGCTTCGGCATCACCCTGAATTTCGGGGACAATCCCGAACCGCTTTATATCCCGTTCGACGCGATCAAGACCTTTGTCGATCCGTCCGTGGAATTCGGCCTGCGCTTTGAGACGCAGGAAGACGACGGCGACGGCGATGACGATCCCGAAACCCCCGCCCGCGACGCCGAGGTTGTCTCGCTCGACAGTTTTCGCAAGTAACCGGGGGGCGTTTGGGGCGCGCGTCGGCACCCGATTGCCTTTGATCCGATCCCCGCCTATAGCGGGGCAAAGATCAACAGGAGGCCCGCACATGACCGCCACCCGCACGGAAACCGACAGCTTTGGCCCGCTAGAGGTGCCCGCCGACAAATACTGGGGCGCGCAGACGCAGCGTTCCATCCAGAATTTTCCGATCGGCTGGGAACGTCAGCCCGTCGCCATCATCCGCGCGCTTGGCGTGATCAAGAAGGCCTGCGCGCTGGTCAATATCGCACAGGGCGATATCGACGAGGGGCTGGGCAAGGCCATCGCCGCCGCCGCGACCGAGGTGATCGAGGGCAAGTTCGACGACAATTTCCCGCTGGTCGTGTGGCAGACCGGATCGGGCACCCAATCGAACATGAACGCCAACGAGGTGATCAGCAATCGCGCCATCGAGATGCTGGGCGGCGAGAAGGGTTCGAAAAAGCCCGTGCACCCCAACGATCACTGCAACATGGGCCAATCGTCGAACGACACTTTCCCGACCGCGATGCATGTGGCCATCGGCATGATGGCGCGCGACACCCTGTTGCCGGGGCTGGAAAAGCTGCACGCGGCGCTGGCGGCGAAATCGGACGAATTCAAGGATATCATCAAGATCGGCCGCACCCATACCCAGGATGCAACCCCGCTGACGCTGGGGCAGGAATTTTCCGGTTATGCCGCGCAGGTCGCCAAGGGGATCGCGCGGGTGAAATCCTGCCTGCCCGATATCTATGAACTGGCGCAGGGCGGCACCGCCGTTGGCACCGGGCTGAACACCCGCGTGGGCTGGGATGTCAGGGTCGCCGCGCAAATCGCTGATATCACCGGGCTTCCCTTTGTCACCGCCCCCAACAAGTTCGAGGCGCTGGCCGCCCATGACGCGATGGTGATGTTTTCCGGTGCGCTGAAAACCGTCGCCGCAAGCCTGTTCAAGATCGCCAACGACCTGCGGCTGCTGGGGTCCGGACCCCGGTCGGGCCTGGGCGAATTGATCCTGCCCGAAAATGAACCGGGATCGTCGATCATGCCCGGCAAGGTCAACCCGACCCAGGCCGAAGCGCTGACCATGGTCTGCGCGCATGTGATGGGCAATGATGCCGCCGTGGGCTTTGCCGGATCGCAGGGCCACTTTGAGCTGAACGTCTACAACCCGATGATGTCCTATAACGTGCTGCAATCCATGCAGTTGCTGGGCGATGCCGCCGGGTCGTTCACCGACAACATGGTGGTGGGAACAAAAGCCAATGTCGCGCGTATCGAGAAACTGATGAAGGAAAGCCTGATGCTGGTCACGGCACTGGCCCCCACCATCGGCTATGACAACGCCACAAAGGTTGCCAAGACCGCGCATAAAAATGGCACCACCCTGCGCGAAGAGGCGATTGCGCTGGGCCTTGTCGATGGCGAAACCTTTGACCGCGTGGTGCGGCCCGAAGACATGATCGGGCCAAAGGGCTGAACCGGGGCTGACACATGGCCGAAATCATCCGCCTGCGCGCCGAGAAAAAGCAGCGTGATCGCGCGAAAAAACGCGCGCAGGCAGATGTAAACGCCGTCAAGTTCGGCCAGACCAAGGCCGAGAAAGCGCAGGCTGCGGCGCGCGCGCAAAAATCCGCGCGCGATCTTGACGGGCACCGGCGAGACGGCACTGAAGCACCCCCACGGGGTGACGCGTGACCGCGCGGCCGGTCAAACATTCGCTGACGCTGCGCGGGCACCGCACATCCGTGTCGCTGGAGGATGATT
Organism: Paracoccaceae bacterium; assembly: GCA_014359745.1. Classification (GTDB taxonomy): domain Bacteria; phylum Pseudomonadota; class Alphaproteobacteria; order Rhodobacterales; family Rhodobacteraceae; genus JACIYW01. The sequence goes on along the minus strand of JACIYW010000025.1, from coordinate 7,452 downwards.
TCTGGCGGGCGTTTTGCGAGATCGCCGAAAAAAAACACGTGTCCGTCAATGCATTGGCCGCCGATATTGATGCTGAACGCGGTGTCGATTGCGGGCTGGCAACCGCGATCCGCCTTTATGTTCTGCGCCATTACCGGGGGGGGTAGCGGATTTCAGTCAGGCGGGTTCAGTGCCTTGAGCGGCGCGCGCACGGCGGGCGTGGGAGATGAGTATTTATTTCGAGAGGATGGGAAGGATCGTTTTTTTTGCGGTCACGGGTGCGTGTCTGATTAAGGGCACCACCGCTTCCCGCCCTTCAGTCGCCCAGCGCGATCCCTTCGCGCCGGGGATCGGCGCCGCCGTGCAGGCCGGTGGCATTGATGGCGATGGCGTGGGTGCCGCTGTTCATCTCGGTCACTTCCACCTTTTACCCCAGGGCGCGCAGCGGGGTGGCCATTGCCTCGGCGTCGGTGCCCGCCTCGACCTCATAGGGGCCGAAGCGGTTGACCAGATGGCCCATCGACACCGCCGCTTGTACATCCATCCCCCAGTCGAGATTGGCCATCAGCGCCTGCGCCACATAGCCGATGATCCGGCTGCCCCCCGGCGCGCCGATCACCAGAACCGGCTTGCCATCGCGCAGCACGATGGTTGGCGTCATCGAGGAACGCGGGCGTTTGCCCGGCTCTACCCGGTTGGCAACCGGGCGGCCATCTTCGTGGGTGACAAAGGAAAAATCGGTCAGCTCGTTGTTCAGAAGATAGCCGCGCACCATCAGCCGCGATCCGAAACCGTTTTCGATCGTCGTGGTCATCGACAGCGCATTGCCCGCCGCATCGACAATCGAGATATGCGAGGTGGAGGGTAGTTCAATCGCCCGGTCGGGCGCCCAAAGCCGGGCGTGATCAAACGCGGGTCTGCCCGGCGCCACCTTGGTCAGGGCCTGCGGACGGGTCAGCAACCGCGCGCGTTCGGCCAGATAATTCGGTGCGATCAGCCCCTTGACCGGCACCGGCACGAAATCGATATCGGCCATGTAAAGCCCCCGGTCGGCAAAGGCCAGGCGGCTGGCATCGCCGATCAGCCGCCAGGATTGCGGATCGTCGGGGCCCGCCAGATCGTGCCCCGCAACCATGCCCAGGATCTGCCCAAGCGTCAGCGCCCCGCTTGACGGCGGACCCATGCCGCAAACGCTGTAGATGCGATAGGGCGCACAGATGGCCGGGCGCTCCCTGACCGAATAGATCGCCAGATCGGCGGCATCCAGCACACCGGGATTGCCGGTATCGCCACGGACAGCCGTCACGATATCGCGGGCGATACGGCCACTGTAGAACGGCAATACCCCCTCGCGCGACAGGATGCGCAGCGTGTCGGCATAGGCGGGATTGCGCAGGATCGTGCCCTCGGCCACGGGCAGGCCATTTGGCAGGAAATAGGCCGCCGTCACCGGATCGCGGCGCAAATGCCCCGCATCGCCCGCCACCAGCGCCGCCAGCCGCGGCGAGACGGCAAAGCCCTGATCGGCCAGCCCGATCGCCTCGTCAAACAGCCCCGCCCAGGGCAGGATGCCCCAGCGCGCATGTGTCGCTGCCAAAAGTGCCGGCGTGCCGGGCGTGCCAACCGATCGCCCGCCGACCACCGCGTCAAAAAATTCCAGCGGCTGGCCGGATGCATCCTGAAACAGCCTTGGCGTGGCGGCCAGAGGCGCGGTTTCGCGGCCGTCAAGCGTGGTGATCGCGCCGGTTTTCGCGTCATACCAGACCAGAAACGCCCCGCCACCAAGGCCCGAGGATTGCGGCTCCACCAGGCCCAGCACCGCCTGCACCGCGATCATCGCATCCGCAGCACTGCCCCCCTGCCGCAGCACCCGCGCCCCCGCCTGTACGGCCAGCGGGTTGGCCGCGACCACCATCCAGTTCTGTGCCGTGACCGGGCGGCCCGCGGCCTTGGCGGCAAGCGATGCGGTCGCCGCGTCTGACAGGGCCGATGGCATCGGCGGGGGCGATGCGGGGGCCGTAACGGGCGGCAGTGTCGCGGCCTCGGGGGCGATCCGGTCGGTTGCCTGTTGCGCAATGGCTGTCGTTGCCAAAAGCGCCAGCGCCGCCCCCCTGATCAATCCGCGCATCATCGTCTGCCGTCCCTTCCCCGATATCCGCGTGACATTACCCAGTTTGCCAGCCAAGGCAAAGGCCGCCTTGCCCCTTTAACCCCCCCGGCGAAAGACCTATCTTGCGGGGAAAGGACATATCGATGCCCCTGCGCCTGCCCTTTGACACAACGTTTGCCCGGTTGCCGGAACGCCTTTACGCGGCCCAGCGCCCCACGCCGGTGCCCGCCCCGCGCCTGATCGCGCTGAACCGGGGGCTTGCCCGGCAGATCGGGCTTGATCCCGAGATGCTTGCCTCGGACGAGGGCATTGCGATGCTGGCGGGTAATACCCTGCCCGAAGGTTCCGCCGGGCTGTCGATGGCCTATGCCGGGCATCAGTTCGGCGGCTGGGCACCCCGCCTTGGCGACGGGCGCGCGATCCTGCTGGGAGAGGTGGTGGGGCCCGATGGCAGGCGCCGCGATGTGCAACTGAAAGGCGCGGGGCGCACCCCCTTCAGCCGCAGCGGCGACGGGCGCGCCTGGATCGGGCCGGTCTTGCGCGAATATCTGGTGTCAGAGGCGATGGCGGCCCTTGGCGTGCCCACGTCGCGGGCGCTGGCCTGCGTGTTGACCGGGGATGATATCTTGCGCGAAGAAGGCATGGTGCCCGGCGCGATCCTGACCCGCGTGGCCGCCAGCCATATCCGGGTGGGCACCTTTCAGTATTTCGCGGCGCGCCAGGATCATGAGGCGTTGGCGGCGCTGGCCGATCATGTGATCGCGCGGCATTACCCGCAGGCCGACGGGCCATTGGGATTGCTGCGCGCCGTGGTGGCCGCGCAGGCGCATCTGATTGCCGGGTGGATGGCGGTGGGGTTCATCCACGGGGTGATGAACACCGACAACATGACCGTATCGGGCGAAACGATCGATTACGGCCCCTGCGCGTTCATGGATGGCTATCATCCGCGCACGGTGTTCTCATCCATCGACATGTTCGGGCGCTATGCCTATGCCAACCAGCCGCAGATCGGGGTGTGGAACCTGGCACAATTCGCCACCGCGCTTTTGCCGCTTATGGGCGAAAAGTCTGCGGCGATCGAGGCGGCGACAGAGGCGGTGCACGGTTTCACCGACATCTATCAAGCGGCATGGCTGGCGGCGTTTCGCGCCAAGCTGGGGCTTGGCCGGGCCGAAGACGGCGACGCAGACCTGATCGAGGCGCTGCTGGCCCTGATGGCGGGCGCCAATGCCGATTTCACCCGCACCTTTCGCGCCATGGCCGAGGACGGCGACGCCAGCGCGGAATTCGCCGACCCCGCGCCCTGGCAGGCATGGGCGCAGGGCTGGCAGGCGCGTCTGGCGCGCGAAGGCACGGACAAGGCCACCGCGCGGGCGCGCATGCGGGCCGCCAACCCGGCAATCATCCCGCGCAACCATCAGGTGCAGGCGGCGATAGTGGCCGCGCTTGGCAATGATTTCGCGCCTTTCGAACGCCTCCACGCGGCCCTTGCCCAGCCCTTTGACCCCGCGCCGGGAACCGATGCCTACCGCGCCGCCCCCGCCCCGGCCGAGGTGGTACGCATGACCTTTTGCGGCACCTGAGCGGGTGACAGCGGCGGACCACGCCCAGGCCCGAAGAAAGTTGGCGCCCCTATTCGCGCCGTTTTCTGAAAAAGTGGCGATTACGGCGGATGAACTGGTCCAGCAATGACGGGAAACCGGCGAACCTGCGGCCCTTGAGATAGAAAAACCCCGCCAGCGCCCCGATGGCCGCGCCGATCACGTCAACGATCAGATCGCCCATCGTGTCGACCAGGCCCGATTTCTGCATGTTGAGGCCGAAAATCCGGTCCATGCCGAATTCGAAAATCTCCCACAGCGTGCCGATGGTCACCGCCATGCAAAAGGCGATCAGCGCCAGCGCCCAGGCCGGCGCGGCAAAGCGATCGCCCTCGAACAGGGTAAAGACGAACAGAAACCCCAGCAGCCCGAACCCCAGCGCCGACCCGGCATGCAGCACCACATCCCACCACCAGTAGCGGTTGTAGAAATCGAAAGCCTCGCCCAGAAAGATCGTGGCAAAGATGAACGCCACGATCCCGATCAGAAAGCTGCGCGGCAACTGAATGCCAAACCGCCGGAACAGGGGCGAGGGCAAAAGCGTCAGCCCCAACGTCAGAAGCGCGACAAAGGCCAGTGGCCATTGCCGTTCCCACAGCGCCACGATGAATTCAAGGCTTAGCACCGCCCAGATGACGATAAGGATCCATGGCGGTCTGCTAACGAAAAACCTCATGTTTTCTCTCTGCGCTTGTATCGGTCGGGTTCTTTTACCCGGCGGTTTACCCCCTATATGTGGTTCATGCCCCTGCGAATAGCCAGTTACAACCTGCATAAATGCCTTGGCGCCGATGGTCGCCGCGATCCTGGCCGGGTGCTTGACGTGCTGAACGGGATCGGGGCCGATATCATTGCCCTGCAAGAGGTGGACCACCGCCTGGGCCCGCGCCCCGCCGCCCTGCCGCGCAGCCTGATCGAAACACAAAGCGATTTCATCCTGCCCGATCTGCCGGTGAACTCGGTCAGCCTGGGCTGGCACGGGCAGACGATCCTGACACGCGGGCACACGGTTTCGGCGACCCGGCGCATCGACCTGCCGGGGATGGAGCCGCGCGGCGCGGTGCTGGCAGAGGTTGCGCTGCTCTCGGGCGGGGCGCTGCGTGTGGTGGGGGTGCATCTGGGGCTGGTGCGTTGGGCGCGGCAGTTGCAATTGCGCGCGATCCTGCGCGCGCTGGCGCTGCGCGCGCCGATGCCCACGGTCATTCTGGGCGATTTCAACGAATGGTCGGCCGGGCGCGGGATGGAACCGCTGGCAGGCGCCTTTCTGCTGCATGCGCCGGGGCGTTCATTTCATGCCGCGCGGCCCATCGCGGCGCTCGACCGGATCGCGATTGACCCGCAGATCGTTCTGTCGGATGCGGGGGTGGTGGATACGGCGCGGTCGCGCATGGCCTCGGATCATCTGCCGGTCTGGGCCGATATCGCCCTGTCCGATCCGCTGCCCGCACCGCTGCACCCGGTTACCCCGGCGCCGCCGCTGGCGGCGGGCGGTTGATCAGCAGGATACCCACCGCCACCAGCGCGGCAGAGCCGAAGATGCGCGGCCCCACCGCCTCATTCAACAGCAACCAGCCCAGGCCGACGCCGAAGATCGGCGTAAGAAACGAAAAGCTGGCCACGCTTGACGCCGGATAAATCCCCAGCAGCCAGAACCACAGGATGAACCCCGCCGACACCACGATCACCGTCTGAAATGCCAGGCTCCACCAATGGATCGGCGCCAGATCGCGGATCAGCGGGCCAAAGAACACCGACAGCGCCAACAAGACCGGCGCCGAAACAAGCACCTGCCACATCAACTGCATCTCGGGGCGCAGACGGGCCAGCGCCGTTACGCGCGCGCACAGGACGATCCCCGCCCAGAACAGGCCGGCACCCAGTGCCATGATATCGCCCGCAAGGCTGAAATGCTGCCCGCCGTTACGTGCCGAAAGCGCCAGCGCCACCCCCGCGAACGCCAGCAGCAGGCCCAGCGCCTTGACCCGGTGCATGCCCTCCCCCGGCAACAGAAAATGCGCCGCAATCGCCAGCCAGACCGGCATCGCGTAAAACAGGATCGAGGTGCGCACCACCGTTGTCAGATCCAGCGCCAGAAACAGCAACACATATTCGACGGCGAAGACGCTGCCGATCAATACCCCCGCGCCAATGGTCCCGCGCGAGAAATCCAGCGGAATACGCCGCAGGCGCATATAGATCAGCAAGCACAGGACCGCCCCGAGCGAACGCAGGCCAGCGGCGAAAACCGGTTGAAACCCGCCGCTTACCACCTTGATCGCCACCTGATTGAAGCCAAGCAGCACCGAAAATCCGGTCAGCATCGCCGCACCGGCCAAATCCACCCTGTCCTTGCGCTGCATCACCCTCTCCGCCGACGTGGCGGCACCTTTTCGCCGGGGGGCGGGGATGTCAAGGCGGCGCGGCGCGCGTACCTAGCTGCGATGCCGCGCCTCGAACCGTGGCAGCATCGCCGAAAAGTCGCGCCCCTTGCCGTTTTCATCCTCGACAAAGCTGCGATAAAGCGCGGTGGCCAGCGCCCCCATCGGCGTATCGGCATCCGCCGCTTCGGCAGCCTGTTGCGACAGCCGCAGATCCTTGAGCATGAGATCGGCGGCAAAGCCGGGTTTGTAGCCGTTGTCGGCGGGCGATTTCGGCCCGATGCCCGGCGCCGGGCAATAGGTGTTCATCGACCAGCTCGACCCCGACGAGGTGGAAACCACATCAAACATGCGGCCCCGGTCAAGGCCCAGCTTGTCGGCCAGCGCGAAGGCCTCGCAGGTGGCGATCATGGTGACGCCAAGGATCATGTTGTTGCAGATCTTCGCCGCCTGACCGGCGCCTGACGCGCCGCAATGCACGGCTTTTTGCCCCATGATGTCGAAAAGCGGCTTGACCTTGGCAAAGGCCGCATCCGACCCGCCGACCATGAAGGTCAGCGTGCCCGCCGCCGCCCCGCCGATACCGCCCGACACCGGCGCATCCAGCGCGCCAAGGCCCGCGGCCTCGGCCTGATCGGCCACCGCGCGGGCGCTGTCCACATCGACGGTGGAACAATCGCACAGCACCGCACCGGCGGCCATCGCCGGGATCACCTCTGCCGCGACCTTGCGCAATATGTCGCCGTTGGGCAGCATGGTGATGACCACATCCGCGCCCGCCGCCGCTTCGGGGGCGCTGGCGGCGCGTTTGACACCTTCGGGCATGGGCGCCACCAGATCGAACCCGGTTACCTTGTGCCCCGCCGCCAGCAGATTGGCCGCCATCGGCGCGCCCATGTTGCCCAGACCGATAAACCCTATCTTCATGATGTCTCCTTCCCGAATTGCAATTCGTCAGCCCCCAGCGGGGCCAGCATGAACGCCACCTCATCGGCCCGCACCAAGGCGTGCGCGCCGTGTTTCCAGCGCGGGGTGCGATCCTTGTCGATCACCGCCGCGCGGGTGCCTTCCAGGATGTCGCCATGTTCCTGAATGCGGAAATTCACCCGGTATTCCATGGCCAGGGCGGCGCGCACGCCGGGGTTGGCGCGCTGGCGGTTCTGCATCTCGATGGTCAGGGCCACCGACAGCGGCGAGGCGCGGTTGAGGATTTTCAACGTCTCGGCCGCGAAATCGCTGCTGTCCCCGGCAAGGTCTTGCAGGATTTCAACAGCCGTCCCTGCGGCGAACAGGCGATCGATCAGCGGGCGCAAAGCGGACAGGCGCCCCTCGGGGGGCGGGGTACCGAAATCGGCAATCGGTGCCGGGCCCCCTGCCAGAT
>JACIYW010000249.1 GCA_014359745.1 Paracoccaceae bacterium | reverse complement strand
CCTGCTGGAACGGCGGTTTCGTGGATTTCTGGGCTTTGCCAGCCAGGTGCGGCGGTTCACACTGGACGGCGATGACGCGGGCCAGATATTGCTGACCACGCGCACCGGCGAACATGACAACCTGGAGGGCCTGTCGGTCTGGCGCGCGCCGAATGGTCATTTGCGGCTGACGATGATTTCGGATGACAACTTCTTTCCCGCGCAGCGCAGCGAGATCGTCGAATATGAACTGCGCGGCGGGCTTGTGTCGCCCGCTGTGGCGCGCTAACAGCGCGCGATCCGCCCCGACGGGGCCAAGTGTCCGCAACCTTGTCAAAACGGAACAAACCGATGCAACGATCCGACCTGCCCGGCATTCTTGCCATGGCCGCCATTGTGCTGGCCTCGAACATCCTTGTGCAATTCCTGTTTGGCCAGTGGCTGACATGGGGCGCGTTCACCTATCCATTCGCCTTTCTGGTCACCGATCTGATGAACCGCATCCACGGCCCCTCTGCCGCGCGGCGTGTGGTGCTGGCGGGGTTCGTGGTTGGGGTTCTGGCCTCGATCGTCGGCACGCAGATAGAGGGGGCCAATGGCCCGCTGGTGACCTGGCGTATCGCGATCGGGTCGGGTGTGGCGTTTCTGGTGGCGCAGATGCTGGATGTGGCGCTGTTTGACCGCTTGCGCGCGGGCAGTTGGTGGCGCGCGCCGCTGGTGTCGTCATTCATCGGATCGCTGGTCGATACGGCGCTGTTCTTCTCGATTGCCTTTTCCGCCGCGCTTGCGTTTCTGGAACCGGGCAATGACACCGGCTGGGCGCATCAGGCGCTGCCGCTTCTGGGGCTTGGCCCGGTGGTGCCGCTTTGGGCAAGTCTTGCAACCGCCGACTGGCTGGTCAAACTGTCGCTGGCGATCGTGGCCCTTGCGCCGTTTCGCCTGATCACCGACAGGATCGCCCCGCATCGCGGCTGATGCTGGCGGTCTGGGTTTGGAAATCCCGCGCAAATCTGCTAGACTTAACGCCAGCACAGGAGAACAGCATGACCGACCATAACGCCTATGCCGACCAGATGAAGGCAAAGATCGATGAATGGGCCGCCGAGATTGACAAGCTTCAGGCCAAATCCGCCGAAGTTCAGGTCGGCGCCAAGGCCGAATACGACAAACAGATCGCCGCGCTGAAAACCCGCCAGGCCGAGGCAGAGGCCAATTGGAAAAAGATGCAGACCGCCAGCGCGGCCTCATGGGCCGATATGCGCGCGGCGTTCGAAACCAGCTACAAGGCCTTTGCCGACGCGGCCAGCAGTGCCGTCAAGCGGTTCTGATCACTGACCCCTTTCGGGGGCGGGCATAAACGGGTAAGCGATAATCACTGTCGCAACCCAAGGAAATGCCATGTCCGCCACCCGTCACACCCGCCTTCTTATCATCGGATCGGGCCCCGCCGGTTACACCGCTGCCGTCTATGGCGCGCGCGCGATGCTGGAACCCGTCCTTGTGCAAGGCATTCAGCCCGGCGGGCAGTTGACCATCACCACCGAGGTTGAAAACTGGCCCGGCGATGCATCGATTCAGGGCCCAGACCTGATGGTGCGCATGGAAGAACACGCCCGCGAAATGGGGGCAGAGATCATCGCCGATTACATCAGCGCGCTGGATCTTTCCGCCCGCCCCTTTACCGCCAGCGGCGATACCGGCACCACCTATACCGCCGATGCGGTGATCCTTGCGACCGGGGCGCAAGCGCGGTGGCTTGGCCTGCCTTCCGAGGAAAAATTCAAGGGCTTCGGCGTATCGGCCTG
>JACIYW010000248.1 GCA_014359745.1 Paracoccaceae bacterium | reverse complement strand
TGCCAACTGGTCCGGTGTCGGGTCGCGCAACACGGCGGGCCTGAACGCGGGGGCGGATTATGTGATCGGGACGGCCCGGTTCGATTGTGCCGACGAGCCGTCGCTTCACAACACGCTGGAGGAACTGGGCGCGCGGATCGTGTTCCTGATCGACTGGAATCGCGCGCGAAAGCGGCTCAATCTGCTGGTGAGGAAATCGATCTCGGTGGAAGTGCTGACCGAAGCCGCGCGGCGGGAAATCGGACATATGGCGTGGCTGCTGGCCGGCGGCGAACGTCTGATCTTTGCCGCGATGGAGGCGCTCGGTCCCGATTATTTCCGCATGGGCGACCAGCTCGATTCGGTGATGGGCGCCGAGCAGGCGCGGGATTTTCTGGTTGAAGCATTGTCGCTTGCGACCACGGGCCTGCAGGCCAAGCAGGCCCCCGTCCAGATCGAGGATCAGACCCGTCTGCTTTTGTCGCGGCACATGGCGCGGCATCGGGGTGATTTCGCGGCGCTGGAAGAGCACGCGGCCTTCTGCCATGCCCTGGCAGAGGCGCTGCGCGACGCGCTTGCCCATGGCCATGAACGCGATGAAGCGGCGGCGCGCAAGCTGGCCGACCGCGCCAAGGGCTGGGAACGCAAGGCGGACCAGATGGTGATCCGGCTGCGCGAGGAAGCGGCCCGCAACCCGCATCGCCAGCCGTTTCTGCGGGTGATCGAAAGCGCGGACGATACCGCCGACGCCCTGGAAGAGGCGGCGTTCCTGTTTTCGTTGATCGGCGAAGGCCGGCACAAGGGCTGGACGCCCGATATCCGGGCGGCATTGCTGCGCCTTGCCAGCCAGGTTCTGGATGCCACGCAGGACCATGTGCGCGCCCTGGCCATAGCCCGCTCGCTTGGCGAGGACAGCACCGCCGACGATCAGGCGGAATTCCTGACGACCTGCTGGCGGGTGGTGAATGCCGAACGTGCCAGTGACGCCCTGACCCGCGACCTGCGCCGCCTGCTGGTCAGCCAGATCGAGGATGCCGCGACGCTTCAGCTTGCGACCGATTTTGCCGCCGCGTTGGAGGAATCCACCGACGCCTTGTTGCGTACCGGTTATGCGCTGCGCGAACTGGTTTTCGCGCGGATCGGCGCCGGTCGGCAGGGGGGCTTGCTATGAAGCCTGAATCCAATCCCCGAATGGACCGCGCCACCCTGTATCTGATCGCGGGAACCACGCCGCTGGACCCGACGGCCACGCCCGAGGTGCTGGGGTCCAAGGCCTATAATCTGGCACGGATGGCGGCCATCGGCCTGAACGTGCCGCCTGCCTTCGTGCTGGGCACCGGGTTCTGCGTTCAGTCAGAACCCGTGGCGCCAGAGCTGTGGCATGACGCTTTGGCACAGCTCGAAACGGCAACGGGCCTGGCGCTGGGCGATCCGCGCAGGCCCCTGCTTCTGTCGGTCCGTTCGGGCGCGCCGGTGTCGATGCCGGGGATGATGGAGACGCTGCTCAACATCGGTCTGACCGATGAAACCCTGCCCGGCATGGTGCGGCAGACCGGGCACCCGCGCCTGGCCTGGGATGCGTATCGCAGGCTGGTGTCCGGCTTTGGCGAAGTGGTGGCGGGGATCGACGCCGCGGCCTTCGAGGCCGATCTCGACGCCGTCCGCGCGGGCGAGTCCGAACGCCAACTGGATTTCGCGGCACAGCGCGAAGTGACCCGGCGCCATCTGGACACCTATCGCCTGCACGCGGGCGAGCCCTTTCCGCAGGATGCCCGCGCACAGTTGCAGGCCGCCATCGCCGCCGTCATCGGTTCGTGGTTCAGCGAAAAGGCGCGCTCCTACCGCGCCTTGCGTGGCTTGTCAGACGAGATGGGCACCGCGGTGACCGTGCAGCGCATGGTGTTTGGCAATGGCGG
>JACIYW010000247.1 GCA_014359745.1 Paracoccaceae bacterium | reverse complement strand
TCGTGACCGGGGGCAGGTAGCGCCTGCGGCCGACAGGAACGGCAGGCCGAACCGGATCGATTCACAGAGCATGTGAACGCTTCGACGAAAGCGAAGCCGAAGTCGGATTTCTGGCGCGGAATATTCTGAGAACAAAAAATACGCCCGATCATCGCTGCGACGGGGGGGCACCCGGCTGCTCGCGCGCGATACCGACGCGATCACCTTGCAGGCGGTCAGCGGGCTGACGGCCAGCGTGGTTCTGGTGCCGGTGATGCTGCTGGCGATGGGGGTGGCGGGCACGCTGGGGCACTTGCTGATGACCAGCGCGTTGCGCTTTGCCCCGGCGGCTACACTGGCACCGATGCAGTATCTGGAAATACCGTTTGCCACGCTTTTCGGCTGGCTGATGTTTCAGGAACTGCCCGACGGGCTTTCGGCGGTGGGGATCATGATTGCCGTGGCGGCGGGGCTTTACACCGTGGCGCGCACGCATCCTCAGCCGGGGAAAAGCGCCGACACCACCGCGGCCAATGCCGTTGCCGGAACGATAACCAGCATCCGCGCGGCGCTGAAATGCAGGCGGACCGGGGGGGTGGCCACCTCGTTCGATGTGCCGATGCGCCCGTCGGGGGCAAAATCGATGCCGTCGATCGGCCAGCGCAAGCCCCGCGCCTGCCCGGTTACCGCCCCCATCGGAAACAGCGACAGGCGCGCCCCCGGCGGCAGGGCAAGATGGATCGGGCGGGCGGGCGCACAAAACACCGCATCGCGCGGCCCCAACAGGATGCACGGCGGCCCCGGCTGCCGCACAAGCGTGTTGAAAGCGGCCAGCGCATGATCCATCCTGTTGCCGTCAAACCCGACCGCAATCACGAAAGGCGCGGTGATGGCGCGCAGGCATTTGTCGAAATCGGTGCTGTCCTGTTCGGCAATCGGATACAGCCGGGCCGGGCCAAGGGCCGCGCGCGCGGCGGCGGAAATGGAATCCATGTCGCCGATCACCGCCTCGGGCAGGTGGCCCGCGGCAATCGCGTGGTCGGCCCCGCCATCGGCGGCCATAAGCACCGGGGCATGCGCAAGCGACCGGCGCAACGTCGCCGCATCCAGGGCGCTGCCGCCAACCAGGGTCACTGGCGCTGAAGCGCGAACAATCACCGTTTCCATACCCGCTGTGTTGCCAATTGTGGCAAGGGATCACAATCTCTGCCAGAATGACACCTTCAAATAACCCGGATGTGCACATGGAAACGCACTGTTTATTGATATGTTCAGGTCAATGACTTTTAGCAGAAGGCAACAGTATGATGGTCAGTGCGAGCAAGATTCTAACCGTCTCCTATGGCACATTCTCCTGTACGCTCGAAGGATTCGAAGAACCGTTTTCAACGATGAAGGCCATTGCCGAGTATTTTCGCGATCTCGCAGCCGACGACCGCTATTTCGGGGCCGAACCGCCCACACCTGATGCCGAGATGCTGCACCGCATCGCCGAACGCGAAATCCAGCGCCGGGTCGAGGCCAAGATCCAGACCAACAGCGTGGTGTTGCGCGCATCGGATGCATCAGACCGGCTGGCGCCCGCCCATCGCGACTCTGCACCTGCCATACAGCCTGACGCCACCTATGCGGCACCCCGCCGCCCGCCCGCAGCCGCGCCGGTCGCCACCCCGATGACATCAGGTATCGACGAAGACCTGGATCAGGATGCACCCGCTGCCCGCCTTGCTGCCCCTTCGGAACCATTCCCGCAAGACAGTGTTGCCGCGAAATTGCTACGGATACGGGCCGCCGTCGCACAAGGGACTGATCCGGTAGCGGCCCCCGCCGCCGAAGCCGCCGCCGCCCGCGTTGAAGCCGAACGCCTGGCAGCCGAAGAACAGGCCGAAGCCGCCCGCGTTGAGGCCGAACGTCTGGCCGCCGAGGAACAGGCCGAAGCCGCCCGCATTGAGGCCGAACGCCTAGCCG
>JACIYW010000246.1 GCA_014359745.1 Paracoccaceae bacterium | reverse complement strand
TTGCGCTGCGGCCACCGGTCGAACCCGCGGGCGAGGCCCCCGAAACCGAACCCGCGCATGAGGTATCGGCCCCCGCCAGGGAACCGGCGCCCGGAACAGAGTATGATTACGTCCAGATCAACAACCAGTTCGTGGTGCCCGTCGTCAAACAGGGATCCGTCGCGGCGCTGGTCATCCTGTCGCTCAGCCTCGAGATCACCAAGGGCAGCCGCGAGACGGTCTATGCCCGCGAACCCAAATTGCGGGACGGATTGTTGCAGGTGCTGTTCGACCACGCCAACGCGGGCGGATTTGACAACGATTTCATCGCCCCCACCCGGATCGCCGCGCTGCGCACAGCCTTGCGGGAACAGGCGGCATCGGTGCTTGGCCCGATTCTGCACGGGGTGCTGATCCAGGATATCGTCCGCCAGGACAACTGACGCGGCAGCGCCACCTCATCACCGCCACCTCATCACCGCCACCTCATCACCGCCACCTCATCACCGGCGGCGGCGCGCGCCTGCGGACAGTTTTGCCAACACATCGGCCCGGCCCACCGCGCGCGCCGCCGCATCGCGCGCCTCCAGCCAAAGCGCCGTCTCGCGGGCCAGTGCCGCGTTCAGCCCGGCCCTGTGCACCGCGCGCCATTCATCGTGCCGGGCCCTGAAACGCGGGTCGGCGATGTCGCCCGCCTGCCGCGCGCCATCATGCGCCGCCAGATCCCGCAGCACGACCTCGCGCGCGGCCGCAGCCTTGGCCAGCGTGGCCAGTTCCGCCTCGCGCACCAGCGCCGCAAGCCGCGCCAGGGCGGCCAGACGCGCGCTCACCAGCCGCGCCTTTCGCGGGCGCGGGCGCGCATCGCCTCGGCAAAGCGGATCGCGGCGGCGACGGCGCGGTACTGATCACGGCCAATTTCCTGCCCGACCTCGACAGTGGCATAAAGCGCGCGCGCGGTCGGAGGATCGGATCGCAGCGGTATCCCGGCCTCGGCCGCCATCTCGCGGATACGCGCGGCAATCTCGTCCACCCCCTTTGCCACGCAGACCGGCGCGCCGCGATCGGCCCGCGTCCATTTCAACGCCACCGCATAATGGGTCGGGTTGACGATCACCACATCGGCCTTGGGCACATCGGCCAGCATCCGGTTGGTTGCGATGTCATAGCCGCGCTGCCGACGCTGCTGTTTGACATGCGGATCCCCTTCGGAATTTTTCATCTCATCGGTCATTTCCTTGCGGGTCATGCGGTTCTTGCGCAGGTGCTGATGGTACTGCCACAGATAATCCACCGCCCCGATCGCCAGCGCCACGGCCAGAACGATGGCCAGAAACTCCAGCAGCAATTGCAGTAAAAGCGCGGTTACCATCACCGGCGACAGCGCAAGCGCACCCAGGATCAGCGGCAACCTGCTTATGAAAAACAGCCAAAGTATCCCGGAAATGACCACCAGTTTGACGAAACTCTTGCCAAATTCAAACAATCCGTCGCGCCCGAACTTGTTCTTGGCATTGGCCAGAATCGACACCCGCGACAGCTTTGGTTCCAGTTTTTCCGGGGCAAAAACCAGCGCCCGCTGCGCGACAATCGTCAGGAACACCGCCAGCATCGGGATCAGGAACCACGGCGCGCCAGCCAGGGCCAGGCCAGAAAACACCCCCCCGGAAACGGCGGCCCCGCCGCCCAGCATCTGCGGCGCCAGACGATCGGCCTGGCCAAGCAGAACCGCCAATGCCTCGCCGATCCCTTGCAGCGATGCCGCCCCGATCGTCACCCCCGTGATCACCATTCCCGCATAGCCCGCGGCGGTCGCCAGTTCGGTGGAACGGACCAGTTCGCCGCGTTTGCGCGCCTCCTCCAGCTTGTGGGGGGTGGCCTCAAAGACCTTTTCGGCGCTGTCATCGTCGTCGTTCATGGGCCGACCCGGAACGGATCGGCAAGAAACAGATCAAACGCCTGCATCCAGACCGCAAGCACCACCGGCACCGACAGAAACAGCATCGCAAGCCCCCCCGCCGTCAATGCCGGCGCGCCGACAAAGGCCACCATAAGCTG
>JACIYW010000245.1 GCA_014359745.1 Paracoccaceae bacterium | reverse complement strand
CCTGCCCGCCGACCTGCGGTGCGGCGGCGGCGATCGTCTGTTCAAAGGCATTCGCCGACAAGCACGGTCTTGACAGTTCGGTGCGCATCGCGGCGCAGGCCATGACGACGGACGGCCCGGAAACCTTCATGTCGCATGACATGCGCGAGGTGGTCGGATATTCGATGGCCAAACGCGCCGCCGATCAGGTCTATGAGGCCGCGGGCATCGGCCCCCAGGATGTGGACGTGGTCGAATTGCACGACTGTTTCGCCCAGAACGAGTTGCTCACCTACGAGGCGATCGGCCTGTGCGGCCGTGGCGAGGCCGCGAAATTCGTCGATGACGGCGACAACACCTATGGCGGCAAATACGTCACCAACCCCTCGGGCGGGCTTTTGTCCAAGGGTCATCCGCTGGGCGCGACCGGCCTGGCGCAATGCACCGAACTTGTCCAGCAGTTGCGCGGGCAGGCCGATGCCCGGCAGGTCGATGGCGCGCGGCTGGCGCTTCAGCATAATCTGGGCCTTGGCGGGGCCTGTGTCGTGACGCTTTACGAAAAAGCCTGACCGCGGCCCTTCCGGATCCTGCGCGCCGCCCAGCCGGTGACCAGCACCAAAGCCAGCGAAGAGGCGGGCGCAGGCCAGATCAACTATTCCGCCGCCAAGACCGGTATTCGGGGGGCGGACACTGACAGAGTCGCAGGTTTTCCAAAGCCCGCCGGTCAACGCGTTCGAAAGGGTTGACCCGATAGGGTTGACTCTGTGGCACCACGCAGCCTAACGTATGTTAGTTATGTGATTTGCGGAAGAAAACGCCTTGGCGGATATCACGATGAGCGAGACCAGCAAGACGCCGCGCAGCGTGGTGGGCCGTGAGGGCGTGCTTGATGTTGCCGCGCGGCTTTTTCGTGACCACGGCTACGGGGGCGTATCGCTTCGAAAGATCGCCGGGGCCGCGGGGATCAAGGCGGGCAGCATCTACTACCATTTCGGCTCCAGGGACGAGATCGTCGTGGAGATACTCGACGCCGGTATCCGAACCGTTCACGAAAGCATGCGTCAGGCCGTTGCCGCCTTGCCCGAGGGCACCGGTGCCGAAACGATCCTGCGGGCCGCGATCGGGGCGCATCTGCGCGCGCTTCTCGATGCAAGCGATTATTCCTCGGCCAATGTGCGCATTTTCGGGCAGGTGCCGCAATCCGTGCGCGATGCCAATCTTCCCACCCGCCGCGCCTATGAGGCCGAATGGGACAACCTTTTGTCCCGGCTGCAGAAAGACGGCGCGCTGAAACGCGACGTGGATATCCGCCGCCTGCGCCTGATGCTGATTGGCGCGTTGAACGCCACGCTTGAATGGTTCGATCCGAAACGCGGCAGTGCCGATGCGTTGGCGCAGACCTATACCGATGTGTTCCTCCACGGAATACTTGCAGAACAGGAGAGCTGACACATGGCGCGTCTTGAAACAGCGGTGTTCACCACGTCAGAGAGTTACGCGCACAACCACGCGGCGCAAAGTGCGCGCATCGCGACCCTGCGCGCGCGGATGGCCGAGGCCACATCGGGCGGACGCCCCGACATGGTGGAACGTCACCGCAAGCGCGGCAAGCTGCTGGTGCGCGAACGCATCGACCTGCTGGTCGATCCGGGCACCGCGTTTCTGGAACTGTCGTCGCTCGCGGCATACGGGCAATATGGCGGTGAAGTGCCCGGCGCGGGGATCGTGACCGGCATCGGCATCGTCCACGGCCAGCCTTGCGTGATGATCGCCAATGACGCCACGGTCAAGGGCGGCTCCTTCTACCACGAGACGGTGCAAAAACACATCCGCGCGCAGGAAATCGCGGCGGACAACCGGCTGCCCTGCCTGTATCTGGTGGATTGCGGCGGCGCCTATCTGCCGGAACAGGACCGGGTGTTTCCCGACGCCCGGCATTTCGGCAATTCCTTTTATCGCCAGGCCAACATGTCGGCCAGCGGCTTGCCGCAGATCTCGGCGGTGTTCGGCGGGTGCACGGCGGGCGGCGCCTATATTCCCGCCCTGTCGGACGAGGTCAT
>JACIYW010000244.1 GCA_014359745.1 Paracoccaceae bacterium | reverse complement strand
TCTCGCTGGCGTTCTGGGGGGCGGTCTGGGGCATACCGGGGATGTTTCTGGCGGTGCCGATCATGGTGGCGCTGATGATCATCTTTTCACATATTCCGGGCCTGCGCCCCTTTGCCATCCTGCTGTCACGCGAAGGGTTGCCAGAGTCTGACATGCCCCCCCTTGACCGCCCCACGCCCGGCGGCACGTTCACGCCTGTTTCGGGAACCCCCGCAACATCGACCGATCCATATGGCGCAGGATCAGACGTCTGACCATGTGCTTTTGGATCCGCGCCCAGCCCCTGGAATCGCGTTGGCCGATCGTGGATGTATCGTCGATCTTGGCATCGAACATGTTCGACAGAAGAATGCCGTGTTTCAGCCCTGTCACCAGCCACCACAGCGAGAACCAGTCAAGCGGCGCCATGATCCTGCGCATCGACAAAAGCTTTCGCGCGCCCGCCTGGGTCAGATAATAGGCGGTTGCCGAATGGCGCGGATAGGTTTGCAGAACGATCTCGCGACCGGCCTGGAACATCCCGGTCCTGTA
The DNA here is from genome assembly GCA_014359745.1 of Paracoccaceae bacterium. Taxonomy (GTDB): domain Bacteria; phylum Pseudomonadota; class Alphaproteobacteria; order Rhodobacterales; family Rhodobacteraceae; genus JACIYW01. Next base: position 1,537 of record JACIYW010000244.1, on the reverse strand, counting down.
ACAATTGTCCAGCAGCTTGTGCTCCTTCAGAACATGCACCCGCAACAGATCAAGCCCCGCACGGGCCGGATCGACGGCCAGCAGGTCGGCATACGTCACGCGCGGTTCGGCGTCATCCTCCAGCACCAGGGCAAGCGGGATATCGTCATCAACCATGCGCTGCCAGATCTTGCGATGGCTTAGCCAGCAGCCGATTTCCTGTGGCAGCATCCGTCGCCCGATCAGAATCGCGCTGATCGGCGACAGCCAGCGCCGCGCCTGGGGCAGTTTCCGACCGTCAACCGCCTCTACCCGTTCAAAGGGAATACCCCGGACGCCAAGCGAAGTGCCGATCTTTTGCAGCCGGTCCCCCGACGCGGCCATGTTTATCACAAAGATCGGAAGGTGCCGGTTCTGCAATGCAGTTTATCCTGTTTTCGATCGGCTGAGCGTCCCCGAAAACCAAACATGGCCGGGACATGTGGTTGTGATGGCATCTTGAACAAGAACTTCATTCAATCCAAGCTGTTTAATCGGCGAAATCATCGGCGCCACCGGCACGTTGCCTTTTCCAGGCGGGGCAGCGGTTCGCAGTATTGGCGCCGGTACGCATGCGGGCCGGGCAATCGGATGCCCTACACGCGGGGCCGTCAGCGCGGGCCGGGATCACCGATGGCTGGCGACGTGGCGCCGGGCTGCGCCCAGACCAGATCGCGATGGTCGAACCCCTGTTCCAGCGTCGGCTTCACCACCCTGAAATAGGGCGACAGATCGAAATCGCGCGGCGTAAACAGGGAATGATGGCGGATGTGATACACCTCTTGCCGGGCAAACCTGCTGGCGCCCTTGCGGCGCCGCACCTCGGGCAGGATCGGGTAACGGATCGCCTGAAACGCCTGCGCGATCAGCGAGGAACAGATCGCGCGCGTCGGGTCGCCCGAACCGAACGCAATCATCCGCCGCCGCCAGCGCACCGGCACCGGCGGCGTCGGAAAGAAATAGCGAAGCAAATCGAATATGTTGCGCAGATCGTAACGCAGGCCAAGCCGCCCGATCATGAAAGCCACAACCGCCTGACGGTCGGCATCGGTCAGGCCGACGGGACGACAGATGCGGGTGTTGTAGGTCTGATATTTCGACAGCGGGACCGCCACACAACCCTCGCCAAGGTTCACCTCGATCAGACGCGGGTGATCGCGCGCGTCAGACGCGGCGCCATCTGTCGCAGGCAGCGCATCCCCCACATAAAGCGCGGCATGCGACCATGTGGATTGGGTCAGATACTTGATCGCCACCGACACCCGCGCGTTGCCCTCTACCAGCAGCACATCGCCGGGTTGCAGGATCGCCGACAGCGTCGTAAAATCCGACGGCGTATAGGGCTGGTAGCCAGAACTTTCCCGGTTCAGCTTTGAGGCCATGCGTCGGCCGATCCGGTCAAGCCACGTATCGCGCGCCTGTGTCAGGTCTGTTGTCATCCGATCCCCCCCTACCGGCAGGGTAATCTAAATGGCCATCGGTGCTAAGCCAATCCACAACGGTCACGCAATCGCGATTC
>JACIYW010000243.1 GCA_014359745.1 Paracoccaceae bacterium | reverse complement strand
GCCAGTGCCCCGGATTCCGGGCCGCTGGGCCGGGTGATCGCCACGCGCACCGGTGTTGCGGTGAACGATGGCAACCGGAGGATCATGGTGGTGGATTTCAGCCGCGAAACCCCCTGGCCCAACCAGATAGAGGTGGACGCGGGTGTCAACACCGGTGCCGTGCTCAATCTGGTGATCCGCCGGTTAAGCGAAGATAACCGCATGCGGGTTACTTTCGAATTCGTTCCCGGCCAGGAAACGGCCCTGGAATTTCACATGCGCCTTGTCGGCCCCGACGGGCCAGAGACGGAAAAATGGCTATATCGCTGGACCGCAGCCTGACCGCCCTTCCTGATCCATCGGCCCCGGTGCGCGCGCCCGCCCCGCGATCGGCCCCGCCCCCCGCACCGCTGAACATGCCGGTACAAAGGCTTGGGCACGGTCCCGCGCGCGGGGTGCGCTGGCCCGGCCGGCGCACCGTTTTGGCGCGGCTGACGGCGTTTGGCGGCGCGCTGGCGCTGGCCTGGTTCGGGATCGGGCAGATGTTGCTGGTGTTTGGCAACGAAACGCTGACCACGCTTCAGATCCTGCTGCTGGGGATATTTTCCATCAGCTTCACCTGGATCGCGCTGTCGACCACGCAGGCCCTTGCCGCGCTTTTCGCCCCCCGCACCCGTGACGAGGGCGGGCCGGACACGCCGCCGCCCGGCCTCTGCGCGATCCTGATGCCGGTTTACAACGAAGACCCTTCGGCCACCATGGGCCGCCTCTGGGCGATGGCCGAGGGGCTGGCCGAATCGGGCCATGCGCAGGGATTCGAGATTTTCATCCTGTCGGATTCGACCAACCCCGCCTTCTGGGTGCAAGAGGCCGCATGCCACGCCCGCCTGCGCCAGGCCATGGATGGCAAGATACCCGTCTGGTACCGGCGGCGCCCGCAAAACACCGGGCGCAAGGCCGGCAATCTGCGCGATTTCGTCGAACGTTGGGGCGCGCGCTATGACACGATGCTGGTGCTTGATGCCGACAGCCTGATGGCCCCCGATACCATGGTGCGCATGGTGCGCCGCATGGCGGCGGCGCCCCGGCTGGGCATCCTGCAAACCGTTCCGATGCAGATCGGCGGCCAGACGCTGTTTGCCCGGCTTCAGCAATTCGCGGGCTACGTTTACGGCCCGCTGATCGCGCGCGGGGTTTCGGCCTGGCAGGGGCTGGACGGCAATTACTGGGGCCATAACGCGCTGATCCGGGTCGGGGCCTTTGCCCGGCATTGCGGCCTGCCCGACCTGCCCGGTCGCAAACCCTTTGGCGGCCATATCCTGAGCCATGATTTCGTCGAGGCGGCACTGATGGTGCGCGGCGGCTGGCAGGTTCGCATGGATACCGACCTTGGCGGCAGTTGGGAAGGATCGCCGCCGTCGCTGCTCGATTTCACCACGCGCGACCGGCGTTGGGCGCAGGGCAATCTGCAACACCTCAAGGTGATCGGGGCGCGCGGCCTGGCGCTGGCCAGCCGTATTCACTTTGGCATCGGCATCGGTTCCTATCTGATGTCGCCGATCTGGTTGGCGCTTTTGGTCACGGGGGCGCTTTTGACCACGCAAAGCCTGATCTATGAACGGGAATATTTCAGCCAACCGCTGCAACTGTTCCCCGACTGGCCGGTGTTTGACGCGCGGCGCATGCTGTGGCTGTTCGCGCTGTCGATGGGGCTGTTGCTGTTGCCCAAGGCGCTGGGGCTGCTGCGCATGATCGCATCGACACAGCGGCGGCGGCATTTTGGCGGCGCGGCCCGGATCATCCTGGGCGGGATGGTCGAGATCGTGCTGTCGGCGTTGTTCGCGCCGGTTCTGATGCTGGCACAGGTGCGTCAGGTCTGGGAGATTCTGTCGGGGCGTGACAGCGGCTGGGCCACCCAAAGCCGCGAGGGCGGCGTGATGCCCTGGTCCGAGGCGCTGCTGCGCTATCGTTGGCATGTGGTGGCGGCGGTGGTGCCTGGCACCTTGCTGGCGCTCTTCTCGCCGGTCACGCTGATCTGGCTGTCGCCGGTGCTGGCGGGATGGTTCCTTGCGCCGGTCCTGGCGCGGGCCAGCGGCGACGAACGGGTCGGCCGGTTCCTTGGGTTGCTGGC
>JACIYW010000242.1 GCA_014359745.1 Paracoccaceae bacterium | reverse complement strand
GGGAAATGGCTGACATCGATAAAGGGCGTATCGGGGACCAGGCTTTGGGTGCTTTGAAACTTTGCCACCCAGCGCATGGCCTTCTTGCCAGTGCGTTTGATGAACCTGCGCAGCGGGCGGTTGAGGGTATCCGGTTTGGTCGGACGTTGATCGTTCACGCTTGTCATCGGCAGCTTTCCCCTGGGCGGAAGCACACCGGGGCAGTATCCCCGGCCCTGCGGCACAAGCCTATCGCGTTTGGCGGTGCCATCGCAAGGCACCGCGACAATTCGCACGCGACTGTGTGCCGCCCCGGCGCATTTCAGCGCGTTTTGTGGGGGGCCGACGCAGGGCCATCGGTTGCGTCCATGCAGATTTCAGCCCGTCGGTTTCAATGCCGTGACCGGTACGCGCAAGACAGGTGTGGGATATGAGTATTTTTTTCGAGAGGATGGGAAAGAGCGGTTTTGTGCGGTCACGGTCCGGGTCTGATCGGGCAATACGCGGCTGGGCATATCGTGATGTGTGGTCTATTCTGGCGATATGCTGAAGGTTCTGGCCCATCCCGATTATGCCCGCCTGTTTGCGGCGCAGGTCATCGCGCTGACCGGCACGGGGTTGCTGACGGTTGGTCTGGGGCTGTTGGCCTATGATCTGGCCGCTGACCGGGCGGGGGCGGTTCTGGGCACGGCCTTTGCCATCAAGATGGTGGCCTATGTCGGGTTGGCCCCGGTTGCCGGGGCCGTGGCGGGGCTTTTGCCGCGCAAGGCGGTGCTGATTGGTGCCGATCTGGTGCGGGCGGCGGCGGCGCTCTGCCTGCCGTTCGTCGATGCGGTCTGGCAGATCTATGCGCTGATCTTTGTGTTGCAGGCCGCATCCGCCACCTTCACCCCGACGTTTCAGGCGATCATTCCCGACGTCTTGCCGGTCGAGGCCGATTACACCCGCGCGCTGTCGCTGTCGCGCATCGCTTACGATCTTGAATCGCTGGCAAGCCCGGCGCTGGCAGGCGCGCTTTTGCTGGTGATCAGCTATCACGGGTTGTTCGCGGGCACGGTGGTGGGGTTTGCGTGCTCGGCGGCGCTGGTCTGGCGCACGCGGATTCCGGGTGCTGTGTCATCGACCGGGCACGGGTTTGCGCAGCGGCTGACGCGCGGGATGCGGATTTATCTGGCAACGCCGCGCTGCCGGGGGCTTCTGGCGCTGAACCTGACGGCGGCGGCGGCGGGGGCTTTTGTGATCGTCAATACCGTGGTCGTGGTGCGCAGCGGTTACGGCGCGGGCGAGGCCGGGGTGGCGGTGGCCCTTGCGGCCTTTGGGGCCGGATCGATGGCCGTGGCGCTGGCCCTGCCACGGCTTCTGGATCGACTGGCCGACCGGGGGGTGATGATGGTGGCGGGCGCGGTGATCAGCGGGCTGATCATGGCGCTTTCGGCGGTAATGGCGGGCGGTGTGCCGGACTGGTGGGTTCTGCTGGGGTTCTGGGCGGCGCTGGGGGCCGGTTATTCGGCGGTCTTGACGCCGATGGGGCGGCTGTTGCGCCGGTCTGCCGGTGCCGCCGACCGGCCGGCGCTCTTTGCTGCGCAATTCGCGCTGTCGCATGTCTGCTGGTTGCTGACCTATCCGTTGGCCGGGGCGCTGGGGCAGGCCTGGGGAATGGCGCCGGCGCTGGCGGTTCTGACGGTGGTGGCGCTGGCGGGGGTATGGGCGGCGTGGCGGGTCTGGCCCCCCGAACAATCGGTCATCGCCCATCGCCATGATGATCTGCCCAAAGACCACCCCCACCTGGCAGAGCATCCGCCGCGCGGCGGGCACCATGCGCATGTCTTCACCATTGACGATCTGCACCCGGTCTGGCCGGGGCGGGGGGCGTTTCCAAAGGTGTCAGCGCCGCGGTCCTGACACCTGCGGTGGTATTCGCGGTCTGGTGGATGGTGCACCACATCCGGAAACACAAGGGCTGGCGGGTGTGCGCGTTCCCTCGTCAAGCGGCAGGACGCTTTTCGCAAAAGTACCGGAAACAACGCTTTTCGTGATCGGGGAGCAGGCCACAACCGTCGGCCGGAACGATCGGTGATTTCAGATACGGCCCGGTTTTCAGCGCGTCGGCGCCCGCCCGAAAGCAGCCGGGTTTG
>JACIYW010000241.1 GCA_014359745.1 Paracoccaceae bacterium | reverse complement strand
CCCCACGACCTTGTAATCGTGGCTATTGCTGGGTGGAGAACGTACATAGCCCCCAAATGAAAACGCGCGCCCGAAGGCGCGCGTGTCAAAAGCGGTGGCGGCCCCGTTATCAGGCCCCGTTATCAGGCGGCGGTCTTCTTGCCCTTGACCCGCGCCCAGATGCGCTTGTTGGTCAGATAGAGCAGGACCGACAGCACGATCAGAAAGAACACGCCGGTAAACCCGGCCTGTTTGCGTGCCATCATCTTTGGTTCGGCGGCCCACATCAGGAAGGCGGCGACGTCCTTGGCTTCCTGTTCCAGCGTGGCCTCGGTTCCATCGGCATAGACCACATCGTCGCCGTAAAGCGGCTGCGGCATGGCGATGAAGCCCGACGCAAAGATGTGGTTTTCATAGAGGGTCGCACCGGCTTCGGTTTTGTCCTCTCCGGTGTAGCCTTCGAGCAGCGAGGCGATGTATTCCGGCCCGCCGATGCCCTTGAAGAGCTGGTTGATGCCCAGACCATAGGGGCCGTGGAACCCGGCACGCGCCTTTGCCATCATGCTGAGGTCAGGCGCATTGGCCAAGGACGAGCGCGGGAAATGGTCGGTCGGCTTGCCGGGGCGGGTGTCGTCAAGTTCGGGGTCGAAGATATCGAACCGTTCGGCATAGGCGCGCACCTGATCTTCGGGAAGGTTCGGTCCGCCTTCGTCGCCAAGGGTGCGGATCGGCACCTGTTTAAGCCCGTGACAGGCCGCGCAGACTTCGGTGTAGACCTGAAGACCGCGCTGCAACTGATGTTCGTCAAAGGTGCCGAACGGCCCTTCGAACGAAAAGCTGAAGTCGGTCACATGGCCGCCGTTGCCTGCAGCGTAGGCCCCACCAACGGTCAGTGCCAGCGCGGCGGCGGTGGAAAGTGCGATTTTCCTGATCATGGTCATGGATCCTTTGCTCATTCCGCCGGGGTCGGGTGGTGGGCGTTGAAATCTTCTTCGATGGTGGCGGGTTGCGCCTCGGGTTTTTCGATGACACCCAGCAGCGGCAGGATGATCAGGAAATAGCCGAACCAATAGGCGGTCGCGATCAGCGAGATCACGCTGTAGATGCCGCCCGCCGGTTGCCCGCCCGCCCACATCAGAACGACGAAATCCAGCGCAAGCAGGGCGAACCACCATTTGAACATCGGGCGATAGCGGCCCGAACGGACCGACGATGTGTCAAGCCAGGGCACAAGTACCATGACCGCGATCGACGAGAACATCGCCAGTACCCCGAAGAACTTGGCATCGACGATGCCGAAGGTCACGAAATTGGCGATCTGCACCACCCAGACATCGGCGGTAAAGGCGCGCAGGATCGCGTAGAACGGCAGGAAGTACCATTCGGGCACGATATGCGCGGGGGTCGAAAGCGGGTTCGCCTCTATATAGTTGTCGGGGTGGCCGAGGAAGTTGGGCATGAAGCCGACGATGGCAAAGAACACCGCCAGCACGACGGCCAGCGCAAAGAGATCCTTGATCACGAAATAGGGCCAGAACGGCAGCGTGTCCTTGCTGACCTCTTCCTTGGAGGCGCGGCGCACCTCCACCCCGGTTGGGTTGTTGTTGCCGGTGGTATGGAAGGCCCAGATATGCACCGCGACCAGCGCCGCAATCACGAAGGGCAGCAGGTAGTGCAGGCTGAAGAAGCGGTTCAGCGTGGCGTTATCCACCGCCGGCCCGCCCAGAAGCCAGGTTTGAATCGACTCGCCCACGCCGGGGATGGCGCCGAAGAGGCCGGTGATCACCGTGGCGCCCCAGAACGACATCTGCCCCCAGGGCAGCACATAGCCCATGAACGCCGTGGCCATCATCGCCAGGTAGATCAGCATGCCGATGATCCAGGTCACTTCGCGCGGGGCCTTGTATGATCCGTAATAGAGGCCGCGGAAGAGGTGCAGATAGACGGCAAAGAAGAACAGCGATCCGCCGTTGGCGTGCAGATAGCGCAGCATGTGGCCCGCGTTCACGTTGCGCATGATATGTTCGACCGAGGCGAAGGCCATATCGACATGCGGGGTGTAATGCATCGCCAGAACGATGCCGGTGGCGATCTGCAACACCAGACAGAAGGTCAGCACGATGCCCCAGATCCACA
>JACIYW010000240.1 GCA_014359745.1 Paracoccaceae bacterium | reverse complement strand
TCAGGCAACTCATTTCGGCAACCGGGTGGATATCGACAGCGGCGCGGCGTTTGGCGGCCCGCTGACCGCCGTGGTGGTCGAGGGGCGCGCGGTCTGGGAACTGACCGATGCCGGGCGCAGGCCACTGCTGCCGCGATAGCCAGGGCGGCACGGGCGCAGAAAGCCGGTTGACATTCCTGACCGAATTTATCAGGTTAAAGATGCGCCTTTTAGCCATTCTGCCGGAACAGCCCGACGGCGCTTTGTCACCAATCACCGATGGACTGGGCCGGGCGATGCAAATAGCTGTTTTACCGTTGATTTCTTGTCGTTCTGCCCTTTGGGCGACGCGGGCTTGACCGCCAACAAATAGTAATAGTATAACATTACTAACATGAGGTCGCCCGGTTGCACCCCGCGCCTTGTCATCGCTTTTGGCGTGCCACGCGCCCTGATCAAACCAGAAATGACACCCAACCAACCTTCAAAAAAGAAACGGACGATCGAATGGGACACCTCAAGAACCACACTTCCCCCGCGCTTGGCGCGATCGCAGCAGTTGCGGGCATTTGGGGCGTGGCAACCCCGCTTCAGGCCGAAGGGCTGGCATTCTCCGCCGAATTCTCGGTTGAACTGGAAAACGACGGCACCGTCGATTCGACCGACAAGGCGGCCGAGATCAACGATTTCTTCGCTACGATACAGGCCGACGTGGCCCTGCAATATGGCGAGGGCAGCGGCATCTTTTCGCATCTGGTGCTGGAACCGATCCGCGACCCGGTCGATGACCGCTTTCTGGAAGATCACGGCCTTTATGCCGAAGAGCTGTACTTCGCCCATGATTTCGGCGCGGCGCGCATCAAGCTGGGCAAATTCAACCCGTCTTTCGGCATGGCCTGGGATGCGGCACCCGGCATCTACGGCGTCGATTTCGCGGAAGATTACGAACTGACCGAACGGGTTGGCGGCGGCGTTGATATCCCGCTTGCGCCTGGGTCGGGCGCGGCAACGCTGTCGCTGGCCAGCTATTTTGCCGATACATCGTTTCTAAGCGATTCCGCGCTGGCATCGCGCGGGAATGTGGACAAGGCCGATGGCGGCGTTTCGAACACGCAAAGCCTTCAATCCTTTTCGGCGCAAATCGCCGGTGAGGCCGGGGAAACCGGGTACACGCTGGGCCTGCGGTATCAGGAACGCGGGGCGGGCGATGTGGCGGATGAAAAGGGCGCGGTGCTGGGCCTGACGCAACCGATCAGACTGGGCGCCAGCGAAATGGGGCTTTTGGGCGAGGTTGCCTGGTTCCCCGATTACGACGGCGGCACCGATCACGCGCTTTACGCTACCTTTGGCGCCAGTGTCGATTTGCAGGGCCCGTTCGGGGCCTCGGCGGTTTATGCGCTGCGCGATGTCGAAAACACCCAGGCCGATCATCTGGCCACCCTGTCGCTTGACTATGAACTGGCCGATGACATGGTGCTGAGCGCGGCCTATCGTTACGGGCGCGAAGGCGGGGAAGACAATCACACGATTGGCCTGCTGTTTGCCTATGAGTTTTCGATCGGCGGCAGGTAACCGCGCCGTGGACATGCCGCGGCGGCGTCACGGCGCGGTGTGACGCCCCGCATCCTGCAAAAGCGCCAGCAGCGGACCAGAGGTCAGGACCGACCGCAATTCCGCCTCGTTCAGCCAGCCAAGGGCCTGTGCGCCGCTTGCGGCGGCCAGGATCTTGGCGCGCGCGGTGATGTGCAGCAGATAGGCCGCCTCGGTCTCTTCCACGGGGTCGGGCAGGGTGCCGACATAGGTGCGCATCAGGGCCGTATCGTCAACCAGATCGGAAATATCGCGATCGGCGGCGGGTTTGAGGGCTGCGCGCGCCGCCGCGGCGCGCAGGGCGACGGCGGGCGGCTCGCGGTCTTCGGGGATGGTCAGCAACCCAAGGAACCGGCCGACCCGTTCGTCGCCGCTGGTCCGCGCCAGAACCGGCGCCAGGAACCATCCCGCCAGCACCGGCGACAGCCAGATCAGCGTGACCGGCGAGAAGAGCGCCAGCAAGGTGCCAGGCACCACCGCCGCCACCACATGCCAACGATAGCACAGCAGCGCCTCGGACCAGGGCATCACGCCGCCCTCGCGGCTTTGGG
>JACIYW010000024.1 GCA_014359745.1 Paracoccaceae bacterium | reverse complement strand
TGGTGCGGGAGTTGCGTATTTGAACCAAGATGAAGCGCAGAGCGTTTTCTTGTGCGGTCCAGGTATGGACCTGTTTGAGCGAATGCCGGGATCGTGGGGCGCGCGCCCTATCTGAACGCCCCCGCCCGGTACAGCCGCCAGGCAAGGCGGGGCGCGTGCAGGACCGGGTGGCGGCGTTCGCGTTCGGTGACGTCCAGCCTGACGCCGGAATGGCTGGCGACCTTTTCCAGGATGTAATCCAGCCCGCCGTCAAAGGTGGTTGCGGCCTTGAGCACCCGCAACGCCCCAAGCGGCTTGCCAATGATCCGCCGCAGCGCCCATTTGCCCCGGCAAAACCCGCGCCGCACCGGCCCGGCATCGGGCAGGTGCAGCGCCCCGTTCCCCGGCAGCAGGATTTCCGAAAGCCGGGCATAGCGCCGGGGAAAGCGGGCGACGATTTCGGCGGCGCGCGGGCCGGGGTTTTCCGGGCGCAGTTCGGTGCGATAGCTTTCGCACAGGCCGCGCACCCAGAGATCGCCGGGCTGCACCGGACCGGCCAGCAGCGGCGCGACCTGCCGCGCGAAATGCCGACAGGCCCGCGCCAGCGTGTCGATCAGCCGCGCGCGCAACACCGGATCGTCGGTCAGAATGGTCGCGGGCTGGGTGAACCGCGCCCATAGCATCGATTCAAGCGATCCGCCGCCCGCGCGGCGCAGGAACGCCGCCTCTGACACCACCGCATATTTGCTGCGCAATCGCCGCCCGTGCGCATCGTCAAAGGCCAGATAGTGGACGCTGGGCGGCAGGAGGAAAGCGCCAAGCGCGGCCAGGCCCCAACCATGCACCGCGCGGTAATTCCTGACGATGACATAGAAATCCAGCATCTTTTCCGCGGCCTCGCCCTCGCGCAGGGCCGATCCGTAGAAGAGCAGCGCCCGCACCGCCGCGCCATGGCGGGCGCGGATCGCATTGGCCATCAACAGCGCGGGTTGCGACAGGGGCTGTTGATCGGCCTCGATCACCTCGCGCAGGGCGGGCAGGGTGGCGTCATGGGTCATCGCAGGAATCCCAGCGGCGCGGTGGTCGATATATGCAGGCGACGGTCGGCGGCCATTGGCAGGATTTCGCCGTCGATCATCACCGGGTCGTGATGCAAAAGGTCGATGGTGTCGCTGCGCAGGCTGGTGAATCCGTGGCGTGCCATGCCCGCGCCGGTCAGGCGCAGCATCACCTTGATCAGCGCCCGGCGCAGCCCCCTTACCGGCCAGGCGGCATGGGTCATCGCAAGCGCGCCCGCGCCTTCCCCCCAGAACGGCGCCAGCCCCAGGCTGAGCCGGGGCAGGGGCGAGATCAGCCCGAAGGCATGCGCCCCCGCGATGGTGGCCTGCGGCGTGGTCACCGTCAGATTTGAGGCGCGCAGCACCGGCGCCCCGTCGACATCGCGGTAGCTGCCCGGCGCCAGCAGGAACCGCGCGATGGCGCCCGCCACGGCGCGCGATCCGCGCTGTCCTTCGCCGTGAAACTGGCGCTGGGTATAAAGCATGGCGCGCGCCAGCGATCCGGTTGACAGAACGAACCCCACCATCGGGTGGTCCAGCGCGGCGCTTTCCACCTTCAGCGCACGGTGTTCCTCGCGCGTGGCCGGGCCGCCTTCGGCCAGGGCGGTGATGCGCCCGGTGATCTCGCCCGCCGTCTTGCCGCGAAAGCCGAAACTGCGCGCGGCCAGGTTGGTGCTGCCACCCGGCAGGATGGCGAAATCCGGCAGGTCGGCAAAGCCGGCATCGGGTGCCAGGCAGGCCGACAGCACCGCCAGCAGGGTGCCGTCGCCGCCCTCGACGAAGATCTGGCGCACCCCGGCGTCGGCCATCTGCCGGATGCAGGGCGCGAGGCGGCGAAAATCGTCCAGCCGCAGAAAGCAGGCGCCCGGCAGGTCCAGCGCCGCCGCCTCCAGCATGGAACCGCGCCGGGCGACGGCGTGGCTGGCGGGATTGACGATCAGGCCGATATGCGCGCTCATCCCGGTGCGATCCTTCGCAGGGCGAGCGCGAGGCCCACCAGCAACAACAACACCACCGGCACCGATACGGCGATGATCGCGCTCAGGCTGCCATTTTCCGACAGGGTCTTGAGCACCCCATCCATCACCATGAACACGAACCCGGCCGCCACGCCGATCGCCAGCGATGCTTCGCCGCTGTCGTTCCGTCCGAAATGCTGCATGATCGGAACCGTCAGCAACAAAAAGCCGATCGCCACGAACGGCAGCGACACCCGCGTCAGGAACCAGACCAGATAGGCATCCGACGGCAGGCTGCCCGATCCGCGCATCCGTGACAGCCGGTAAAGGTTGAACAGCGACAGGTCGCGCGGTTCGGCCAGCAGCAGACGCAGGGTTTTGGGCGTCTGCGCGGTTTGCCACAGCTCGGGCGGGGCGACCGGCTGATTGTCATAGCGGATCTGCGCAACCCCCGAAAGCGCCCAGCCGCCGCGCACATGGCTGGCCGAGGCCGCGTGCGATATCGCGTTCACCCGGCCCTCCTCATCGCGTTCGAACAGGGTGACATCGGTCAGAACCCCGTCGCGCAGCCCCCCCACCTCTATCAGCAGGTCGCCATCGGCAAGCCACAGTTGCTGCGGGCCCTTGCGGTCACCATGCACGGCCTCTGGCCCCAGCCAGTTTTCAAGTGCCTGCGTGGCCATTGGGTTCACCTGATCGATCACCGCCGCCGAAATGATCGTGGCGATCACCACGGCAGGTATCAGGGCGCGTACCTGCCCGAAAACGGAAATGCCCGCACCCGCGATCGCCACCAGTTCATTGCTGCGAATAAGGCTGACATAGGTCAGCAGCAGCGCCATCAGCAGCGCAAAGATCAGGATCCGGTCCATCAGCACCGGCAGGCGCAGCACCATATAGCGGAACTGATCGCCAAGGCCGCCGCCCAGGGGCAACAGATCGGCATTGCTCAGCGCATCAAGCACCCCAAGCAAGGCCACCATCCCGACCAGCGTGATCACGAAACGCCGCAGGAACATGCCGGCAAGATAACGGTCAAGCAGGTTCATTTTGCGGCTGTCACGGCTGTTTCCGGGCTGGGCGGGGGCGGCGCGCTATGGTGCCTCAAACGGGGCAGGGCGGATCGCCCGCTGGCGATGCGCCGGAACGTGTAAATCCCGCCGAAGGCGACAAGCGCCACGATTGGCCAGCTTCCCGCCCAGGTCGGTACCGTGCCGCGCTGCGCCAGCGTCAGCCCGTATTCAAGCAGCTTTTGCACCATGAGCAGCACGACTATTCCCATCGCCAACCCGCCCGCACGCGCCATGCGCCCGGTGTTCAACCCCAGAACCACACTGACCAGTGGCAGCGCAAGCAAAAGCACCGCACGGCTAAGCCGATCGTGCATATCGGCGGCGGCGGCCACCGGATCGATCGTGAAGGGGCCCGTCAGGTAGGATCGGGTCATCAGCTCTGGCAGGGTCAGTTCCTGTTCGTCATCGCCCCGGTCGCGGTATCCGGCGATCGGTGTGGGCATTTTCCAGGTCACCTTGCCGGTGGTCAGCCGATGTCCCTGTCCGTCGGCGATCTGTGCCGGAACCTGCCCGACCATGGCATCGTTAAGCGTGATGACCCAGGTGCCGGTTGCATCCTCGTGCAGGGCGCCGCTGCGCCCGGTCAGGAACCTGCGCTCGCCGGTCTGGGTGGTTTCGACGATAAAGGTGGAGCCCATGTTGCGCCCGGCGAGATCCACCTTGGATGTCCAGACCACACGACCCTCGAACTGCACGAACTTGCGTTCCTTGAAGGCGGTGACGACGGCGCTTTGTTTCAGCTCATGCACGATCTCGCGGTAATTATAGCGGGTAAGCGGTTGCAAGAACCCCGATATCACCAGCGAGACAACCGACAGCACCACCGCCAGCATCATATAGGGCCGCACGATCCGGTACAATGACACCCCGGTGGACATCAGCGCCACGATCTCGCCCGACCGGCTCAGCCGCTCCACGCTGATCAGCGTCGCGATCATCAGCGCGCCGGGCAGGGCCACGCCCAGATAATGCGGCAGCAGGTTGCCCACCATACGCGCCCCCGACATCAGCGCATCGTCCGACCCCGCGACAAGATCGGTGATCCGGATCAGCCGCTCCAGCATCAGGATCGACAGGGCCAGCGCCAATAACGCGGCCAGCAGGCCCAGATTGTTGCGCAGCAGGTATCGGTCAAGTTTCAGCAGCATAACCGGCGTATTCTCCCGCAGGGTGGGAAAGTGACATATTTCGCGAGCGGGCGTGGTGGTTGTCCCGGCACCGCTTTGATACACATCTGATCCTAGCACCACCAGCGAAAGACTGTAACCTGTCAGTAAACCTGTGGAGACCACCGATGCCGATCCGTTGTTCCGCCCCCGCCATTCTGTGCCTTCTGGCGTCATTCACGGGCTTTGGCGCTGCCATGGCCGCGGCTGAACCCCAGGCCCTCGACATCCGCCCATACGAGGCGTCGGCGGTGTGTGGCGCGCATGTGCCGCAGGTGCAGGTCATCGTCGAAGGGGTCACCGGCCAGGGTATCCTGACGGTGGAACTCTATCGGCCCAGTGAACGGGATTTCCTGAAAAAAGCCTCGCGCATCCACCGTATCCGGGTACCGGCCCAACCCGGCACGCAGCGCGTGTGTTTCGATATCGAAAAGGCGGGGGAATATGCGATTGCAGCCTATGAGGATCTGGATGCCGACCGGGATCTGGATCAGAAGTGGAACATGATGCCCGCCGAACCCTTCGCCCTGTCCAATGACAAACCGCTGGCCTTTGCCATGCCGAAATTCAGCGATGCGGCGTTTCGGGTGACGGAAAAGGGCGGCGTCGTCAGGATAAGATTACAAAAATGAACACGACATCCCCCCAGGGTGCGGCGCCGGTCAGCGTTGCCCTGGCGACATCGCGCGCCGATCGCGCCGCCTTTATCGATCTGCCCTATCGGGCCGGGCGCGATCTGCCCGGCTGGCGCGCGCCGCTGCGGTTCGAACGCGCGGCGCAGATTGATCCGCGGCACAATCCGGGCCTGGCCAAGCTTGACCACGCGCTGATGCTGGCCCGGCGCGACGGCAAGGTGGTGGGAAGGATCGCCGCGATCATCAATCCCGCGCATCTTGACCTGCACAAGGATGCAACCGGGCATTTCGGCTTTCTCGACACAATCGCGCCCGACCCCGAGGCCATCGCCGCGCTGATCCATGCCGCCGAGGACTGGCTGCGTCGGCATGGCATGTCGCGCATCGCCGGGCCGTTCAACTTTTCCATCAACGAGGAATGCGGCCTGCTGATCGACGGGTTTGATACGCCGCCGATGCTGATGATGCCGCATGGCCGCCCCGATTACGCGCCCGCGCTTGAGGGACTGGGGTTTGTCAAGGCGGTGGACATGCACGCCTTCCTGCATGAATTCGATGCGGAATATCACATCCCCCCTACCGTCAAACGCTGGAAAGAGGCGTTTGAACGCGATCCCGCCCTGTCGGTGCGGCCCCTCGACAAGAAGAATTTCAAGGCCGATATCGCGCTGGTCATGGATATGTTCAACGACGCCTGGTCGCAGAACTGGGGCTTTATCCCCTTTACCGCCGATCAGATCAGCGCCATGGCCAACGAACTTCGGCCGCTGATCCGTGCCGATGCGCTTTGGATCGCCACGATCAACGGTGAACCGGCGGGGTTCACCCTGTTCCTGCCCGATGTCAACGAACTGGCGGATGGGCTTGACGGGCGGCTTCTGCCGTTCGGCTGGCTGCAACTGATCTATCGGCTCAAGATCCGCGGGCCGCGCCGCGCGCGGCTGCCTTTGGCGGGGCTGCGGCGCAAGTTTCACAAAACGCGCCGGGGTCTGGTGGCGATGGCGGGCTGTTTCGAGGCGGCATTCGCCGCCCAGCATGCGCAGGGCGTGCGCGAGGTAGAGGCGTCGTGGATCCTGGAAACCAACCGCGATCTGCTGAACCTTGTGGCCCTTTACGACATGCGCCGCTACAAGACCTATCGCATCTACGAGAAGGCGCTATGACCGCAGCCCAGCCAACCCAAGCCGCCCCGCAGATGCCCGGCACGCAACCCCTGCATGCGCTTGTGCTTGCGGGCACACGGGCCGGGGGCGATGCACTGTGCCTGTCGGAAGGGGTCGACAGCAAGGCGGTGATCGATATCGCCGGGCAGCCGATGCTGTCGCGGGTTCTGCGGGCCCTTGCCGCCAGCCGCGCGGGCCTTGTGCCGTGGGTGCTGGGGCTGGAGGGCGCGGGTCTGCGGCAGGCGGCGGATGGCATGGACTGCCAGCCCGTGACAGCGCAGGGCCGTGGCCCCGCGTCAAGCCTGCTGGCCGCGCTTAACGGGCAGGTCAGCGTGCCGCTTCTGGTCACAACTTGCGATCACGCGCTGCTGACGCCCGAAATGATCGACATGTTTGTGGAAAAATCGCTGCAAAGCGGTGCCGACCTGACCGTTGGCCTGGCCGACCGCGCCACCATCGAGGCCGCCTATCCCGAAACCCGCCGCACCTATCTGCGGCTGGGCGGCGATGAGCTTTCCGGCTGCAACCTGTTCTATCTGGCAACCCCGCAGGCGCTTGCGGTGATACGGTTCTGGCAGGCCGTCGAACAGGACCGCAAGAAACCCTGGCGCATTGCCTGGCGCTTTGGCCCGCTGACGGCGCTGCGCATCCTGCTGTCGCGGCGGGGCGGGGCGGCGGCGGTGTTTGCGCTGCTCTCGCGCCGCCTTGGCGCGCGGGTCGCGCCGGTGATCCTGCCCTTTGCCGAAGCGGCGATCGATGTGGACAAGCCCGGCGATCTGGCCCTTGTGCGCGAAATTTACGCCGGACGCAGGCAGTGATGGCGGTGTTCGGCCAAGGCAGATACCCCCGGCCCGCCGGTGATGCCACCCGCGCGGCGGCGGGGATGCTTTGTCGCTTGGGGCGGGCCTTGGGTTTGGGCTGGTCTTTTGTGTGCTGCGGCTTTATGGGGCGCTTGGGTCTAGCGGCCCGAACACCTCTTGGATGGCAGGTTGAAACAGATGCCCGGAACTGCAATATTCGACCTTGACCGCACAATCACGCGGTTGGCCACCTGGACGCCTTTCTTGTTCTATGTCAACGGGATGCGCCCCGGCTTTCTGGTGCAGATACCGTTGATCGCGTTGCGTATGATCGGTTACAAACTGGGTTTGTGCAGCCGCGATTCTATCAAGGAACACGGCCTTCGCACCCTTGCCTGCCATGACCGCGCCACGCTGGAGGCACGGGCGAAAGCCTTTATCGACCGTCGGCTGGCAACCGGCCTGCGCCCCGGCGCCCTTGCCGTGATAGAGGCACATCGCGCCAGGGGTGACCGGCTGATCATGGCGACGGCGTCAATCGATGTGGTGGCCGACGCTCTGGGCCGGGCGCTCGGCTTTGACGAGGTGGTTTCGACCCGGCTCAAATGGGGCGCTGACGGGGTTCATCCGGAAATGGATGGGCCCAACTGTTACGGCGCTGAAAAGCTTCGCCGCATCGATGAGGCGCGCAGACGGCGGCCTTTCGAGGGCCCGGTGTATGCCTACAGCGACGATATTTCCGATTTCGAACTGCTTTGCCAGGTTGACCACGGCGTTGCCGTCAACCCGACGCCTGCGCTGCGGCGGGCGGCACAGGCCCGTGGAATCGAGATTGCGGATTTTGACCAGCAGCCACTGGTCTTGTTCGGGCAGGCGTTCACCAATGATGCCGCGATCCCCGTCAACGCACGGGGATCGCGCCTTTGACGGCTGGTGCCGGTGTGGGGTTCATTCGGAAATACCGCGTCTGCAAGCACCGCCGGGACTAATCCCGAACGCCGCCCCCTATCAGGCCCCCGAAGCGCTGAGCGCCGCATCACACCGCCCGCAGGTGCCGACATGGGCATGGCGGCCCACATCGGGCAGGATGCGCCAGCAACGCTGGCATTTCTCGCCCTCGGCGCGCTCGAACACCACACCCACGCCCTCAACCTCGGGCAGGCGAAACGCCTCGGCGGGGATCGGATCGTCGGTCAGGATCAGGTCAGAGGTGATGCAGACATCCGCGAAATCCAGCGATTTCAGCGATTTGAGTACGTCCGGGTCGCGCACATGCACCACTGGCGCCGCCTCAAGGCTGGCGCCGATTTCCTTGGCGCTGCGCTGCACCTCCAGCGCCGCCGTGACCACCCGGCGCACCTGCCGCACGGCGGCCCATTTTGCGGCCAGCGGTTCATTCAGCCAATCGGCGGGCGTTTCGGGCATGTCGTGAAGATGCACCGACCCCGCATCACCCGGAAACCGCGACAGCCACACATCTTCGATGGTGAACACCAGGATCGGCGCAAGCCAGGTTGTCAGCCGGTGAAACAGCACATCAAGCACCGTGCGCGCCGCCCGGCGGCGCGGGTTGTCAACCGCGTCACAATAAAGCGCATCCTTGCGGATATCGAAATAAATCGCCGACAGATCGATGGTACAGAAGTGAAAGAGCTTCTGGAACACCCCCTGAAAATCATAGGCCGCATAGCCCTTGCGCACGGCGCTGTCCAACTCGGCCAGCCGGTGCAGAACCCATTGTTCCAATTCGGGCATTTCTGCCGGGGCGACCCGTTCGGCATCCTGAAACCCGTCCAGATTGCCCAGCATGAAGCGCAGCGTGTTGCGCAGCCGCCGATAACTGTCGGCGACCCCTTTCAGGATCTCGTCGCCGATGCGCAGATCGGCGGTGTAATCCGATTGTGCCACCCACAGCCGCAGGATATCGGCGCCATATTGCTTGATCACCGCTTCGGGCGCCACCGTGTTGCCCAGCGATTTGGACATTTTCATGCCCTTTTCATCCAGCGTGAACCCATGCGTCAGCACCCCGCGATAGGGGGCGCGGCCGAGGGTGCCGCAGGCTTGCAGCATCGAGGAATGGAACCAGCCGCGATGCTGATCGGTGCCTTCAAGGTAAAGATCGGCGATGCCGTCGTCGGACCCGTCGGCCCGGTCGCGCAGCACGAAGGCGTGGGTTGACCCGGAATCAAACCACACATCCAGAATGTCATCGACCTTCTGCCACTCGTCGGGGTTCACGATCCCCGACAGGAACCGCTCTTTCGCGCCGGGTTTGTACCAGGCATCGGCGCCCTCTTCCTCGAACGCGGCAATGATGCGCACGTTCACGTCGGCGTTTCGCAAAATGTAATCGGTATCAGTCGGTTGCGAGCCGTTCTTTACAAAGCACGTTAACGGCACACCCCAGGCGCGCTGGCGTGACAGCACCCAATCGGGCCGGGCCTCGATCATCGAATAAAGCCGGTTGCGCCCGGTTGGCGGTGTCCATTTGACCAGCTTGTCGATGGAGGTCAGCGCGCGGGTACGGATGGTGTTCTGCCCGGTGGGGCCATCAAGGCCGTCGTCAAGCGGGCGATCAATCGCGGCAAACCATTGCGGGGTGTTGCGATAGATCACCGGGGCCTTTGACCGCCAGCTATGCGGATAGCTGTGCTTGATCTTGCCGCGCGCCAGCAGGCCGCCCACCTCGATCAGCTTGTCGATCACCGCCTTGTTGGCGTTTCCCTCTTTGCCTTTGCGATCAAGGATATAGGTGCCGCCAAAGAACGGCAGGTCGAGGCGGAAAGAACCGTCGTCAATCACGTTATAGGTGATCACCTGATCGAGCATGCCAAGGTCGCGGTAAAGTTCATATTCCTCCATCCCGTGGCTGGGCGCGCAATGGACAAAGCCGGTGCCTTCCTCGTCGGTGACGAAATCGGCGGGGCGGAAGTCGCGGGGGGCGTCCCATTCGCCGTTTGCGCCTTCGGCGCCCGCCAGCGGGTGGTGCAGGGAGAGCGTAGCCAGTTCATCGGTCGTCACGTCTCGGACACGACGGTACATGTCTGGGTCCAGCCGCGCGCGGGTCATGGTATCGGCGGCGCGGGTATCGGCGAGGAGGAAACGGTCGCCCACTTCGGCCCAGCATTCGCCGGGGGTGCCGATCACCTCGTAAAGGCCATAGGCGATGTCTTTGCCGTAAACCACTGCTTTGTTTGAGGGAATCGTCCACGGCGTCGTGGTCCAGATCACGACATGCGCGCCTTGCAGGTCGTTCGGGGTGACGACACGAAACTTCACCCAAACAGTAAAGCTTTCCTTGTCGTGATACTCCACCTCCGCCTCGGCGAGGGCGGTTTTTTCGACGGGGGACCACATCACGGGTTTCGATCCCTGATAAAGGGTGCCGTTCATCAGGAATTTCTGGAACTCTGCCGCGATGACCGCTTCGGCGTGGGGGGCCATGGTCAGATAGGGATCGGCCCAGTTGCCGGTGACGCCCAGACGTTTGAATTCCTCGCGCTGGATATCCACCCAACCCGTTGCAAACGCACGACATTCTTGGCGGAAATCGACGATATCCACCTTGTCCTTGTCCCGCCCCTTGGCGCGGTATTGTTCTTCGATCTTCCACTCGATGGGCAGGCCGTGGCAATCCCAGCCGGGGATATAGCGCGCGTCATGCCCCATCATCTGCTGGGAACGCACCACCATATCCTTGAGGATTTTATTCAGCGCATGGCCGATGTGCAGGTGCCCGTTGGCATAGGGCGGGCCGTCATGCAGGGTGAAGGGCGGGCGCGCGCCGTCCCGCGCTTTTTCGCGCAGCTTTTGATAAACCCCAATGTTTTCCCAACGTTGCAGCCATTCCGGTTCGCGCGCGGGCAGGCCGGCGCGCATCGGAAAATCGGTGCGGGGCAGGAAAAGCGTGTCTTTGTAATCGGGGATGGTGGGGGTATCAGCGCACATCTGGCGGTCCTTCGGGTGTCGGGCGGGTGTCGGGCGGGTATTGGGCAGGCGGGGGTGGCGCAGCGGCCTTGTCCCGGCGGCCCGGTCAGGCCGCCGGGCCGGTAATTCGCGGGGATATGCGAAATCTGGCGCCCATGGCCGCGCTTATAGGGCGGGGGCGCGCAAGGGTCCAGAGGGGGCGTGCGGGGCCGTGCGCAGGGTGTACATCTTGCGTACATACACCGTGCATCTTGCGTACATACACAGGCGCGGCGGCGCGGCAGTTGTGTTTGCGGCATCGCGCGGGCATTAAGGGACGATCCGCAGCCCGAATGACAGCCAAAGTGACATCATGACCAACCATCTTTACCAGACCGATCTGCCCGACGGGCTGAACCTTGGGCCCGTCGTGGCCATCGACACCGAAACCATGGGGCTGAACCCGCATCGCGACCGGCTGTGCCTGGTGCAGATGTCATCGGGGGACGGGCACGCGCATCTGGTGCAGATCGCCAGGGGCCAGACACGCGCGCCCAATCTGGAACGGATGCTGGCCGACCCGGCGGTGACCAAGCTTTTCCATTTCGCCCGGTTCGATATCGCGGCGCTGCACAATGCCTTTGGCGTGACCTGCGCGCCGGTCTATTGCACCAAGATCGCGTCAAAGCTGATCCGCACCTTCACCGACCGGCACGGGCTGAAATACCTGTTGCAGGATCTGCTGGGGGTGGACATTTCCAAGCAGCAACAGACATCCGACTGGGGCGCCGAGGTGCTGAGCGAGGCGCAACTGGCCTATGCGGCATCGGATGTTTTGTATCTGCACCGGCTGCGCGCCGAACTGGATGCAAGGTTGCGGCGCGAGGGGCGGGTTGAACTGGCGCAGGCCTGTTTCGATTTTCTGCCCGTCCGCGCGCTTCTTGATCTGACCGGCTGGCCCGAAATTGACATTTTCGCGCATTGAGCATGGTTATCGAGCATGGTTGACGCCGATATCATCCTTGCCACCGGGCGCCGCGTGATCAGCCGCGAGGCGGCGGCGCTGGCGTTGCTGGCCGATCATCTGGGGGCGGATTTCGTGCGGGCGGCGCAGGTGATGCTGGCGGCGCGGGGGCGGGTGATTGTTTCGGGGATGGGCAAATCGGGCCATGTCGCGCGCAAGATCGCGGCGACGCTGGCCTCTACCGGGACGCCCGCGCAGTTCGTGCATCCCGCCGAGGCGAGCCACGGCGATCTGGGCATGATCACGGCGGATGATGTGGCGCTGGTCTTGTCGAATTCGGGCGAGACGCCGGAACTGGCCGATATCGTCGCCCATACCCGGCGCCACGCCATCCCGCTGATCGGGGTGGCGGCGCGGGCCGAGAGCACGCTGTTGCGGCAGGCCGATGTGGCGCTGCTGCTGCCCGAGGCGCAAGAGGCCTGCGATACCGGCATCGTGCCGACCACATCGACGACGATGACGCTGGCGCTGGGCGATGCGCTGGCGGTGGCGCTGATGGAGCATCGCCGCTTTACGCCCGAGGATTTCCGCGCCTTTCATCCCGGCGGCAAGCTGGGCGCGCGGCTGGCGCGGGTGGCCGACCTGATGCACCCTGCGCAAGATATCGGGCAGGTGGGCACCGCCACGCCGATGCCCGAGGTGTTGCTGACCATGAGCGCCAAGGGTTTTGGTGCGGTCGCGGTGACGGATGGTGCCGGGCGGTTGCAGGGGATCATCACCGATGGCGACCTGCGCCGCCATATGGACGGCCTGCTGGGCCTGACCGCGGGCGCGGTGATGACGCCCGATCCGCGTACCATCGGCCCCGGCGCGCTGGCCGCCGCGGCGCTGGCCTTGATGCAGGCGCGCAAGATCACCTGTCTGTTCGTGGTCGATCCTGACGGCAGCCGCGATCTGGCCGGGCTTTTGCATATTCACGATTGTTTGCGCGCCGGGGTCGCCTGAACCATGGCGCGTTATGACAACAGCTATTCCCGGTTCATCGCCTGGATGAAGGTTGTGTTGCCGCTGGCAGCCCTTGGGGTGTTGTCGACGCTGTTCCTGCTGGCGCGGACCGTCGATCCGTCACGCGCCATTTCCTCGTCCGGGGTGGATGTCGAGGGGATGGCGCGCGAAATGCGCATCGGATCGCCCGATTATGCCGGGGTAACGAAGGATGGCACCGCGATCAGCCTGCGCGCTGAATCCGCCCGGCCCGATCTGGAAAGGAAGGGCCTGATGACGGCGCATGTCGTGCGCGGCGTGCTGGAGACCGTGGCGGGCCGCCGGTACGAGATTTCGGCGCTGGATGCGCTGGTCGATCCGGGGGCGGCCGAGATCGTGCTGGAGGGCGATGTGATCGTGCAATCGACATCGGGATACGAGATCCGCACCGAACGGATGGATGCATCGGTGGATGAGACGCGGCTGGAAAGCCGGGGCGCGGTGATTGCCAAGGGGCCGCCCGGCACGCTGCGCGCCGGGGGCATGGTGTTGCGGGCAACAACAGGTGGTGATCGCGGCCACGTTCTGGTTTTCAACGGCGGCGTGAAGCTGATATACGATCCAAAAGCGAAGGATTGATGAATGGTATCTGGAACCGGTCGGGCGCTGTTGGTGGGGCGGGCTTTGGGTGTGGCGCTGTTGTCTGCGGGCCTGGTGCCGTCGGCGGCGGGCGCGCAGGCCGCCGGGCAGGGGCTGTTGCTGGCACAGGCGGTGGCGCAGGCGGCGCCGCAACCCGCCGCCCCGGCCCAAAAGCCAAGGGGCACAGGGATATCCATGGGCGGGCTGAAAGTGTCGGCCGATGTCCCGGTCGAGGTGACAGCTGATGAATTGCAGGTCGATCAGAACGCCAACACCGCGACCTTTCGGGGCAATGTTCTGGTGATACAGGGCGATCTGCGCCTGACATCCCAAAGCGTTCTGGTCGAATACGGCATGCCGGAGGGGGAGGAGCGGCCCAATCAGATTTACCGTCTGACCGCCTCGGGCGGGGTGGTGATGTCAAGCCCGACCGAATCGGCCGAAGGGGAGCAGGCGGTTTATACGATTGCCGACAAGCAGATGGTGATGACCGGCGATGTGGCCGTCACGCAGGGGTCCAATATTGTCACGGGCCAGCGCATGGTCGTCAATCTTGACGATGGCACCGCGGTGATGGAGGGGCGGGTGCGCACCATCATCGACACCTCGAAACCCGCAAAGGCACCGGCAAAGACACCGGCAAATGCGTCGGCGGGCGGTGCGTCAGGCGGTGCGCAATGACCGCCGAACACCGCCCCGATCTGCAGGTTCAGGCCGGAACGGTGGGATTGCAGGTGATCGGGCTGCGCAAAAGCTACAAGCGGCGGATGGTGATCCGCGATTTCAGCCTGGATCTGGGCCGGGGCGAGGTTGTGGCGCTGTTGGGGCCGAACGGATCGGGCAAGACCACCTGTTTTTACGCGATTGCCGGGCTGATCACCCCCGAGGGCGGGCAGGTGATCATCGACGGGCGCGATGTGACGACGCTGCCGATGTACAGGCGCGCCAAGCTGGGCATCGGGTATCTGCCGCAGGAAGTGTCGATCTTTCGGGGCCTGAGCGTGGAAGACAATATCCTGGCGATCCTGGAGATCATCGTCCGCGATCCGCACAAGCGGCGCGAGCGGCTGGAGGATCTGCTGTCGGAATTTTCCATCACCCATTTGCGCCGCGCCTCGGCGCTGTCGCTGTCGGGGGGGGAGCGGCGGCGGGTCGAGATTGCGCGCTGTCTGGCCGCCAACCCGAATTACCTGCTGCTGGACGAACCCTTTGCCGGGGTCGATCCGATCGCGGTGGGCGAGATACGGCATCTGGTGGCCGATCTGAAAAAGCGCGGCATCGGCGTGCTGATCACCGATCACAACGTGCGCGAGACACTGGAGATTGTCGATCGCGCCTATATCCTGCATGATGGCAAGGTGCTGATGAGCGGCACCACCGAAGAGGTCGTGCGCGATGAGAATGTGCGCCGTGTCTATCTGGGCCAGAATTTCCGGATTTCCTGATCGGGTGAGGGGGGGTGCGCCATGGCGCTGAGGCCCGGCCTTGTCCAACGCCAGACACAGCGGCTGGCGCTGACGCCGGGGATGCGCCGGTCGCTGGAGCTGTTGCGGATGCCTGCGGTCGATCTGGCGGCGGATCTGGTGCGCATGGCGGCGGAAAACCCGTTTTTGCTGGTGGACTGGCCGCGCGGCAGCGGCGGCGGGCGGGCCTATGAGGTGGCGCTGGAAACGGTGGCGGCGCGCCCGTCTCTGGTGGAAAGCCTGCGCGGACAACTGGGGTTGATGGCCTTGCCCGCGCGGGTCGCCGATCTTGCCGCCTATCTGGCGGGGGATCTGCGCGACGACGGGTATCTGGACACGCCGCTGGATGATTACGCGCAACGGCTGGGGGCCGATCCGCGCGATCTGATGGCGGCGCTGGCGGCTTTGCAGGCCTGCGAACCGGCGGGGGTGGGGGCGCGCACGCTGGCGGAATGCCTGGACTTGCAGATGCGCGACCGGGGCGTGCCCGCGGCCCTGATCAAGCGGGTGCTGGCGCATCTGCCGCTGTTTGGCGGGCCGGATGTGGGCGCGCTGGCGGCCGCGCTTGATCTGCCGGTTGATGCGGTGCGGGCGCTGGCGGGCCTGGTGCGCACGCTGCGCGCCCAGCCGGTGCCAGAGGGCGAGGGGCAGGCGCCACGGGTGCTGCGCGCCGATCTGGTGGTGACGCGCGACAACTGCGGCGCGCTGGTGGTCGCGCCGGTGCGCCAGTCTTTGCCGCGGGTGCGGCTGAATGCGGGCTTGCGCGCGCGCGGCGGCGGTTTTGCCAAGGACGCGCAGCGCGAGGCCGAGGCGCTGATCGCGGCGCTGGCGCTGCGCCAGAGCACCCTGGTGCGGATCGGCACGGCGCTGGCCGAGGCGCAGCATCGGTTCTTTGCGCTGGGCCCCGAACATCTGGCGCCGCTGAGCCGGGCCGCGCTGGCGGGCACGCTGGATCTGCATCCCTCAACCGTGGGGCGGGCCGTGGCGGGCAAGGCGCTGGATCATCAGGGGCGGCTTTACCCGCTGTCGATGTTCTTTTCGGCGGCGCTTGGCGGCGAGGACGGGCAGGGGGGGCCGGTATCGGCCTTTGCCACCCAACAGGCGCTGGCGCGAATCGTTGCGCATGAGAACCCCGAGGCGCCGCTGTCGGATGCGATGATTTGTGAGCGGCTGCGTGCGGAAGGCGTTGACATCACCCGGCGAACTGTCGCCAAATACAGGGGATGCATGCGAATACCGTCCTCTTACGAACGGCACCGGCGCCACGGCCAGCGCAGCATGCAGCCACATACCGTGGCAGCCAAGACGATTTTCATCCCCTGACAAGGCCGCCGCGCCGCGGGCGCGGTCGCCTGTCGCAACGTGAGGAGAAGCCATGCGCTATCAGATCAGCGGAAAACAGATTGACGTGGGTGACGCCCTGCAAACCCATGTGAAAACGGAACTTTCCGAGGTGATGGAAAAATATTCGCAGCGCCCCACCGATGCGGTGGTGGTGTTTTCGCGCGATGCGCATGAATTCGTGTGCGAGGCGACGGCGCATCTGTCTTCGGGGTTGACGGCGCAGGCGCGCGCCCGTGCCAACGAGATCTATGCCGCCTTTGACGGCTGCTGCGAGAAGATGGACAAGCAGTTGCGTCGCTACAAGCGGCGGCTGAAGGACCACCATCGCGACACTGCGGAGCCTGTTGAATTCGGCGGCGCATCGTCCTATATCCTCGCCGCAGAAATCGAGTCAGAGGAAGCCGAGCCAGAGACCTTGCAACCGATCATCATTGCCGAGACCGAGACGCGGATCCTGTCGCTTTCGGTGGGGGAAGCGGTGATGCGGATGGAGTTGTCGGGCGCGCCGGTTCTGGTGTTTCGACACGAAAGCAACAAGGGACTGAATGTCGTGTATCGCCGTGAAGACGGCAATATCGGCTGGATCGAACCCGCCCAAGCAAGCTGACGCGTCGTTCAACACGGCGTCCCGCAACATGAGACGCGAAAGAGACGATGAAATTTTCCAGTCTTCTAAGGCCCGAGGCCGTCAAGGTCATGGCGCATTGTACGAGCAAGAAACGTCTCTTTCAGGATCTGGGGGAAATCGCCGCGGGGGCATATGGCATTGATGCCGCCGCGGCGGTCGAGGCCCTGCTGGAACGCGAGAACCTTGGCCCGACCGGGGTGGGGCACGGTGTGGCCCTGCCGCATGCCCGCATCACCGGGCTTGAAGGGGTGACGGGGGTCTTCCTGCGGCTGGAAAAGCCGCTGGATTTCGACGCGGTGGACCGGCAGCCGGTCGATCTGGTATTTGCGCTGTTCGCGCCCAAGGATTCGGGCGTGGAACATCTCAAGGCGCTGGCGCTGGTGTCGCGGACGCTGCGCGATCCGGGGATCTGTGCAAAGCTGCGGGCAAACAGTGAAGCCAAGACGCTTTATGCGGTGCTGACCGAGGCGCAGGGCACCCAGGCGGCCTGAGGGGCGCGCCACCCCCGCCCGCCGCGCGGGCCGGACGGGTTGGATCGAGTATTTTTTCGAGAGGATGGGAAAGAGCGTTTTCTTTTGCGTCCGATGTGCGGGTCTGATCTGGCGCGACAGGCGCTTGATGCGCCGGATTTTGCCGATCATTTGCCAAAAGCGGCGGTGCCGGGCGCCGAATTTTGCGATTGCGCGCGGATTGGGGCTTTGATCCGGACGCGGGAGTCAATAAATGTAGCCTTGTAAACCACAAGGGGGCAGGTGCCCCCGAGGGAGAGAGCCATGCTCAATAATATCGGCCTTCCGGGGCTTTTGCTTATCGCTGTGGTCGTGTTGGTGCTGTTTGGCCGCGGCAAGATCAGTTCGCTGATGGGTGAGGTCGGCAAGGGGATCACCGCCTTCAAGAAAGGCGTGAAGGACAGTTCGCAAGAGATTGAGGACAAGTCCGAAGTCGCCCGCGACGTGACGCCTGAAACCGAAAAGGACAAGGCGTAACGCCTTGCCCCCCATGTGGGTGCATTCTGAATGTTCGACATCGGCTGGACCGAACTTCTGCTGATCGGGATCGTCGCGCTGATCGTGGTCGGCCCCAAGGAACTGCCCGGAATGTTTCGCAAGATGGGGCAGATGACCGGCAAGGCGCGCGGTCTTGCCCGCGAATTCCAGCGTGCCATGGAAAGCGCCGCCGACGAGGCCGGCGTCAAGGATGTGCAGCGCGATCTGCGCAAGATGACGTCCAGATCCTCGCTGGGGCTGGATGATGTCGAAGCCTCGATCGGCAGCGGGTTCAAAGCGTCGGATTTCAGTGCCCCCTCACCGGCCAAGCAATCCGAGGCTGCGAAAGTGACCGAAGCCGAGGCATTGAAATCGGGTGCGTCGGCTGAACCGGCCCCGAAGCCCGCCAAGAAACCGGCGCAGAAATCCGCCCCGCCCAAAGATCCCGAAACGGTATCGCAAGGCCGCAAGGCCGCATCGGCCGCCAGGGTCGCCGGGGCGAATGCCAAGCTGACGCCCGCGAAACGCCCGGTGGCCACAAAGGCCAAGGCTGGAAAAACCGCCAGCAAGAGTGATCCGGCATGAGTCGCGACAACGACGATATCGACGACAGTTCCGCGCCGCTGATCGAACATCTGACCGAATTGCGCGGCAGGCTGATCTGGTCGGTGATGGCGTTCATCGTGGGGATGGTGATCTGTTTCACCGTGGCAGAGCCGCTTTTGCAGTTCATTTCCGGGCCGATCGCCGATGTGCTGCGCGCGCGGGGCGAAGACCCGCGCCTGATCTTCACCGCGCCGCAGGAAAAGTTCTTTGTCTTGATCCGCATCTCGATGATCGGCGGGTTTGCGCTGGCGTTTCCGGTGATCGCGCATCAGCTTTGGCGGTTCGTGGCGCCGGGGCTTTACAAATCCGAAAAGAACGCCTTCCTGCCGTTCATCATCGCCTCGCCCGCTCTGTTCCTGACCGGTGCGGCCTTTGCGCATTATGTCATCACCCCGATGGCGATGAATTTCTTTATCGGCTTTTCCGATGCAATCCCGGCGCTTGCCAATCTGGTGACCGGGCAGGCCCCGGCACCCGCCGGCGATCCCGACGGGATGCGCACGGTGTTCCTTGGGTCGGTCCGCGAATCGCTGGATCTGACGCTGAAGTTCATATTCGCCTTTGGCCTGTGTTTTCAGCTTCCGGTTTTGCTGACGCTGATGGGCAAGGCGGGGCTTGTGTCGGCGCAGGGGCTTGGGTCGGTGCGCAAATACGCGGTTGTGGGTATCCTGGTGCTTGCCGCGATCGTGACGCCGCCCGATGTGATCACCCAGGTGATCCTGTTCACAGTGGTTTATGGCCTTTACGAGATATCGATCCTGCTGGTCCACCGCGTTGAAAAGCGCCGCGAGGCCGATCTGCGTGCCCAGGGGCTGTGGGTGGACGATGACGACGATGAAACGCCCGACGATGAAATGCCCGACGAGGACAAAAAGACCACCTGATGACCGAAGCCCTGCTGACCCGTATCGCCGAGGCGCTGGAGCGCCGCTTTCCCGCCCCCTTGCAGGCCCCCGATTTCAGCGCGGCGGATGCGTTCGTGTGGCATGTGGCACCCGACCGGCTTGATCCGGTGGCGGCGGTCAACAGGGTGGATATCGGCCTGTTGATCGGGGTGAACCGGGCGCGCGACACGCTGTTGGAAAACACCCAACAGTTCGCGCGCGGCCTGCCCGCCAACAACGCGCTGTTGTGGGGCGCGCGGGGGATGGGCAAATCCTCGCTCGTCAAGGCGATCCATGCCGAGGTTCTGCGCCGGGGCCATGCGCTGAAGCTGGTCGAGGTGCAGCGCGAGGATCTGCCGTCGATCGGGCGCCTGTTGCGGTTGCTGCGCGCGGCGGATGCGCGGTTCCTGCTGTTTTGCGACGATCTGTCCTTCGGCCATGATGACGAGCATTACAAATCGCTCAAGGCGGTTCTGGATGGCGGGATCGAGGGGCGGCCCGAGAATGTGGTGTTTTACGCCACGTCGAACCGGCGCCACCTGATGCCGCGCGACATGATCGAGAATGAACGATCCTCGGCCATCAGCCCGTCAGAGGCGACCGAGGAAAAGGTGTCGCTTTCGGATCGGTTCGGGCTTTGGCTGGGGTTTCATCCGTGCAGTCAGGATGACTATCTGGCGATGATCGACGGCTATTGCAAAGCTTACGGCCTGAACGTCGATCCCGATACCCTGCGCGCCGAGGCGATCGAATGGCAGGCCACGCGCGGGGCCCGTTCGGGGCGCGTGGCCTGGCAGTTTTTTACCGATCTGGCCGGGCGGCGCGGCGTTACCCTGTGATCGGGATGCCGGGGGGCGTTTGGGCCCCTGTTCGGGCGCAAGGCGATCAATTGGTCAGCAGCGCCTGATAGACCCGGCGCGCGTCGCGCGGGTCGTCAAGGGCCTGGGCGACATCATGATCGCGCGCGAAGGCGCGCAGCGCGCGGTCGGTTCCCGGCCCCCAAAGCCCGTCGATCCCGTATCCGTAATATCCCAAAAGCGCGAGGCGCTGCTGAACCATCCGCCGGTCCTGATAGGAAAGGTCGGCGAAAGCGGCCTGTGCGGCGGGCTGCCGGTAGGTCGGCGCCGGATAGGCCGGGGCGGAATAGCGGGTAGAGTAGCTGTTTGGGTGGCGGGTACGATAGCTTTCGGCGGGCGCGGCCTGGCGATACCGATCCTGGGTCCGCCTGTCGTCGCGCCAGGTGTCCCCGGTCCGCCGCGTGACCGGGGCATAACGGTCATCGGCGCGGTCATCCGCAGCGTGGCCGACGGACCTGGCCCCGGGTTGCCCGTTGGCGGTGATCAGCGCCCCCACGGCCACGGTTGCCAGAACCCCGGCCAGAAAGGCGCGTTCGCCCTTGCCGGCAAGGGCGGGGGTGGCGGTGGTGCCGACCAGCGTCGAGGCGGTCAGCGCGGCGATGGTAAGGTTTCTGAGGGTGGTTTTAAGGGGGGTGTGCATGATCATCTCCTGGTTGGTAGATCCAATCTGGCCATTGCGGCGCTGATAGGCAAAAACCGGGCGCTGTTATCGGATAACAGCCGATTATCGGGGGGATGCCCCGATCCCGCGCTTGACACCCGCAGGCCCCCGGTATACCCCGCGCCTCGGTCCGGTTCCCGAAGGGGGCCGGTCCTTCATTTGGTGTTGGTGGCCCCCGCAAGGGGATGCCTGTCGCCCCGGGTCGGATCGGACCTTTGGGAAAGGACAACGCCCTTCGCATATCGCAAGGAGAACAGCGGTGACCAAACGCACCTCTGCCAAGTACAAGCTTGATCGCCGCATGGGCGAAAACATCTGGGGACGCCCGAAATCCCCGGTCAACAAACGTGAATACGGCCCCGGCCAGCACGGCCAGCGCCGCAAGAACAAACTGTCGGATTTCGGCACCCAGTTGCGCGCCAAGCAAAAGCTCAAGGGCTATTACGGCGACCTGACCGAAAAGCAGTTCCGCAAGATCTTTGCCGAGGCAGAGCGCGTCAAGGGCGACACCGGCGAAAACCTTATCGGCCTGCTGGAACGCCGCCTTGATGCGGTGGTCTACCGCGCGAAATTCGTGCCCACCGTGTTTGCGGCGCGCCAGTTCGTGAACCACGGCCATGTGCTGGTGAACGGCAAGCGGGTGAACATCGCGTCCTACCGCGTCAAGGAAGGCGACGTGGTCGAGGTGCGGCAGAAGTCCAAGCAGCTTGCGGTGCTGCTGGAGGCGGTCAGCCTTGCCGAACGCGACGTGCCCGATTACGTCGAGGTGGATCATTCCAAGATGACGGCGACCTTCGTGCGCGCCCCCGGTCTGGCCGATGTGCCCTATCCGGTGCAGATGGAACCCAACCTTGTGGTCGAATTCTACGCCAAGAACTGATCCGCGGATCAGTCGGTGAAAAGGCCGCCGCCGGGCGGCCTTTTTCATTTCGGGGCGGCGGATCGGTCGCTGGTACCCCGTGCGGCCGCAACCGGGTCGCAACACATTCGCCCTGCTGTGCGGCGCGGGCGTTCGACACATCTGGTCTAACCCGCCAACCGCGGTTAACAAGGCGGGGCAATGGGGGGGCTTGTCATGGCGTCAGGGATCCGGCCACAGCCGGGGATCATGGAGATCGCGCTTTATCAGGGGGGGCAAAGCGCCCTTCCGGGGCGCAATGATGTGGTGAAACTGTCGTCGAACGAAAACCCGTTCGGCCCGTCTGACAAGGCGATAGAGGCCTATCGCCGTGCTGCCCACAGCCTGCATCGCTATCCCTCCACCGATCACGCAGCCCTGCGCACAGCCATCGGCGAGATGCACGGCCTTGACCCCGCGCGCATCATCTGCGGCGTCGGATCGGATGAGGTGATCACCTTCCTGTGCCAGGCCTATGCCGGGCCAAAGGACGAGGTGGTCTATTGCCAGCACGGGTTCCTGATGTATCCGATTTCGGCGCGCGCGGTGGGGGCGACGCCGGTTGTCGCGCCCGAAACCGAACGGCGCGCCGATGTCGATGCGATCCTTTCCGCCTGCACCAGACGCACAAGGCTGGTGTTTCTGGCCAACCCCAACAACCCGACCGGCACCATGCTGCCCGAACCCGAGGTGGCGCGCCTTGCCGCCGGGCTGCCGCCCAGTGCGATTCTGGTACTCGACGGGGCCTATGCCGAATATGTCGAGGGGTTCGACGGCGGCGCGGCGCTGGCCACGGCGCGCGACAACGTGGTGATGACACGCACGTTTTCCAAGATTTACGGACTGGGCGGGTTGCGCATCGGCTGGGGGTATGGCCCGCAGGCGATCATCGATGTGCTGAACCGGATACGCGGCCCGTTCAACCTGTCGACCGCCCAGCTTGAAGTGGCCGAGGCGGCGGTGCGCGATACCGCGCATCTGGAACGCTGTCTGGCGGAAAACACCCGGATGCGCGGCTGGCTGGCCGATGCGCTGGCGGCGCAGGGCGTGCCTTCCGATCCGTCATCGGCCAATTTCATCCTGGCCCGCTTTGCCGATGAGGCAGAGGCGGCGGCCTGTGATGCCTGGCTGCGCGAGGCAGGCATCATCGTGCGCCGCGTGGCGGGCTATGGTCTTGCCAATTGTCTGCGCATCACGGTGGGCGACGAATCCGCCTGCCGCAGGGTTGCGCATGCGGTGGCCCAGTTTCGGGCGCGCGAGGCATGAGCGTGATCTACCGCCGCGTGGCCCTGATCGGGCTTGGGCTTATAGCCTCGTCGATGGCGCTTGCGATGCGGCGTGGCGGGCTGGCGGCCGAGATCACCGGTTATGCCCGCACCGCCGAGACCCGCGACACGGTGCGCGAGCTGGGCTTTTGTGACCAGGTGTTCGACACTGCGGCAGGGGCCGTCGCCGGGGCCGATCTGGTGGTGCTGGCGGTGCCGGTGGGGGCGATGAGTTCGGTGATGGCCGATGTCGCGGCGCATCTGGCACCCGGTGCCACGGTGACCGATGTGGGATCGGTCAAGGGGGCGGTGATCGCCGCCGTGACGCCGCATCTGCCCGCAGGGGTGCATTTCGTCCCCGGTCATCCGCTGGCGGGCACCGAACATTCCGGCCCGCGCGCGGGGTTTGCCGAACTTTTTGACAATCGCTGGTGCCTGCTTGTCCCGATTGAGGGGACCGACCGCGCGGCCATCGACCGGTTGCGCGCGCTCTGGCAGGGGATCGGAGCGAATGTCGATGAGATGGACGCCGATCACCACGACCTGGTGCTGGCGGTCACAAGCCATGCGCCGCACCTGATCGCCTATACGATGGTGGGCGTGGCCGACGATCTGCGCCGCGTTACCGACAGCGAGGTGATCAAGTATTCCGCCGCAGGCTTTCGCGATTTCACCCGCATTGCGGCCTCCGATCCCACGATGTGGCGCGATGTGTTCCTGAACAACAAGGCGGCGACGCTGGAAATTCTCGGGCGGTTCACCGAGGAACTCTTTGCGCTGCAACGCGCCATCCGGCGCGGTGACGGCGATTACCTGCACGCCTATTTTACCCGGACAAGGGCGATCCGACGTGGTATCATCGACGCAGGGCAAGATACCGACGCCCCCGATTTAGGGCGTGGCAAACGAAAGGCGTAACGCTGGGCAGACGGTTTGCATCGCTGGTGATGATCCTTGCCACGGCCGCCCTTTGGTTGGCTGTGCTTTTGTCGTCTGCGGCGCTGGCCGAAGCGCCGTGGCGGTCCGCCCGCCCCGAAAGCCGGACAACAGCGGCGCCAAGCCCGGCCCGCAGCGCGCCCATAACCCGCGGCGCGCCCGTTGAACGCGGCGAAAAGCGCTGGCGTTCGGAACCTGCATCGGGCGGCCTAGCCCGCAGCCTGCGCCCGCCCGCGCAATCGCTGCGTGCGGGCCGGGGCGCGACAGCAGACAACACGCCAACCAACACCGCGCGCAACCCGTCATCCAGTCAGTGGCGCAGCGCGCCCGGTGCCCCGCGCGGCAGCAGCACGCGCGGCGGATCGGCGCGGCAGGCGCCGGTTCGGGGCGGCGGGCCTGAGGCTGTGCAAACCGTGGCCGCGCAGCGCGTGCAACCGGTGCCCGAGGCAACGATTGGCCGCAGCTCTGGCGCATTGGCGGGATTGCGCGGGGTCAGCGGCGATACCATCCCGCCGATCCGGGGCCGGTTGCAGGGCTGCGGCATCGCGCAGCCCTTGCGGGTACGCGCGGTTGACGGGGTGCGCCTGTCGCCGCCAGCGGTGATGGACGCGGATACCGCGCGGGCGCTGGCCGATTGGGTCGCGCGGTCGGCAAAGCCCGCGCTGGGGCGTCAGGGGGGCGGCATTTCCGAATTGCGGGTGGCGGCGGGATATTCCTGCCGAACCCGCAACCACCGCAGGGGCGCGCGGATTTCCGAACACGGCAAGGGCAAGGCGATCGACATTTCCGCGATCACCCTGCGGGATGGCACGGTGATCTCCGTCGCCTCTGACTATCGCAAGGGGCGCTATGCCAAGCCGCTCAAGGCGATGCACCGCGCCGCCTGCGGGCGCTTTGGCACCACGCTTGGCCCCGGTTCCGACGGCATGCATGAGGATCATCTGCATTTCGACACCGCCCGCCATGCCAACGGCCCCTATTGCCGCTGATCCTGTCTTGGGTGGTGCGTTGGCGCAAGGCACCGGCCAGGCTTTTTCGTTACCAGCGAGAACCCCGGCAAGATGCCATTGTATTTTCATAGAATTTTGGTAAACACCCCCGTGTAAATCTTGCAAAGGGGTGGCCATGGTGCGCGCGGCGCTTACGGGGACGCGAATTCGCGAACGCCGCATGGTGCTGGGGATGCGTCAGGCCGACCTGGCGCGCGCGGCGGGGATATCGGCGTCCTATCTGAACCTGATCGAACACAACCGCCGACGGGTTGGCCCCGATCTGCTGCCAAAGCTTGCCACTGTGCTGGATGTCGAGACCGGGGCGCTGAGCGAGGGCGCCGAGGCGGCGCTGGTCGAGGGTCTGCGCGCGGCGGCGGCGATTGCAGGCCAGGTCGAGGCGATATCGGGAGTGCCCGAGCTTGACCGGATCGAGGAATTCATCGGCCGCTTTCCCGGTTGGGCCACCCGGCTTGCGGCGCTGGCGCGCAGGCACCGCGAACTGGAATTGATCGTCGAACGCCTGTCCGACCGGATGACGCATGACCCCTTTCTGTCGGACGCGCTGCACGAGGTGCTTTCGGCGGTTACCGCGCTGCGCTCGACCGCCGCCATTCTGGCCGAAACCGAAGATATCGATCCCGAGTGGCGCGCGCGCTTTCACGCCAACATGCACAGCGATGCGCTGCGCATGTCGGCCGGGGCCGAGACGCTGGTCGCCTATCTTGACGGGTCGGGCGGGCGCGACGGCGCCGCCACCGCGCCGCTG
>JACIYW010000239.1 GCA_014359745.1 Paracoccaceae bacterium | reverse complement strand
TGATGGTGTTCATATTCGAGGGGGTGCGCGACGCCTTCGATCCGCGAAAGACCTTTTCATGAAGCCGGTGCTGGAGGTGAAGGATCTGTCGGTCAGTTTCCGGCAGGATGGCCGGGACGTGCGCGCGGTGCGCAATGTGTCGTTTACCGTCGGCAAGGGCGAAACCGTGGCGCTGGTGGGCGAAAGCGGGTCGGGCAAATCGGTGACGGCGCTGTCCACCGTGGCGCTGTTGCCCGAAAGTGCGACGGTGACGGGATCGGTGACCTATCTGGGCCAGGAAATGGTCGGGGCCGATGTGGCGCGGCTGCACAAGGTGCGCGGCAATGACATCAGTTTCATCTTTCAGGAACCGATGACCTCGCTCAACCCGCTGCACACGCTGGAAAAACAGATCGCCGAAAGCCTGACCCTGCATCAGGGCCTGACCGGGGCGGCGGCGCGGGCGCGGGTGATCGAACTTTTGAAAAAGGTCGGTATCCGCGAGGCGGAAAGCCGCCTTGGCGCCTATCCGCACCAGTTGTCCGGCGGGCAGCGGCAGCGGGTGATGATTGCCATGGCGCTGGCCAACGGCCCGGAGCTGCTGATCGCGGATGAACCGACGACGGCGCTGGATGTGACCATTCAGGCGCAGATCCTGGAACTGCTGGCCGCCTTGAAGCGCGACGAGGGGATGAGCCTGCTCTTCATCACCCATGATCTGGGGGTGGTGCGCCGCATCGCCGACCGGGTGTGCGTGATGCAGGGCGGCGAGATCGTCGAGCAGGGCCCGACCGAGGCGATATTCGACACGCCCCAACACGCCTATACCCGCAAGCTTCTGGCCGCGCTGCCCTCTGGCCAGCCCGATCCGGTGCCCGACGATGCCGAGGAGATCGTGGCGACCGACGCGTTGCGCGTCTGGTTCCCGATCACGCGCGGGTTTTTGCGCCGCACCGTGGGCCATGTGAAGGCGGTCAACGGCGCGACGCTGTCGATCCGGGCGGGAGAGACGCTGGGGATTGTCGGCGAGTCCGGTTCGGGAAAGACCACGCTGGCGCTGGCCATCCTGCGGCTGATCCACAGCGACGGGCCGGTGGTGTTCATGGGGCAGAACCTGCAAGGGCTGAAATCGCGGCAGATGCGGCCCTATCGGCGCAACATGCAGGTGGTGTTTCAAGACCCGTTCGGCAGCCTGTCGCCAAGGATGACCATCGAACAGATCGTGGCCGAGGGGCTTGGCGTGCACGGTGTGCCCTCGGGGGGGTCGGAGCACGCGGAAGTGGCGCAGATGCTGACCGAGGTGGGGCTTGATCCGTCGATGATGGCGCGTTACCCGCACGAGTTTTCCGGTGGCCAGCGCCAGCGCATCGCCATCGCGCGCGCCATGATCCTGCGGCCACGGCTGTTGATGCTGGATGAGCCGACATCGGCGCTGGACATGACGGTGCAGGTGCAGATCGTGGAGCTTTTGCGCGGGCTGCAACGCAAATACGGGCTGGCCTATATGTTCATCAGTCACGATTTGCGGGTGGTCCGGGCGCTGGCGCACAAGATCATCGTCATGAAAGAGGGCGACGTGGTTGAATACGGCCCCCGCGACCAGGTTTTCGATGCGCCGCAATCGGAGTATACGCGGGCGCTGCTGGCGGCGGCCTTTGACCTGAAGGCGGTGGGCGGGGCCGGGCGCTGATGAATTGCCACCGGCGCGGGATGGCGGGGAAGATGAGTATTTTTTTCGAGAGGATGGGGGTTGGCGATTGTCCGCACAAGGATTGTCCGCACAAGGGGCGCTGACATGAACGGCGCGCGGGGGCTGGATGCGTAGTCTTCTGGTGCATCAGAATTTTCCGGGGCAGTTCGTGCATCTGGCGCCCGCGCTGGTGGCGCGCGGGCATGAGGTGGTGGCGCTGACCGATGCCGCCAACAAGCATCCCAACACGCTGCGCACCATGCGCTATGCCTTCACCCCGCCCAGGGCGGATTTCGCCAGCCACGGGCTGGCCGCCACCTATTACCAGATGACCGAACGCGGCCGCGCGGCCGCGCGCGCCGCCGTGGCCTTGCGCGATCAGCACGGGTTCAGCCCCGATGTGATCCTGGGCAACCTTGGCTGGGGCGAAACCTTGTTCCTGCGCGAGGTCTG
>JACIYW010000238.1 GCA_014359745.1 Paracoccaceae bacterium | reverse complement strand
GCGGTCAGGATGAAGAGGAACAACGTGCCGACCAGCGTGCGAAAGCGCGCCGGGTCATGCCCGACGGCGGCGCGGATCTGATCGTCGAGGGCACCGACGACAAGCTCCAGCACCGCCTGCCCGGTCCCGGCGCGCGCGCCCATCCGCCGGGTCAGAAGCCACGACCCGAGTCCCAGAAAGACGATGATGCCCCAGGTGATCACCACCGGTTGAGAGACCGCGACCGGCCCCACGGTGAAGGCGACGGACAGATCAAGCGGGCTCTCGGTCATGACCGCGCGCCTTTCAGCACCCGCGCCCGTGCGACCAGCACACCGATGGCGGCCGCAATCAGCGGGCCGGGTCCGGCCAGCGCGGCGAGGATCAGAAACCCGGCCAGCACCGCCAGCCGTGCCAGTTGCAACACGACGGCGATCATCCGACCGGCCAGCATCATGTCCGCCACCCGCGCCAGTGAACGGAAATGCAGGGTGCCAACGCCATAGCCCGCCAGGGCGGCCACCGGCACCTGAATGACCAGGGGGATCGCGGCCAGGCTCATTGCTCGTGCATCCATCTTAGTGCCAGCCACAGACCAAGGGCGGCCCCGGCCACGGTCAAGGCCGCCGCCAGCGTGATGCCCGAACCCAGCATCCGGTCAAGCCAGCCGCCAAGCAGGACGCCCAGCAGGATCGGCCCGACGATGATCCAGCCCAGAACGCCGATCTGGGCGAAGCGCCGCCCAAGCGATGGCTCGGGGTCTTGCGCAGATTTGGTTTCGCGGTCGCTGGCACGGCGGGCGGCCTCGGTGATCCGGTCGGGGGGCTGGGGGGCCTCGGTCATCCGAATATCTCGCTTTCGGCCTGTTCCGGGGATGCGCCAGTGGTGGCCATGCGGCCCATGATCTGCCGGATGGCCCTTGTGTGCAGGCGCGCCGCCTGGGAGCGTTTGGATCGCGCCGCCTCGGCCTGGGCGTCCTTTTGCGCATTGATGCGTGTTTCCAGCCCGTGCAGGTCGTCACCGATGATCGCCTCGCGGCAGGCGATGCGGATCGCCCGGCCCCCTTCGACCAGCATCACCCCGCCCAGCACCGCGCAGAATTGCCACGGCCCCGCCGCCCCGCGCCAGCGCACGACGCCTGAAGAAAGCACGGTCATGAAATCGACATGGCCCGGCTGGATGCCAAAGCCGCCGCTTGCGTCTTCGGCGCGCAGCGACGCTATATCCGCCGCTTCGACGACCACCTGCAAGGGGGTGGTGATCTTCAGGGCCATCGCGGTCATCCGGCCTCCTTTGCTGGCCTGACGGGGGCATCTGTGCCGGGCGCTGCCGGTGCGGGGGCCGGCTTTTTCGCCGCCCCCTGCCCCCGTGCCGCTTTTTCGCGCGCTTCGTCCAGGGTTCCGATCATGTAGAACGCATCTTCCTCCCAATCGTCGCATTCGCCCTCGAGGATGGCCCGGCACCCCGCCACGGTATCAGCGGTGGTGACCGACCGGCCTTCCATGCCGGTATAGGCGGCGGCGACAAAGAAGGGCTGGGTAAGAAAACGTTGCAACTTTCGCGCGCGCGCGACCAGGATACGTTCCTCCGTGCCAAGTTCCTCTACGCCCAGCAGGGCAATGACGTCGCGCAATTCATGGTAATGTTCGATGGCTTCGCGCACCTTTCCGGCGACGCGCACATGCTCTTCGCCCACCACCTGCGCATCCAGCAGCACCGAGGTGGTGGTGATCGGGTCGATGGCGGGATAGATCCCTTCGGACGCAAGCTGGCGTGACAGCACCACCATGCTGTCGATATGGGTGCTGATCGCACCAACCGCGGGGTCGGTGAAGTCGTCGGCGGGCACATAGACCGCCTCGATCGCCGTGACCGAAGATCGCCCGACCGAGGCGATGCGCTCGTGCAGATCGGCCACTTCGGTTTCCAGCGTCGGCTGATACCCCACGCGCGACGGCATCCGGCCCAGAAGCCCCGACACCTCGGCGCCCGCCTGAACGAAGCGAAAGACATTGTCCATCAGCAGAAGAACGTTCCTGCCGTCATCGTCGCGGAAATATTCCGATATGGTCAGCGCGGTCAGCGGCACCCGCCAGCGCGCGCCCGGCGGTTCGTTCATCTGGCCGTAGACCAGAACCGTCTGATCCAGCACCCCGGCCGTGCGCATCTCGTTCAG
>JACIYW010000237.1 GCA_014359745.1 Paracoccaceae bacterium | reverse complement strand
AGCGGCGGCTGCCGAGTGATGGCACCCACCTGACCGCCGCCGCATCAAAGCTCTGGGGCGAATATCATGGCCGGGCGTTGCGCACCGGGCAGTTGCCCCTGCACGTCTCAAGCTACAGCCGCAGCGGCGCGGTGATCACGCTTGGGGTCAGCGGGGGCGACGGATCGAACCTTGTGGTCGATACCGTGCAGGTAACCGATCCCGGCAACCTTGGCTTCCAGTGGTGGGACAATACCGCGACCCCGCGCAGCATCGCATCGGTCAGCGTGGCCGCGCGCAGTATCACCGTCACGCTTGATGGCGATCCGGGCGTTCTTGGCGGCGCGGTGCGCGGCATCCTTGGCGTCGGCCTGCATCAGACCGTCCTTGACGATTACGGGCCGACCGGCGGCAACCGCACATCGATCCGCGACAGTTGCCCGGACATCAGCACCCAGGGCCTGCCGATGCAGAACTGGCTTTGCCACGATCGCTTTATCGAGGGCGTGGACGATTTCACGCCCAGACCGTAACCAACAGGAGTAATCCCCATGCTTGTGCAGACCGTTCCCGACACGGCATCCCTGATCATCCCCGGCGCGCCGCTGATCACCTTCACCGATTATGAACGCGCCATCGCCGCGCTGCCGGGGCTGACCTATTACATCGACCCGGCCAGCCCCGGCGCGGATCGCAAATCCGGCGCGGTCTATATCCCGCGCGATGGCGATCCGCTTGCGGGCACCACCGTTTCGGCCAACATGAACGGGCAGCCCGCATGGGACATGAACAATACCCTTCGCCAGTTCCGCCTTCCGAATTATTCCGCGAAGAACAGCTTTACCTGGCTCTTTGCCGTCTACCCGACAGTGATCGGTGGCCTGACTACTCTGGAAGAGGGTGCGCTAAACGGCTTCAACAAGTTCTGGTGGCACAGTGCCACCACCATGCGCTTTCATACGTCCAACACCAGCGGCGTTTTTGCGCAGTCAGAACCGGGAACGGTGCTGGCGGTGAACACGCGCGGGATTGTCGGCGTGTCTTTCGATTACGCCACGATGAAATCCTCGATCCTGTTCACCGATCTTACCTGGTCCCCAGAATACACCCATACGGGCGCCTTCGATGTCGAGGCCGATCCGGATGCAAGGCTGGTCGTGGGCTTTGGCGGTGGCACCAACGCGATGCAGGGCCTGATGGGCGATGCGCTTTACTTCGACCGCGCGCTGCACCTTGCGCCAAACGCGGCGGTGTTCGCCGCTGCGCGCGACGCGATGGCGACCAAGTATGCGATCGTTTGAGGCGCGGGGCAGCGCGGGGCTACCGAACGTATGGTTTCGGAAGTAAAGCCATCCACAGCAACATCAGATAGGTGAAAACAATGGCAGACGAATTCAAGAACTATCAGTCAAACATCACCGGACCCTCGCAGAACGCGCTGGCCGTGACGCCAAGCGATACCGAGGACTTGCCGTTCGTATCGCGCGGGCTGGGCGTGGACGCCGACGGCGCGGTGTCTTACGTTCCCCTTGGGGTGCAGGGCGACGCGACGGTCACGCGGTTCCTCGTGGCGGGTGTGATCCACCCGATCAGAGCCCGCCGCATCCGCGCCACCGGCACGACGGCCACGGGCATCGTGGTGGACTGGTAACACCGGGGTCAGGAGGACAGGCGCATGATGATAGGCATTGGGATCGGGATCGGGATCGGGAACACGCGGCGGGTCGGTGGCGGGTTTTCACCGCAGGACATTTTCGCCAACGGAGAGATTGGCGCGTGGTACGATTTTAGCAACGCCAGCAAGATTTATCAGGACAGCGACGGGTTGACTCCTATCACGTCCGATCTTGATCCACTCGGGAGGATTGAGCCTAGCGCCGGGACGCTTGGAGCGGCGACTCAGGCATTGTCAGCGCGCAGGTTTGAATACCACACGGCGGGCTTTATCCGGCATGATACAATTGACGACGCGTTACAGATACCAATCTCCATGACAGGTAACTGGACGGTTGCTGTTGCATATGCGCCGATTGGCAATGACTGGATTCTGGTGACGAACCTAAACAATAATGTCCCATGGGTTGGTGTCGGGGTATCTGGTAGCACGGCGGCACCGGTCCCCGGATCAGGGGCCACCCAAAACTCACTGTATTTCGATAACACCCTGTCAACCGCCACGACTCGCGGTGGGCAATACACTCTGTCGCAAGCCGCGAAAAGTATCGTCGGCAACTGGACGATCACCGAAGCAATTAACG
>JACIYW010000236.1 GCA_014359745.1 Paracoccaceae bacterium | reverse complement strand
CGCGCCCGTTCACCGGGCCGCACAGATCAGCGCGCCGAAGATGCGCTTGATGATCTGGCCGAAGGCGTGGCACTTCACCGCCCCGCCGACCGGCCCGGTCAGCATAACGCGCAGGCCCGGTTCCGGCGGGTGATACGATTGGGGGCCGATGGCCCCGGTGTGGAACTGGATGCGGCCGCAATCGGGCGGTTGCGGTTTCGAAAGGTCTGACATGCGGCTGTTTTACTCTCCGGCCTCGCCCTATGTGCGCAAGGTGATGGTCGTGCTTCACGAAACCGGGCAGGTGGGCGACGTGACGCTTGTTCCGGCGGGCGGCACCCCGGTTGATCCCGCCACCATGCCGGTGGCGATCAACCCGATGGGCAAGATCCCCACCCTCGAACGCCCCGACGGCCCGGCGCTTTATGACAGCCGGGTGATC
The DNA here is from genome assembly GCA_014359745.1 of Paracoccaceae bacterium. Classification (GTDB taxonomy): domain Bacteria; phylum Pseudomonadota; class Alphaproteobacteria; order Rhodobacterales; family Rhodobacteraceae; genus JACIYW01. The sequence continues at coordinate 1,821 of JACIYW010000236.1, read as the reverse complement.
TGCCGCTATCTCAACGACCGGGCGGGCGCCGCGCTTTATCCCGATGCCCCCCGCCTGTGGGAAACCCTGACGCTGGAGGCAACCGGCGACGGCATCCTCGATGCGGCGATCCTGATGATCTACGAAAACCGCACCCGCCCCGAAGAACACCGCGTCCCCGCCTGGGTCGAAGGGCAATGGGCCAAGATCGCCCGCGCCCTTGACGTGCTGAACGCGCGCTGGATCAGCCACCTCAACGGCCCGCTCGATATCGGGCAGATCGCGGTTGGCGCGGCGCTGGGCTATCTTGATCTGCGCCTTGACGCGCGCAACTGGCGCATGGGCCGCCCCGAACTGGCCGCCTGGGCCGAAGGATTCGGCCAACGCGACAGCATGATCGCCACCACCCCCAAAGGCTGAACCGGCCCTGCGCGGACCCGGTCCGAAAATTGCGGGCATATTGCGGGCATACCGGCGCGCCGCCGGATTTTCTGCGAAAATCTGACATTTCCGACCCTTGCTGCGACATGATAACCCGAATGTGCGCTGGACTGCCCCGGCAGGGACGGCTAAATACCGCGCAGAAGGGCTGCGCCGTGGCGTGGCCAAACCGGAATTTGGCCGCCTGACCCGCGGTCGTGAAAGGGAGACGTCTCGTGTCACACGCAGAAGACAGGCCGGGAACCCGCAGGGATTTCCTTTACTATGCCACCGCCGGGGCGGGCGCGGTCACTGCCGGTGCCGCGATCTGGCCGCTGGTCAACCAGATGAACCCCTCGGCCGATGTGCAGGCCATGTCGTCGATTCTGGTGGATATCAGCGGTGTCGAAACGGGCACCCAGTTGACGGTGAAATGGCGCGGCAAGCCGGTGTTCATCCGCCGCCGCACCGAAAAGGAAATCTCCGAAGGCCGCGCCGTCGCCCTGTCCGATCTGGTCGATCCGCTGGCCGAAAACGCCAACATCGCGGGCGAGGCACCGGCCACCGACGAAAACCGCACCCTTGACGAGGCCGGCGAATGGCTGGTGATGATCGGCGTCTGCACCCACCTGGGCTGCGTGCCGATCGGCAACAACGCGGGCGATTTCGACGGCTGGTTCTGCCCCTGCCACGGCTCGCATTACGATACGGCAGGCCGTATCCGCAAAGGCCCGGCGCCGCGAAACCTTGATATTCCGCTGGCGGTCTTCGCCGACGACACAACCATCAAACTCGGTTAAGGGAGAGAGACATGGCCGGAATTCCCCACGACCATTACGAGCCCTCGACGGGTGCGGAAAAATGGCTGCATCGGCGCTTGCCGATCGTCGGGCTGCTCTATGACACGATCATGATCCCCACACCGAAAAACCTGAACTGGATGTGGATCTGGGGCATCGTGCTGACCTTCTGCCTGGTGTTGCAGATCGCCACCGGCATCGTTCTGGCGATGCATTACACCCCGCATGTCGATCTGGCCTTTGCATCGGTCGAACATATCATGCGCAACGTGAACGCGGGCCATATGCTGCGCTATCTGCACGCCAACGGCGCATCGCTGTTCTTCTTTGCCGTCTATCTGCACCTCTTCCGCGGGCTTTACTACGGATCGTACAAGGCCCCGCGTGAAGTGACCTGGATCATCGGCATGCTGATCTATCTGGCGATGATGGCCACCGCCTTCATGGGCTATGTGCTGCCCTGGGGGCAGATGTCGTTCTGGGGGGCCACGGTGATCACCGGCCTCTTCGGCGCCATTCCCGGCGTGGGCGAGACGATTCAAACCTGGCTTCTGGGCGGGCCGGCGGTGGATAACGCCACGCTGAACCGCTTCTTCAGCCTGCACTACCTGCTGCCCTTCGT
>JACIYW010000235.1 GCA_014359745.1 Paracoccaceae bacterium | reverse complement strand
CACCTGGAACGCGGGCAGCGACCTGATGCGGCTCAACGCGGCGCCCGTCGGCGACCGGGTGGCAATCCCCGATCACCTGGGCGCGGTGCTGCGCCTCGGGCTGGAGATCGGGCGCGCCTCGAACGGGGCGTTCGATATCGGCATGGGCGATGCGGTGACGGCCTGGGGGTTTGGGCCAAAGAGCGCCGCGCCCGCGAATATCCGCGCCGCGATGGACGCCCCGCGCCGCCCGGCGCATGAGGTGCTGGAGATCGACCACGGTCATCTGCGCAAATCCGCGCCCATCGCGCTGGATCTGAACGGCATCGCCAAGGGCTATGGCGTGGATCGTCTGGCCGAGACCCTGCGCGACCACGGGATCGCCGCCGCCCTCGTCGGCATCGACGGCGAGATGCGCGCGACGGGCCTTCGCCCCGATGGCGAAGCCTGGACCATCGCGGTCGAGGCCCCGGACCCGGAGCGCCGGACGCCCCATTCTATCCTTGCATTGCAGGATGCCGCCGTGGCGACCTCGGGTGACTACCGCCACTGGGTGGAGGTGCAGGGCCGCCGCCTGTCGCACACGATGGACCCAAAGCGCGGCGCGCCGCTCATTGCCTCGCCCGCCTCTGTCACCGTCGTGGCCCGCACCTGCGCCGAGGCCGATGCCTGGGCGACGGCGCTCATGGTGCTTGGCCCCGAGGCGGGCGCGGCGCTGGCAAGGCAACGCGGACTCGACGCCCTGTTCCTGCTGCGCGATAGTGAGGGAAAGACAAGAGGCGTGGGAATCGGAAAATTGTTTTCCGAAAACTCGGCGGCACCCGTACCGATCTCATCGACGTGCTGAAAGACGCCAAGAACAGGATCTCGATGGACGGGCGCTGGATCGACAACCGCATGATAGAGCGGCTGTGGCGGCCATCGAAATACGAATGCGTCTGCCTGAGCGCGTTCGAAACCGGGTCCGACACCTGCAAAGGCATCGGCGAATGGCTCCAATAATACAATGAAAAGCGGCCCCATTCATCCCACGGCCTGTCGGCCCCGGCCAAAGCCTCTGCTACCCGGAAACCGAAACAGAAACTTTCCGCCTGACATGAACCCAAAGCCAGGGTGCTGCGCGGCAGGAAACTGGTTTGGTTGAAAAAAGAGAACCACCTCTCAGAATGGCATCTGGAGCGTTGACCAAAATCAAACACATGTTAGAAAATAGACCAAGGCAAGCTTTTTGCGACCTGACGTCGCAATCAAAGCGGCTGGGAGATGCGGGGAGGTTTCGGAAATGGTTGAGAAGGCTGTCCTGTCGCAGGCGCTGGGGCATGAAGTGCGCATTACGATTTGCCGCCCCGATCGGCGCAATGCCCTGAACCGCGAAGTGGCAGAGGGTATCATCGCAGCAATCCTTGCGGCCGAGGCCAACCCGGAATGCCGGGTGATCGTATTGACCGGCGAGGGCGAGCGCGCTTTCTGCGCTGGCGGCGATATCAAGGCGGGTGCCGAGGGTGGCCCATTTGTCCAGGATCCGGCTGATCCGGTCCATTTCGCGGGGCAGTTGTTCGAAACGATACAGGCCTGCCGAAAACCGACCATCGCGCGTATCAATGGTGTGGCGATGGGCGCGGGCGCGGGCATCATCTGCGCCTGCGATCTGGCAGTGATGGCCGATCATGCGCGGATCGGAACGCCGGAAGTAAAGGTGGGGCTGTTTCCAATGACCATCATTCCGCCGATGATGCGCGTGCTGCCCCGGCGGCGGCTGATGGAGATGTTCATCACCGGCGTTCCACTGACCGCCGATGAGGCCCTGCGTTATGATCTGGTCAACTATGTGACCGACAATGCCGGGCTTGACGACAAGGTTGCGGAACTGGTCGCGCAAATTGCTGCGCAGTCACCAACCGCGATCCGGTTGGGCAAGTATGCCTGCCACGCGATGGAGGACATGACCTATCAACAGCAGATGCGGTTTTCCGAAACGCTGTTGCCGCGGGTTGCGCAGACAGAAGACGCGCGCGAGGGCTTTGCCGCTTTCATTGCCAAACGCAAACCAGAATGGACGGGCCGCTAGGCAGGCCGCTGGAATGGCGGGGGAGGAGAAAGAACATGTCGGATCGAAAACTGCGCATCGGATGCGCGTCCGGTTTCTGGGGCGATACGCCCGAGGCGATCGGTCAATTGGTGTCGAAGGGCGGGATCGACTATCTGGTGTTCGATTACCTGGCCGAGGTGACGATGTCGCTGATGGCGCGGGCGCGCGCCAAGGTGCCC
>JACIYW010000234.1 GCA_014359745.1 Paracoccaceae bacterium | reverse complement strand
GGGGAAAAGGCTTTTGTGACAGCCCGGATGTGATGGCCAGCGCGCCCGCATCCCGGTGCAGATGGCGCGTATCAGCCCCGCACCCTGACCGCAGCGAAAAACCGCTTTCGTTTCATCTTGGCCCAAATACGCATTTTCCATGCCTGCCACGCGCGCGCCGGTCACGGGGGATGACTTCGGCCGACCGAAATCCGCGCTCGTGCCGATCTTGTCTTGCAATCCTCAATCGCGCGCCGTAAATCCCCCCCAAGTGCCGCCTTAGCTCAGTTGGTTAGAGCACCAGATTGTGGATCTGGGGGTCCCCCGTTCGAGCCGGGGAGGCGGTACCATTCATCATCATGATTGCCTTTCCTTCTCCTGATTGTGCCCGATTCCGCCCCAGAGGCGGTTTGCAGGCGGTTTGCAAACGCCGCGTTGGGTGCCGCTTCGAACGCCCGGATTGCCGCTGCAACTGCCGCTGGGGTTCGCTTCCGGTACCGTTCGAGAATCGAGGCTGTCTACTTCAAGGTGTGCCCCGTGGCCGCCGCGACCTGCCCAATGTCGGCACCGGCCTCGAATAGCAGCGTAACGTTGGTGCCGCGCAGATCGCGCAGTTGCAGGCGCTTGTGCGCATCTTCGTTCCAGAGGGCCGCAGCAGCCCATGATCGCGCACCAGCGTTACCATAAGTACCGCCGTCGCCGCTGAAATCATCCCGGCCTGCCGCCGACCAGCGCCGTCAGCACCGCAATCGAGAATGAGGCGTAAAGCCCCCCTTGGGATCAGCGCCAGCGCCACGACAAGCCCCGCCAGCAGTTCAGCCCTGGGATTGCCAAGCCAGTTGGCGCGGGTCTGTTCGGAAAGTTTTATCATCTGGGTCCGGTCTGTTGATTTGGCCGGGGGATCGGCGCCCGGCAGAGCCACCGGCGGGGCCGGTCCATGGGAAGGCGCCTTCTGCGGTGCCGCATCGGTCAAGTCAACATGGCCTGTGGCGATGGGCGTTGCGACGGGGCGCCTGGGTGATTATGGCTGCCTTGATGGAACAGGTGGATGTGATCATTCTGGGGGCCGGGGCGGCAGGCATGGCTGCGCGGTTGAGGCCGGGCGGCGCGGGCGCCGGGTCGTGCTGATCGATCACGCGCGCGCGCCGGGCGAAAAGATTCGCATCTCGGGCGGGGGGCGCTGCAATTTCACCAATCGCCACATCGCCCCCGATACGGCGCCCGATCGGTTTTTGTCGCAAAATCCGCCCTTTGCGCTGTCGGCGCTGGCCCGATACACAGCGGATGATTTCATCGCGCGGGTCACGGCGGCAGGGATTGCCTGGCATGAAAAGACCCTTGGCCAGTTGTTTTGCGATGGGTCGGCGGTGCAGATCATCGACATGCTGCGCGCCGAGATGGCCGGGGCGGGCGTGGATCTGCGGCTGTCGACAGAGGTGCGCGATGTGCGCCACGATGGTGGTTTTTGCGTTGAAACCGGCAATGGCGCGATCCGGGCCACGGCGCTGGTGGTGGCGACGGGGGGCAAATCCATCCCGAAGATGGGCGCAACCGGGCTTGGCTACCGCATTGCCGAACAATTCGGCCTGCGCCTGACCGAGGTCCGACCGGGCCTTGTGCCGCTGACATTCGCGGCCGATGCGCTGGATCTGATGCAGCCGCTTTCGGGGGTGTCGGTCGCGGCGCGGGTGCGCTGCGGCGCGGCCACGTTCGACGAGGGGTTGTTGTTCACCCATCGCGGGTTGTCGGGCCCGTCGATCCTGCAAATCTCTAACTATTGGCGCGAGGGCGGGCAGATCATGGTTGATCTGGCGCGCGGGCAGGATATCGCCCGCGCGCTTGGCGCCCGGCGACAAGAGGCCGGGCGCGTGTCGGTCAAGAATGCGCTGGCCGCGCTTTTGCCGGAAAAGCTGGCCCGGCAGGTGGTGGCGCGCGCGGGCGTGGCGGGCAATCTGGCCGATCAGTCGAACGCCGATCTGGACCGGATCGCCGATGCCGTGCACCGCTGGCAGGTCACCCCCGCCGGATCGGAAGGGTATCGCACCGCCGAGGTGACGCTGGGCGGTGTCGATACACGCGATCTTGACGCGCGCACGCTGGCGGCGCGCAAGGTGCCGGGGCTGCATTTCATTGGTGAGGTTGTTGATGTAACCGGTTGGCTTGGCGGTTATAATTTTCAATGGGCATGGTCATCCGGCTGGGCCGCAGGGCAGGCGGTATAGGCCTGCCCCCTGGTTTGCGCCCTGCCGGACATGGTGTAGTGTGGCAGTGATCG
>JACIYW010000233.1 GCA_014359745.1 Paracoccaceae bacterium | reverse complement strand
TGCGTTTCCAGGTGCACATCCGGGTTATTTGAAGGTGTCATTCTGGCAGAGATTGTGATCCCTTGCCACAATTGGCAACACAGCGGGTATGGAAACGGTGATTGTTCGCGCTTCAGCGCCAGTGACCTTGGTCGGCGGCAGCGCCCTGGATGCGGCGACGTTGCGCCGGTCGCTGGCGCATGCCCCGGTCCTTATGGCCGCCGATGGCGGGGCCGACCACGCCATTGCCGCGGGCCACCTGCCCGAGGCGGTGATCGGCGACATGGATTCCATTTCCGCCGCGGCGCGCGCGGCCCTTGGCCCGGATCGCCTGTACCCGATTGCGGAACAGGACAGCACCGATTTCGACAAATGCCTGCGCGCAATCGCCGCGCCTTTCGTGATTGCGGTCGGGTTTGACGGCAACAGGATGGATCATGCTCTGGCCGCTTTCAACACGCTTGTGCGGCAGCCGGGGCCGCCGTGTATCCTGTTGGGGCCAGGGGATGCGGTGTTCTGCGCGCCCGCCCGCCCGATCGATCTGGCCCTGCCGCCGGGGGCGCGCCTGTCGCTGTTTCCGATGGGGGCGGTAACCGGGCAGGCGCGGGGCCTGCGCTGGCCGATCGATGGTATCGATTTTGCCCCCGACGGGCGCATCGGCACATCGAACGAGGTGGCCACCCCCCCAGTGCGCCTGCATTTCAGCGCCGCGCGGATGCTGGTTATTGTTCCGGCAACGGCATTGGCCGCGGTGGTGTCGGCGCTTTTCCCCGGCTGAGGTTGCGTTCGCGCGCCACGATGTAAAGCCCCGCCGCCACGGTAATCATGATCCCCACCGCCGAAAGCCCGTTGGGCAGTTCCTGAAACATCAGCCAGCCGAAAAGCGTGGCAAACGGTATTTCCAGATACTGCATCGGTGCCAGTGTCGCCGCCGGGGCAAAGCGCAACGCGCTGGTCATCAGCAAATGCCCCAGCGTGCCCGCCACCCCCATCGCCAGCAGGACCAGCCACTGAAACGCGGTCGCCTGCACCGGGGCAAGGATCGGGGCCAGCAGCGCATGGTCCGAGCCGATGAAGGCCAGCATCACCGGCACCAGAACCACGCTGGCCGTCAGCCCGCTGACCGCCTGCAAGGTGATCGCGTCGGTATCGCGCGCGATCAGCCGGGTGACCAGCATGAACAGCGCAAAAGACAGCGCCACCAAAAGCGGCAGCACCGCGATCAGCCCGACACTCAGGAAACTGGGCTGGATCACCAGCAAAGTGCCGATGAACCCGACGCCGCAAGCCGCAAGGCGGCGCGGGCCGACCTCTTCCTTCAGCACGAATTTTCCCAGCAGCAGCAACATGAACGGCATCACGAAGACAATCGCGATCGCATCCGCCAGCGGCAGGTATTGCAGCGCCGCGTACAGCAGGCCCAGCCCCGACACATGCAGAACCGTGCGCACCATGGTCAGCCAGAACACCCGCCGCGTCATCCGCCATCCGCGCCCGCCCTTGCCCGATATCGACATCAGCGGCATCAGCATCAGCGTCTGCGCCAGAAAGCGGATGGTGACGATCTGGAAAACCGGAATGGCCGCGCCCAGATATTTTGCCATCCCGTCGCCCAGCGGCGCAAGAACGCAAAACCCTGTCATAAGGAGGATGCCCAGCAGCGGGCGGTCGATATCCGTGGTCATCCCCCTGCCTAAACGCCGGAACGGCGGGGGGCAAGGCCGCCGGTGCCGCGACGGGGCGGGCTGGTTGCCTGCCTGAAAACCCTTTGGGGGTATGCGCTTTGCAGCATTGAAATCAAGGGTGTGACCTGACCAGGCCAGGCTTTCAATTCCGGTCATCGGGATTTTGCGCCGTGCGGCAGGGCTTCGGACAGCGCGACGCCCGGCGGGCAGCCATCGACGGTGGCGTCCAGAACGGGCCATTGGCTTTCGCCCAAGGTGGTGGTGCGGAACAGATGGCCAAAGCTGTCGATCGACATGCGCGCGCGCCCTTTGCGCCGGTTTGGCCGGTTCGGCGGCAAGGGGGAAGGCGGAGTGTGGGGGGGTTGAACCCATATTGTGAGATGTAGCTCGATGCACGAATGGCGCGATGCGCGAAAATGGAAAAGTCTTCGAGAAGCCTGGTCAACCTCATTCCTTTCGCGGGGCGACGCGCAAGCCCAACAGGGCTTTTTGACCTGTGCGCAAAGTCTATCTGCTTGGCATGGATCGGCATGATTTGGCGAATTCTGCGTTATTTACGCCAGTATTAGTAGGGAGTGCCAAAGTATGCCTATTTAAAAAGATGTTTAGAATGTGCTAATCTTTGGAATAAGCCA
>JACIYW010000232.1 GCA_014359745.1 Paracoccaceae bacterium | reverse complement strand
GCGCGGCTGTGCACCGGATGCCTGCGCACGATCGAGGAAATCAGCGCCTGGGGCCGGATAAGCGATGCGGAACGCGCGGCGATCATCGCCGACCTGCCCGGCCGCGCGCCACAGCTTGCCAAACGCCGCGGCGGGCGGGCCGCCCGGCTGGCCCGGAGTGACCGGGCGGATGCGGGTTCGGGCACGAAATAGCGCGCTCAGCCCCGCGGTTCGACCCGGGCGCGGCGTTCAGGTCGGTCTGTTCCATGGAGGATGACATCCGCCCGATGCCCGGGATTGCCCGGGATTGCCTTGGCCATGGCGGCGGACGCCACGGCGTTTTCAGGGGGCGGGCCCTGGTCGGGCCCTGGTCTGGCTTTGGTCTGGCGAACGCAGGGCCCGCGCGCGCAACACCCGTGACCAAGCCCCCCGTGATCCACGGCTATTGCCGCACCGCAGGCTTTGCGCCACACTGGAATCTGGTATGGCGGGGTTTGTCGCGAACCGATTTGGATTGACTGACCGATCGGTTTGCGAATATACCCGCCCATGCGAAATGGGGGGGCCGGATGGCGCAGGATGAGGAAACCGTGCAAGCCACGCTTGCGGGCGGTGTGTTGGAACTGGTGCTGAACCGGCCCGACCGGCTGAATGCCTTTAACGATGACATGCACCTGGCGCTGCGGGCGCAGTTTGAACGCGCCCATGCCGATGAGGCGGTGCGCGTCGTGCTGCTTACCGGGGCGGGGCGGGGGTTTTGCGCGGGGCAGGATCTGGGCGACCGCGACCCGCGCAAGGGCGGGCCGACGCCAGACCTGGGCGCGACGCTGGAGATTTTCTACAACCCGCTGATCCGGCTGATCCGCAGCCTGGAAAAGCCGGTGGTCTGCGCGGTGAACGGCGCGGCCGCCGGGGCGGGGGCCAATCTGGCGCTGGCCTGCGATATCGTGCTGGCGGCGAAATCGGCGCGCTTCATTCAGGCGTTTTCAAGGATCGGCCTGACCCTTGACGCCGGCGGCAGTTGGAGCCTGGCGCGCATCCTGGGCGAACCCCGCGCCAAGGGCCTGGCCCTGACCGCCGAGCCGCTGGATGCCGACACGGCCGCGCAATGGGGCCTGATCTGGAAAGCCGTTGAAGACGCGGCACTGATGGATGAGGCGCGCGCGCTGGCCGCCAAATTCGCGGCCGGGCCCACGCGCGGGCTTGGCCTGACCAAACGCAACATTCAGGCGGCGGCGACCAACAGCCTTGACGCGCAGCTTGATCTGGAACGCGACAGCCAGCGCGAAGCCGGGCACACCGCCGATTATGCCGAAGGCGTCACCGCCTTTCTTGAAAAACGCGCGCCCGTGTTCAAAGGAAAATGACCATGAATCCCCCCCTTTCCGCCGATGCGCTGGCGCAGGCCTGTGCCGATGCGATGTGGTCCGATGACCATGCAACGCAGCATCTGGACATCAGCCGCGATCATATCGGCCCCGGCACCGCCACCCTGTCGATGACCCTGTCGCGGGTGATGACCAATGGCCATGGCATGGCGCATGGTGGCTATATCTTCACGCTGGCCGACAGCGCCTTTGCCTTTGCCTGCAACTCCTACAACCAGCGCGTCGTGGCACAGATGGCCAGCATCACCTTTCTGGCCCCGGCGTTTGAAGGCGACCGCCTGACCGCCACCGCGCGCGAGGTGTCGCGCCGGGGCCGGGGCGGCATCTATGACATCCGCGTCACCAATCAGGCTGGCGAACATATTGCCGAATTTCGCGGCCATTCCCGCACCATCAAGGGCACGCATCTGCCCGAACAGAACTGACGCCACCCAAGGGGAGGAACGACCATGGAAGATCTTGCGCCACGACCGGGCGACCTGGACCTGATCGAAACCGCGTCGCGCGATGAGATCGCCGCGCTGCAACTGGGCCGCCTGCAATGGTCGCTGCGCCATTGCTATGAAAACGCGCCCTTCTATCGCAAGCGGTTCGATGATGCGGGCGTGCATCCAGATGACCTGAAATCGCTGGCCGATCTGGCGAAATTCCCCTTCACCACCAAGGCCGATCTGCGCGACAATTATCCGTTCGGGATGTGCGCCGTTCCGCGCGAAAAACTGGTGCGCGTGCACGGATCATCGGGCACCACCGGCAAGCCGATCGTCGTTGGCTATACCGCGCAGGATATCAGCACCTGGGCCGATGTGATGGCGCGGTCCATCCGCGCCTCGGGCGGGCGGGCGGGCGACATCGTGCATGTGGCCTATGGGTACGGGCTGTTCACCGGCGGGCTGGGCGCGCATTACGGGGCCGAACGGCTGGGCTGCACCGTGGTGCCGATGTC
>JACIYW010000231.1 GCA_014359745.1 Paracoccaceae bacterium | reverse complement strand
CGATGCTTTGCCTCACTGACCGTATGCGCACCCGCGCTGGGCGCCCTCGACCTTTGAACCCGGTGCGCTTTCGCTGACTGGCCTTCCAGCTGCGACTGCGCCGCCGTTTCGCCGGAGGGCGCACTGCCATCGCTGCGCGTTTCGCATGATGGCGGGCACTGATTTCAGCTGATCGCGGGCACGGATTTCACGGGAAGGCGGGCAGCTGTTTCGCGGGATCGCGGGCAGTGATTTCACGCGATCACGGGCAGGACTGGCCAACGAACTGAAGTTACTCCGCCTCCTGAAGAACAGGAGGATCGGAATGCCCACAGGACGTTTGACCATGCGCCGTATTCGGGACGTATTGAGACTGAGATTTGCCCAAGGGCTCAGTGAGCGTACGATCGCCGCGTCGCTGGGGCTTGGGAAAGGAAGTGTTGGGACCTATCTGCGCCGTGCGCGCGACGCTGGTTTGGCGTGGCCATTGCCGGAAGGTCTGGATGACGACAGCCTTGAGCTGTTGTTGTTTCCAAACGCATCGGATGTATCTGACCCGGACCGTCCGGTTCCGGATTGGGCGGCGGTCGACAAAGAGCTGCGTCGGCGCAACGTGACCCGCATGTTGCTGTGGCAGGAATATCGTGCGCAGCACCCCAACGGGTTTGGTTACACTTGGTTTTGCACCCATTTTGAGGCGTGGAAGGGGCGTGTCCGGCCGAGCATGCGGCAGAGGCATGTCGGCGGTGAGAAGGTATTTATCGATTTTGCGGGTGACACGATCGACATTGTCGATCCGGCCACGGGTGAGGTCAGCGAGGCCAAGCTGTTTGTCGCGGCGTCACGCCCGAAGGCGTGCAATCAAAACATTGGCGCGCCTTCGGCGCGACGGGGGCCTCGAGCTATACTTATGCTGTGGCCGTCGCCAGCGAAGGGCTGGAGGACTGGATTGCGGCTCATGTCGGAATGTTCGCCTATCTGGGCGGCGTGCCGCAGGTCGTCGTGCCCGACAATCTCAAGTCAGCGGTGATCAAGGCAGACCGGTATGATCCCGGCTTGAACCGGACCTATGCCGAAATGGCGGAACATTACGGCACGGCGATCCTGCCTGCGCGCGTGCGAAAACCCAAGGACAAAGCCAAGGTCGAGGTGGCTGTTCAGGTTGCCCAACGCTGGATCCTCGCGCGGCTGCGCAATCACAGGTTCTTCTCACTGGCAGAGCTGAATGCCGCCATCCGGCCGTTGCTGGACGCATTGAATATGCGTGTCATGCGCGATTATGGGGCAAGCCGGGCGGATCTGTTTGCGACGCTCGATCGGCCGAACCTGCAGCCATTACCCGCTGAACCCTATGTCTTTGCACGTTGGAAACGTGCCCGTGTTGCGCCGGATTATCATATCGAGGTGGATCGCTGCTGGTATTCCGTGCCGTTCAGCCTGATCCGGCAGGTGGTTGACGCGCGCATCACCCACAGGACCGTGGAAGTCTTCCATCGTGGCACGCGCGTCGCCAGTCACATGCGCGACCCCGGACGCCGCAGCCATATCACGGCGCCAGAGCATATGCCCTCGGCCCACCGCCGCTATGCGGAATGGTCGCCTGCACGGATCCTCAGCAGGGCTGCAAAGCTGGGACCATCGGTGGCTGCGTTTTGTGACATCGTGATGCAGGACAGGCCGCATCCCGAGCAGGGCTTCCGGACCTGCCTGGGCATACTGTCGCTGGCCAGAAGCTTTGAGCCGCAGCGGCTTGATGCTGCGTGTCGGCGCGGGATCAGCATCAAGGCCCGGTCGGTCTCATCCATCCGTTCCATCCTGAAGACCGGGCTTGATCAGGCCTTCATGGAACCCGAACCCGATGAACTGCCGCTGCATCACCCCAACATCCGCGGCCAGAAGTATTACCACTGAAAAGGAGACGACCCTTGCTGACACATCCCACTTGCGACCGCCTGGAGGCGATCGGGCTGACCGGTATGGCGCAGGCCCTGCACGAGCAGCGCCGCGCCGGCGCCATGTTTGAAAGCCTCAGCTTCGAAGAACGGCTGGGCCTGCTTGTTGATCGCGAAGCCGCAGAGCGTGACGCCAAGAGACTGGCAACCCGGTTGCGTTTTGCTGCCCTGCGTCACGCAGCCTGCGTTGAAGATATCGATATGCGCAGCCCGCGCGGCATCGATGCGGCTGTCATGGCGCATCTGATCGATGGTGGCTGGATCAACCGCCATGAAAATCTGCTGATCACAGGGCCAACAGGCTTGGGAAAAAGCTGGATTGCCTGCGCCCTCGGGAATAAGGCCTGCCGGGATGATCTGCGCGTCGTCTATCACCGCGTGCCCCGCCTGTTCCAGA
>JACIYW010000230.1 GCA_014359745.1 Paracoccaceae bacterium | reverse complement strand
GCGCGCATGTGATCGGATCACGCACCGCACCGGTGGCCGAGGTGATCCGCGATGGCGAGAACGGGCAATTGGTGGATTTCTTTGATGTGGCGGGCTGGGCGCAGGCCCTGACCGAGGGGCTGGCGTACCCTGAACGGTTTGGTGCGATGCGGGCGGCTGCGCGGGAAACAGTGGTGGGGCACTATGATCTGCGTGGGCAGTGTTTGCCCAGGCTGATCGGTTTTGTGGAAACCGCCGGCTGCGGGGGATGAGTATTTTTTCGAGAGGAAAGACCTTTGCATAATTGAGGAGTCCCGGCGGTTTTCTGCGCTGGTATGGTCTGTTTGCATGATTTCCGGGGCAGATGATGGATCTTTTCTTACGCGAAGCGGCGGATCGGATCGGCGGTGACGATGTGTTTTCCAGGATCAATGCGCTGGCGGGCGTTTTCGCCGATCCTGGTGCGTGACCTCGGGCGGCCGCCTCTTCGCCTTCTCGCGGCGCGACCTGGCGCAATGCAACCCTTTCGGAGAACGCCGCCGGAAAATTTTCACCACTTTCAAGACAGCACCTGGTGGATTCCCTTGCCGACATCGGCATGCCCCCTCCGAACGGGGGGCGCGCCGGGGCGTCAGGCTGGGCATAGTCGCAATGGCGGGTTTTCATGTCGGATGGGGTGAAGATGTTCAATTTCAGTACCAGCGTGTCTCTTCGCCTCATGGCGCAGACAGCACCGTTCGTTATTTTCAGGATGATCGTCTATTTTGCGATTGCGGTCGCCTATGTTCTGGTGACCGGCGTCGGTGCGGGCATAGGCTATGGGATCGGCGGCTTTGGAGAGCCCGACTTTCAGGCAAGCGCAACCTTTTGGGGCGGCGGCATCGGCTTTTCCCTGACCGCGGGGATCATCTACCTGCTGCGGGAATATACGCTTTACATCGTCAAGGTCGGTCATATCGCTGTCATGGTCGAAGCGCTTGACGGGCGTGCCCTTCCGCAGGGCAAGGGCCAGATCGGCTATGCACGCGAGATCGTGCAACGTCATTTCGGTGAGGCCTCGATGCTGTTCGGGGTGGATTTGATTGTCAAAGGGGTTATCAACGCCATTACCGGCCTTTTGCAGGGGCTGATGCGTCTGCTGCCCATTCCCGGACTTGACCGGATCATGGCCGTGGTGCGCGCATATCTTCGGGTCGCGGTGGGTTTGCTGGATGAGATCATGCTTGCGCACATCCTGCGCCGCCGCTCGGCCAACCCCTGGGCGGGCGCGCGCGAGGCGCTGGTCCTTTATGGACAGAACGCGCGCCCGATGCTGGTGGACGCGGCCTGGGTCACATTGTTCGTCTATGGACTGTCGCTGATCGTGTTTCTGGTCATGCTCGCCCCGGCCGCCGCGGTGGTCTATCTTATTCCGGGGGCATGGTCGGCCGGTGGGGTGGTTTTTGCCCTGCTGTTCGCCTGGGCGGTCAAGGCGGCCCTGATCGAGCCTTTCGCCATCGCCTGTCTGCTTCAGACCTTTTTCAAGGTGACCGAAGGGCAGACCCCAGATCCGGAATGGGAGGCGCGGCTGGAGGGTGTTTCAGGCAAGTTCCGGAAGCTGGGGGAACTGGCGGCGGGCTGGGTCGGGATCGGCACCAGAACCCCGAAACCGGAAACGGCCGGGGCTTGAACGCCTTCGGGCCGAGGACTTGAGGACGACAGAGCGAGGAGATGAGGATGAAACGCATCGCCATGGTATTTGCGGCGTTCGTACTGGGTGCCGGCGCCGTCCAAGCGGATACATTGGGAACCATCACCGCCAACTGGCAGGGCAAAGAGCAGACATGGTTCGTCACGGCAAAAGACGGCGAAAGCCAGTCCTCGCACGACGATTCCGCGAAGGTCATCGACATGTTCGCGCTCTGGGGCAACCCTCGGGAGACCGATTTGGCCGCGACCAGCAACACGATCGTCCTTAGCTTTTATGTGATGAGAGGCCCCAGGGGCAAGGAAGCCCATGGGACCGATTTCTATTACCTGCTGTCAGGGTTTTCGGACAGATGGGAGGCCGGCCAGGAGGCCACCGAAGTCAGCCTGGAACTGTTCGACAAGACCGACACGACCGTGCATGTCAGGGGAACCTTCCACGCCTCCCCGAAAAGAGAGGTTGAAACGACAGAGATCGACGGCGTTTTCGACGTCACCTTCCCGCTGGACTGAGCACCGGTTCGTCCGGCGAAGGGTCTGGCGGGCGAGACTGATCCGACACGCAGAGCGACGCGATCATCGCTTCGATCGCATACTGGATATCGGCCTGATCTTCGAGCGCGGAGCCTTGGATCTCTATCGAAAGCCCTGCGCCTTGCAGCCATATCTGG
>JACIYW010000023.1 GCA_014359745.1 Paracoccaceae bacterium | reverse complement strand
CTGCGCAGATCGGCGGCCGTACCCCATTCCAGCGCCTTGTCGGAAAACCACACGAAGGCCAGACCGGGTGGAACCATCAGCCCCTTCTGGCTGGCCGCGATCATCACATCAACGCCCCAGGCGTCCATCTCGAAGCGGTCGCAGCCCAGGGATGCGATGCAATCCACCATCAAAAGCGCGGGATGCCCCGCCGCATCGATCGCCGCACGCAGGGCCGGGATGTCATTACGCACCGTCGAAGCGGTATCGGTATGGGTCACAAGGACGGCGCGGATGGTTTGCGCGGTGTCCGCCGCCAGGGCCGCGTGAAGCTGCGCGGGATCAGCCGGGCTTTGCCGCCCGAAATCGATCACCTCGACCGCCACACCCATGCGCCGCGCCGCATCGGCCCAGCCATGGCCGAAACGGCCCGTGGCCAGTACCAGCGCCCGGTCGCCGCGGCTGAAGACATTGGCATTCGCCGCCTCCCATGCCGCATGGCCATTGCCGATATACATCGCCACATGCTGACGGGTGCGGGCCACCGCGCGCAGATCGGGGATCAGGCCCGCGACCATTTCGTGCAGCGCCCCGGCATAGATGTTGGGGGCCGGGCGATGCATCGCGGCCAGCACCCGGTCGGGCATGGTCGAGGGGCCGGGAATAGCCAGATAGGGGCGACCGTTGGCAAGGGTCATGTCGGTTCTCCGCGCGGGGTGACAGCATTGGTTATGCCCGGTGCAGGGCGCCGTCAATCGCCACCGCCGCGCCCGCGCTTGCATGGGGTGGCGATTTTCGGCTACACGGGTCCGGCCTTGCCGTGGGCACTGGAAAAGGCCGCCCATGATCCACCCCGCCCCCCCTGCGCCGTCCTACAGATCGGGTGCCCTTTTCGGGCGGCTGTGGCGCGGGTATCTGCGGGCGCACCGGGGCGCGGTTGCGCTGGCGTTCGTGGTGATGGTGATCGAGGGCAGCACCCTTGGCGCGCTCAGCTATCTGCTGCGGCCGCTGTTCGACCGTGTGTTCGTATCGGGCGAAGGCGGCGGGGTGTGGTTGATCGGCGGGCTGATCCTGGGGCTTTTCGTGGTGCGGGCCGTGGCATCGGTCACGTCGAAATCCCTGCTGGCGCGCGTGGCGCAACGCACCTCGACGGCGATGCAGGTTGACCTGCTGGAACACCTGCTGACGCTTGATGCGCGCTTCTATCAGGAAAATCCCCCCGGCGCCCTGATGGAACGGGTGCAGGGCGACACGATCGCGGTGCAGGGCGTGTGGTCGATGGTCATATCGGGGCTGGGGCGGGATATGGTGGCGCTGACATCGCTTTTCGTGGTGGCGCTGATGGTTGATCCGGTCTGGACGGCGGCCGCGCTGATCGGCGCGCCGCTTTTGATCGTGCCGACGGTGGTCGTGCAGAAATATGTCCGGCGCAAGACGGCGCGCGCACGGGCGCAGGCGGGGCTGCGGGCAACCCGGCTGGATGAGGTGTTTCACGGGATCACGGCGATCAAGCTGAACCGGCTGGAGGCATATCAGATCGGGCGCTTCCGGCGCATCGTCGACACCATCGTGCGCGCCGAGGTCAAGACGGCGATGGGCCGTGCCATTCTGCCCGCCTCGATCGACGTTGTGACCGGCATCGGGTTTTTCGCGGTTCTGGTGCTGGGCGGCCCGCAGATCGTTTCGGGCGAACGCACGGTGGGCGAATTCATGAGCTTTTTCACCGCGATGGCGTTGACGTTCCAACCCTTGCGCCGCCTTGGCGACCTTTCGGGGGGCTGGCAGATTGCCGCGGCGTCGTTGGAACGGATTTACCGGCTCTTTGATCTGTCGGCCACCACCCTCGCCCCGGCCCAACCGGTGCCGCCGCCCAGGGGGCACTTCGATCTGGCCTTGCACGATGTGCATTTTGCCCATGGCGATGTGCCGGTCCTGCGCGGTGTCAGCTTTGTGGCCGCGGCCGGTCAGACCACCGCCCTTGTCGGGGCATCGGGTGCGGGAAAGACCACGGTCTTTGCGCTGCTGACCAGATTGCTGGAACCGCAGGCGGGGCGGATCACCGTGGGCGGGGTGGACACGCGCGCGATGGAAACCGGCGCCCTGCGCGATCTCTTTTCGGTGGTGACGCAGGACTCGGCCCTTTTTGACGAGACACTGCGCGAGAATGTGCTTTTGGGCCGCAGTGACGTGCCAGAGGCCACGCTACAGGCCGCGCTTGATGCCGCGCATGTGACCGGGTTTGCGCAAGCGCTGCCGCGCGGGCTTGATACGCCCGTCGGGCCGCGCGGGTCGGCCCTGTCGGGGGGGCAGCGGCAGCGGGTGGCGATTGCGCGGGCCCTGCTGCGCGATGCGCCGGTGCTGTTGCTGGATGAAGCGACATCGGCGCTTGATGCAAGGTCCGAGGCCGAGGTGGCCGATGCGCTTGCCCGTCTGGCCGCCGGACGCACGGTTCTGGTGATCGCGCACCGCCTGTCAACGGTGCGGGGGGCCGACAAGATCGTGGTGCTGGATCAGGGCCGGGTGGCCGAAGAGGGCCGCCATGACGATCTGCTGGCGCGGGGCGGCATCTATGCGGGGCTTTACCGTTTGCAATCAGGGGCGGGCGGCGCGGCCGAACCTGACGCGCAGGCGTGACGGGGGCGATCAGAGAGTTGGTTCGGTTGGTCTGAACAGGTGGCGGACGTTTTCCAAGGTTTACTGCGTGGTCACATCTTGGCGGTGCCGCGTTGCTGGCCTTCTTCAAGGCGGGGAAATATCTCGACGAAGTTGCAGGGCCGGTGGCGGTAATCAAGCTGCCAGCGCAGAATCTCGTCCCAGGCGTCGCGGCAGGCGCCGGGGCTGCCGGGCAGGGCGAACAGATAGGTGCCCATCGCAACCCCGCCCGTGGCCCGGCTTTGCACCGCCGAGGTGCCGATCTTCTGCATCGACACGATGGTGAAAACGGTGCCGAAGGCCTCTATCTCTTTTTCATAGACATCGCGATGCGCCTCAACCGTGACATCGCGACCGGTCAGGCCGGTGCCGCCGGTGGTCAGGATCACATCGATGCCCGGATCGGCGCACCAGGTACGCAGTTGCGCGGCGATATCCGCGCGTTCGTCGCGGATGATGCCGCGCGCGGCAAGGATATGCCCCGCCTCTGTCAGGCGGGCAACCAGGGTGTCGCCCGATCTGTCCTGATCCAGGCCGCGCGTGTCCGATACGGTCAAGACCGCGATATGCACCGGGATGAAATCCAGGCTTTCATCGATTTTCGCCATCTCTCAGCCCCTTTGTTGCAGCGCCAACCTTAGCGCCAGCGCCGTGAAAACCCCGGCCGAGATCACACCAAGCGCGCGCGCGAATCGGGCGGATTGCGCCAGCCGCTGCCCGATGCCGCCCGCAGCCAGCCCGACCGCGCCGTTGATGAAAAACCCGCCAAACGCCAGAACCGCCCCAAACACCAGGAACTGCGCCAGAACCGGGCGCGCCGGGTCAATGAATTGTGGCACGAACGCCAGCACGAAGAGGATGACCTTGGGGTTGGTCAGGTTCACGATCAGGCCGTGCCGGAACGCCGCGCGGGCGGGTCGCATCCGCGCCGACACCGGCGCCTGCTGCAAGGCCTGCACCGCCAGCCACAAAAGATACCCTACCCCCAGCTAGCGGATCACCTCGAACACGCCGGGATGCGCGGCAATCAGCGCCCCAAGGCCCAGCCCGGCAATGCCGGTATGCACCAGCACCCCGATCGATATCCCGGCACTGGCCAGGATCGCGGGCCGCGCGCCTGCCTGCATACCTTGCCCCAGGCAAAACATCATGTCCGCCCCCGGTGTCAGGTTCAGGGCCAGCGCGGCAGGAATGAAAGCCAGCATCAGGACGGGATCAACGGGTATCATCAGACCTCCCTCAGCCGGGCCTGAATTGCCAGCAGATCGGCCCATGCCTCGCGCTTGGCATGGGGGGTGCGCAGCAGATAGGCGGGGTGAAACATCGGCATGGCGGGGCGGTTCAAAACGGTTTGCCACTTGCCGCGCATGCCGGTGATGCCGCGTCGGCCCAGAAGCGCCGCGCAGGGCGTATTGCCCATCAGCACGATCAAGGCGGGATCAACCAGAGCGATGTGGCGTTCCACAAAGGGCAGCAACATGGCGATTTCGTCTGGCGACGGGTCGCGATTTTGCGGCGGCCGCCAGGGCAGGATATTGGTGATGTAAACCGGCGCGGTCGGGCTATCGCGCCCCATGCCGATCGCGGCCAGCATCCGGTCAAGCAACTGCCCGGCCCGGCCGACAAAGGGCCGCCCCTCGATATCCTCATCCCGGCCCGGTGCCTCGCCGATCAGCATCACCCGCGCTTTGGGATCGCCATCGGCGAACACCAGATTGCGCGCGCCTTTCTTCAGGTCGCAGTAATCATAGGTCGCCAGCGCTGCTTTCAGCGCCCCCAGATCGGCGGCGCCTGCGGCGCGCGCGCGCGCTTCGGCCACAGGATCGGGGGCCACAGGATCGATGACCACAGGATCGGGGGCGGCAGGCGCGACATCCGGCGCGGGCGCGGCGGCAGCGGCCGGGCGCGGGGCGGCCTGTGGGGCCGCATAGCGGTTTACAGGCTGATCGCCGATCGGCTCATCCGCGCCCATCTCGATCTGCCAGGCCAGAAGCGCCGTCGCGGTGTGAACATCCATCATCCGATCCATCACCCACACCTACTGCCCGCCCGATGGCCCGTAAACTGCCTTGTCGTCGCGGCCCCGGATTTCTATAGAGGGGGCGGGGGTGATCCATGGCATTTCGCGCAACACATCTGCTGGGCATAGAACATCTGGCCCCGCCCGAGATCACGGCGCTGCTGGATCTGGCCGATACTTACGTCGATCTGAACCGCCGCACCGTGAAACACGCCAATGCCCTGGCGGGGATGACCCAGATCAACATGTTTTTCGAGGCGTCAACCCGCACCCAGGCCAGTTTCGAGCTGGCCGGCAAACGGCTGGGCGCCGATGTGATGAACATGGCGATGCAGGCATCAAGCCTGAAAAAGGGCGAGACGCTGATCGACACGGCGCTGACGCTGAACGCCATGCACCCCGATCTGCTGGTGGTGCGGCATCCGCATTCGGGCGCGGTGAACCTGCTGGCGCAAAAGGTCAATTGCGCGGTCCTGAACGCGGGCGACGGGCGCCACGAACACCCCACGCAGGCGCTGCTGGACGCGCTGACCATCCGGCGGCGCAAGGGGCGGCTGCACCGGCTGACCGTGGCCATTTGCGGCGACATCGCACACAGCCGCGTGGCGCGGTCGAACATCCTGCTTCTGGGCAAGATGGAGGCCCGCATCCGCCTGATCGGGCCGCCTACGCTGATGCCTTCGGGCGTGGCCGATTGGGGGGTCGAGGTGACGGATAACATGGCCGAGGGCCTGAAAGGCGCCGATGTGGTGATGATGCTGCGCCTGCAAAAGGAACGGATGGACGGCGCGTTCATCCCTTCGGAACGCGAATATTTCCACCGCTTCGGGCTGGATGCCGAAAAGCTTGCCCATGCCCACCCCGAGGCCATCGTCATGCATCCCGGCCCGATGAACCGGGGCGTGGAAATCGACGGCACGCTGGCCGATGACATCAACAGATCCGTGATTCAGGAACAGGTGGAAATGGGCGTGGCGGTGCGCATGGCCGCGATGGACCTGCTGGCCCGAAACCTGCGCGCCGCGCGCGGCATGGCCGCAATGGGGGAAGGCGCATGATCACCTTCTTCCAGAACGCGCGCCTGATCGATCCCGAGGCGGGCGAGGAACGCATCGGCAACCTGATCGTCGATGCGGGCCTGATCGCCGCGACCGATGCCGCCAACCCGCCCAAGGGGGCGGAGGTGATCGACTGCAACGGCAAATGCCTGGCCCCCGGCATCATCGACGTGGGCGTCAAGATCGGTGAACCGGGCGAACGCCACCGCGAATCCTTCCGCTCTGCCGGGCAGGCCGCGGCGGCGGGCGGTGTGACCACCATCATCGCCCGCCCCGACACCGACCCCGCCATCGACACGCCCGAGATGCTGGAATTCGTCACCCGCCGCGCCGCCAGCGCCACCCCGGTGCGCATCCGCCACATGGCCGCGCTGACCCGCGCCCGCGCGGGCCATGAAATGACCGAGATCGGGTTCCTGCGCGATGCCGGGGCCGTGGCCTTCAGCGATGTATTCAACGTCACCGAAAACACCCGCGTCCTGTCGCGCTGCCTGACCTATGCGCACAGCCTTGGCGCGCTGGTGGTCGGCCATCCCCAGGACACTGGCCTTTCGCGCGGTGCCTCGGTCACCTCGGGAAAATTCGCCTCTTTGCGCGGCCTGCCCGCCGTTTCCCCCCTGGCCGAGCGTATCGGCCTTGACCGCGACCTTGGCCTGGTGGAACTGACCGGCGCGCGCTACCACGCCGATCAGATCACCACGGCGCGCGCCCTGCCGCCGCTGGAACGCGCCAAGGCGAACGGGCTTGACGTTACCGCGGGCATTTCGGTGCACCACCTGACACTGAATGAGCTTGACGTCGGCGATTACCGCACCTTCTTCAAACTTACCCCGCCGCTGCGCTCTGAGGATGATCGCATGGCCATGGTCGGCGCCGTGGCCTCGGGCGTGATCGACATCATCTGTTCGATGCATACCCCGCAAGACGAGGAAAGCAAACGCCTGCCCTATGAGGCGGCGGCCTCTGGCGCGGTCGGGCTGCAAACCCTTCTGCCCGCAGCGCTTCGCCTGGTTCATGCCGGTGCCATCGGCCTGCCGCAGCTTTTCCGCGCGCTCTCGCACAATCCCGCCCGCCGTTTCGGCCTGCCCGGCGGGCGCCTGACCCCCGGCGCGCCCGCCGATCTGGTGCTGTTCGACCCCGACGCGCCCTTTGTTCTTGACCGTTTCACCCTGCTGTCGAAATCGAAGAACACACCCTTCGACGGCGCCCGCCTGCAAGGCCGGGTGCTGGCAACGTTCGTCGATGGCAAAAGGATCACCCCATGATCATCCTCTCGATCCAAATACTCCCGCCGGAGGCGTCCGCACCCACCCCCATTCCCTTGCCGGGGGCATAGGCGATGCCCCCGATCGAAACCCCGCTTGCGCTTCTCGGCCTCACCGCCCTGCTGGCCTATCTTCTGGGGGCGGTGCCTTTTGGCATCGTGATGGCGCGCGCCTTTGGCCTTGGCGATCTGCGCAAGATCGGATCGGGCAATATCGGGGCGACGAATGTTCTGCGCACCGGCAACCGGCTGGCGGCGGCGCTGACGCTGATCCTTGATGTCGGCAAGGGTGCGGTGGCGGTGGTGATCGCGCGCGCGTTCCTGGCCGAGGATGCCGGGCAGCTTGCGGGTTTCGCGGCCTTCCTTGGCCATCTTTTCCCGATCTACCTTGGCTTTCGCGGCGGCAAGGGGGTGGCGACATTCCTTGGCACCTTGCTGGCCCTGTCCTGGCCGGTCTGGGTTGCGGTCTGTGCCACCTGGGCGCTGACGGCGGCGCTTTTCCGGTATTCCTCGCTTGCCGGGCTGGTGGCGGCGGGGTCGGCGCCGGTGTGGGCGCTGGTGCTGGGGCGGGGGGATATGGCGGTGCTGGCGCTGGTGCTGGCGGCGCTGGTATTCCTGCGCCACAAGGACAACATCACCCGGCTGCTGGCGGGCACCGAAACCCGGATCGGGCGCAAATCGTGATCCGGTGCCGCGCGATCAACAAGGGGGATAGCCGTGGGCAGGCGAGATTGCCCATGCCGGGATGGATTGGGCCGCCGCGGTGTGGATAAAATAGCCGTCGCGGCTGGTTGAGGGGCCAGATGACACGGCGTCACGATTGACCGCGGGCGCCACCTTCGGCTACGCAGCGTCAAGCAAGATTGAAAGGAAGCATGATGACCGACATCGAACGCGAGGCGATGGAATATGACGTTGTGATCGTGGGTGCGGGCCCCGCGGGCCTGTCGGCGGCGATCCGGCTGAAACAGATCAACGCGGATCTGTCGGTGGTGGTGCTGGAAAAGGGGTCAGAGGTTGGCGCGCATATCCTGTCGGGCGCGGTGCTTGATCCTTCTGGCCTGAACGCCCTGATCCCCGACTGGAAAGAGCGCGGCGCGCCGGTCAACGTGCCGGTGACCGAAGATAATTTCTTCGTTCTTGGCGAAGGCGGCAAGGTGCGGGTGCCGAACTGGCCAATGCCGCCGCTGATGTCGAACCACGGCAATTATATCGTCTCGATGGGCAATGTCTGCCGCTGGCTCGCCGAACAGGCCGAGGCGCTGGGGGTCGAGATATTCCCCGGCATGGCCTGTTCGGAACTGGTGTTCGACGGTGATCGTGTGGCGGGCGTGGTCGCCGGTGAATTTGGCAAGAATCCCGACGGTAGCCACGGCCCCAACTATGAGCCGGGGATGGAACTGCGCGGCAAGTATGTGTTGCTTGGCGAAGGGGTGCGCGGATCGCTGGCAAAGGTCGCGATGGCAAAATACGACCTGTCCAAGGGGCATGAGCCGCAGAAGTTCGGCCTAGGCATGAAAGAGATATGGGAAATTGACCCCGCCAAGCACCGCCCCGGTTCCGTGACCCACACCATGGGCTGGCCGCTGGGCAAGAATGCGGGCGGCGGCAGCTTTATCTATCACATTGACAACAATCAGGTCTATGTGGGTTTCGTGGTGCATCTGAACTATGAAAACCCCTATCTTTACCCGTACATGGAATTCCAGCGTTTCAAGCATCACCCGGTGGTGGCCGACCTCTTGAAGGGCGGCAAACGGGTGGCTTATGGCGCGCGGGCCATATCCGAAGGCGGCTGGCAATCGATCCCGAAGGTGGTGTTTCCGGGCGGGGCGCTTTTGGGGTGTTCGGCGGGCCTGGTGAATGTGCCGCGCATCAAGGGCAATCATAACGCAATGCTGTCGGGTATCGCGGCGGCAGAGGCGGCGGCGGCGGCAATCGCCGAGGGGCGCGCGGGCGATGAACTGGCCGCCTATGAGGCCGATCTGCGCGGCGGCGCGGTGGCCAAGGATCTAAGGCGGGTGCGCAACGTCAAACCGCTTTGGTCGAAATTCGGGCTGGCCACATCGCTGGTGCTGGGCGGGTTCGACATGTGGGTGGCCAATGTGACCGGCTGGAACCCGCTAGGCACGCTTCGCCATGGCAAGACCGATGCGGCGGCAACGGGCAAGGCCAAAGACTTCACGCCGATCGCCTATCCCAAACCCGATGGCGTGCTGTCGTTCGACCGGTTGACCAACGTCGCCTTCTCGGCCACCAACCACGAAGAAAGCCAGCCCCCGCACCTGCAATTGCGCGACCCGTCGATCCCGATCTCGGTCAACCTGCCCCAATACGCCGAACCTGCACAGCGCTATTGCCCGGCGGGGGTTTACGAGGTGGTCGAGGAAGACGGCAAGGACGCGCGGTTCGTCATCAACTTTCAGAACTGCGTGCATTGCAAGACCTGCGACATCAAGGATCCCAGCCAGAATATCAACTGGGTCACCCCACAGGGCGGCGACGGGCCGAATTACCCCAACATGTGACGGGCGCCGCCCCATTCGCCGCCCCGTTCAGGCCTGCATCACATAGGTTCCGGGCGCATCGCACAGCGGCGCCAGCCCGGCCCTGGCACGCCCCATCGGCGGCGGCGCGGCCATCGGCCCGGAATGGTCGTGCAGCCAGGCGGCATAGGCCGTCCACCACGATCCGTCTTGCGGTGCGGTGTCGGCAACCCAATCGTCGGGCGCGCGAAACCGTGCGTCTGCGGGGGTGGTGTCGATGCGGAAATGGCGGTTGGGGTGACCGGGCTCCGACACGATCCCGGCATTGTGACCGCCGCTGGTCAGGGCGAATGTCACCTCGGTATCGGCAAAAAGGTGGAACTTGTAGACCGATTTCCACGGCGCGACGTGGTCATCCTCGGTTCCCACAACAAAAAGCGGCGCGCGGATGTCGGATACCGCGACGGGCCTGTCGCCAACCTCATAGCGCCCTGCGGCAAGATCGTTGTTCAGGAACAGCTTGCGCAGATATTCGGAATGCATCCGGTAGGGCAGCCGCGTGCCATCGGCGTTCCATGCCAGAAGGTCGATCATCGGCACCCGCTGGCCCATCAGGTAATCATGCACATTACGCGACCAGATCAGATCGGCCGATCGCAGCAGACGGAACGCGCCGCCCATCTGTTCGGTTGAAAGATATCCCTGATCCCACATCATGTCCTCCAGGAACGTCACCTGGCTGTCGTTGATGAACAGGGTCAGCTCGCCCGCTTCGGTGAAATCGGTCTGCGCGGCCAGAAAGGTCAGGGTGCCGAACCGGTCATCGCCATCACGCGCCATGGCGGCGGCGGCAATGGCCAGCATGGTGCCGCCCAGGCAGTAACCCAGCGCGTGCACTTTCGGGCTTTGGGTAATCTTGCAGACGGCATCCACCGCGTCCATCACGCCAAGGCGGCGGTAATCCTCCATCCCCAGGTGGCGGTCCTCGGCGCCGGGGTTGAGCCAGGAAATCATGAACACCGTGAACCCCTGCCCCGTCAGGTATTTCACCAGAGAGTTATGGGGCGACAGATCGAGGATGTAGTATTTCATGATCCAGGCCGGGACGATCAGGATCGGTTCCGGGCGCACCTGATCGGTGGTCGGGGCGTATTGGATCAGTTCGATCAGGCGGTTGCGGAACACCACCTTGCCGGGGCTGGTCGCCAGATCCGCGCCGATGCGGAAATTCTCCAGCCCGGCGGGTTTTTCATGGCGGTAATAGCGGATCACGTCTTCCTGAAAATTCCGCGCCCCGCGCAGAAAGTTCTGCCCCTTCTCGGCGATCGTGGCGTTCAGAACCTCGGGGTTGGTCAGGGGAAAGTTGGAAGGCGACATCATGTCAAGCATCTGCCGCGTCAGGAACTCTATCACGTTTTCATGCTGGGGGGTCATGCCGGGCACATCGGTGACGGCGTTGTGCCACCACTGCTGCTGTTGCAGGAACGACTGATAGATGATGTTGAACGGCCATTTCTGCCAGGAAGGATCACGAAAGCGGTGATCCTGCGGCAAGGGCTCGATGCAGGGATGCGTGGCGGGGTCACCCGCGCAGCGGCAGGCGAATTGCGCCAGACGGCCGGATTTGCGCAGCGTCTTTTCGCGAAGCTCCATCTGCTTGCCGGGAGAGACGGCAAGATGCACCGCCCAATCGACAAAAGCCTCGACCAGGGCCGCCGGTGCGATGCCCATCGTGGCGCGTGCGATGCTGGCATGGGCGATCTTGTCCATCACCTGAAAGGAGGTGAGTTCGGTTTGGTCCGGGCTTGCAGAGTTTGCAGACGATTCATCGGCCCGGTCTTCGGCGGGGGGCTTGGGTTCGGATGGCACCGGGACAAGGCTGACCGGGGAATGTTTCGATGGCGCGGACATCGCAATCTCCTGTGTCACATGATTCGGGGGGACATTGCGCAAAACTACAGCCTTTGGTGTGGCTGCCAATGATCTGAATCAACTTTCACCGTGATTCGGGCCATCCTGTCCCAACAACCAACGGGATTGGCAGAGTCACGCCGACCTGACGGCCCGACAGCCGCTTTTCCGCCGGTGGGCGGCGCCGAAAGGATCAGCCGCGCCGGACGATGATGGGCAACCGCGTGGCCGGGGGCGTGTTGCGGCTGCGTTCACTGGTGATCACACCATCGATGATGGTCATGCCGATACCGGGCAGATTGCCCAACTCGACCGAGTCCAGCATCGTCTTGCCCCCCGAATGCTGCGCCTGGTCCATCAGAACAAAATCGGCACACATCCCCGCCTCGATCAACCCGGTATCCAGATCCCGCTCGCGCGCGGTGTTGCCATTGGCAAAGCAGAACGCGACCTCGGCCGGAACGTGGCCCAGGCTGGACAGCATCGCCACCATCCGCAGGATGCCCAGCGGTTGCACCCCCGATCCGGCCGGGCCATCGGTGCCCAGGATGATACGGTTCATCTGTTTAAGCTCGCGCGCGGTGTTCAGCGTCAGAAGTGCGGCGCGTTCATTGCCGTTGTGCACGATCTCCAGCCCCTTGGTGCAGCTTTCGCACAGGCAGATGATCTGATCATCTGGCAGGGCCGAATGGCCGCCGTTGATATGGCCGATCACATCGGCGCCGGTTTCCAGCACCATATCGGCATCTATCAGCCCCGATCCGGGGATCGACGGGCCGCCGGTGTGGATGGTGCTTTGAATGCCGTATTTGCGCGCCCATTCCACCATCTGCTTGGCGGTCTTCCCGTCCTTGACGGTGCCAAGCCCGACCTCACCCAAAAGCTTCACGCCCGCATCGGCCAGATCCTTGAAATCCTGTTCAACCATGCCGTGTTCGATCACCGGCGCGCCCGCGTGCACCTTGACGCCCGAGGGGCGGAAGTTTTCGTACCAGCGCTGCGCCGCGATCGCCATCGCCTTGAGGCCCACCACATCCTTGGGTCGGCCCGGCATATGCACCTCACCCGCCGAAATCAGCGTGGTGACGCCGCCGTGCAGGGTGCTGTCGATCCAGTGGAGTTGCTGCTGGCGCGGCGTGTAATCGCCGATCACCGGGTGTACATGGCTGTCGATCAGGCCGGGCGCAAGGGTGGTGCCGTTGGCATCGATCAGGGTTGTGGCGCCTTCGCAATCCAGATCGCCCTCGCGCCCCCATGCGCTGATCTTGCCATCAATCGCGATCAGGCAATCGGCGTCAAGAATCGGTTCCTCCATCTTGCCCGACAGCAGCAGGCCGATGTTGCGGATGACCAGTTTCTGTTGCGGATCGGACATGGCGCACCTCTCTGTTTCATTTGAACGCTAACAGAAAATGCGCAGGCTTCAAGCATGGCCATGGATTATCGCAAAGCGGATCCTGCGCGGATATTGACAGGGGCGGGGGCAAGGGCGTCTTATTCGTATACAAATGAAATCGGGGGCTGGTTTGGGCCATCATTCGCCAACATCGCTGGATCAGGCGCTTGATATTCTGGGGCGCGGTGGCGTTAGCGTGCTGGCTGGCGGGACCGACTGGTTTCCCGCGCGGGGCGATCTGCCGGTGCGTGAAGACATCCTTGATATCACCCGCCTGCCCGGATTTCGCGGCATCACCCGGCAGGATGGCGGCTGGCGGATTGGTGCTGCGACACGCTGGGCCGATATCGTCCGTGCCGACCTGCCCGCCGCCTTCGACGGACTCAAAGCCGCCGCGCGCGAGGTGGGATCGGTGCAGATCCAGAACACCGGCACGGTTGCGGGCAATCTGTGCAACGCCTCGCCCGCCGCCGATGGGGTGCCGCCGCTGCTGACGCTTGATGCGCGGCTGGAACTGGTGTCGCGCGCCGGGGTGCGGGTGTTGCCGCTGGAGGATTTCATTCTGGGTGTGCGCAAGACGGCGCTGAAACCCGATGAACTGGTGTCGGCAGTGACCCTTCCCGATGCCCCCGTGGGCGCGCGGGGCCATTTCCTGAAACTGGGCGCGCGCAAGTATCTGGTGATTTCCATCGCGATGGTGGCCGGGCTGATCGCGCTGCGCGAAGGCCGCATCGTTTCGGCGCGGATCGCGGTCGGTTCCTGTTCGCCGGTGGCGCGCCGCCTGCCGGGGCTGGAAGCGGCGCTGATCGGATGTTCGCTGGCAGAGGCGCTGGGCGGCATAGGGCCGGATCATCTGGTCGGGCTTGCACCGATTTCGGATGTCCGGGCGAATGCCGAATACCGGCTGGAAGCGGTGGCCGAGGCCTGCCGACGTATAATTCAGGCCGCCTTTGGGGGAATGTGATGGATAATCCCGCGACAACCACGCTGACCGCTTTTCGCCTGAACGGCGAGATTGTCGAACTGGCCGCGCCTGCGGGCGAACGCCTGTCGCACAGCCTGCGCGAACGCCTGGGCGCGCGCGATGTCAAGATCGGCTGCAACGCGGGCGATTGCGGGGCCTGCACCGTGCTGGTGGATGGCGCGCCGGTTTGCGCCTGTCTTATGGGCAGCCATCAGGCGCAGGGCGCAGAGGTCGAAACGCTGTCGGGATTGATCCGGGCCGATCCGCTGGCCCGCGCGCTGGCCGACAGTTTTCAGGCGCATCAGGCCGCGCAATGCGGGTTCTGCACGCCGGGGATGATGGTCGCCGCCGTGGCGCTGTTACGGGAAACGCGGCACCCCAATGTGGCGCAGGTCACGGATGCGCTGGGCGGCGTTTTGTGCCGCTGCACCGGCTATCGCAAGATCATCGACGCGGTGGTGTCCGTCGGCACGACCCCCGCGCCGGTTTCGGGCGCAGTGGGCAGCCCGATCCGCCGTCTTGACGGGTTGGAAAAGGTCGAGGGGCGCGACCGTTTCGGCGATGATGTGGCGCCTGATGGCGCGCTGGTGATGCGCATCATCCGCTCTCCCCACCCACGCGCGCGGTTTGCCTTTGGCGATCTGGAAGGGTTCGTGGCGCGCCATCCGGGGATAGAGGCCGTGCTGACCGCCGCCGACATCCCCGGCAAGAACGCCTTTGGCGTGATCCCCGGATTCATCGATCAGCCGGTGTTTGCCGAGGATGAGGCGCGGTTTCGCGGCGAGGCCGTGGCCGCCGTGATCGGCACGGCCGAGGCGATGACCGCTTTCGATCCTACCGATTTCCCGGTTGCATGGCAACCGCTCGACCCGGTACAGACGGTGGCCGAGGCAACGGCGGGTGGCGCGCCGCAACTGCACGCGGGCCGCGCCGCCAACATCATGTGCGGCGGGCAGGTGCAATGCGGCGATGCCGATGCGGCGCTGAGGCGCGCCGATGTGGTGGTGGAAGGCGCGTTCAGTTCGGGCTTTGTGGAACACGCCTATCTGGAGCCCGAGGCAGGATTTGCCGAGATGCAAAATGGCCGCGTCGTGGTCTATGCCTGCACCCAGGCCCCGGTGATGGATCAGGACAGCCTGATCGAAATTCTGGCGATGGATCGCAGCCGCATCCGCATTGTGCCAACATCGGTCGGCGGTGGGTTCGGATCAAAGATCGACGTGTCGATCCAGCCGTTTCTGGCGCTGGCCGCGTTGAAAACCGGGCGGGCGGTGCGGATCACCTATACGCGGACCGAGTCGATGCAATCGACGACCAAACGCCACCCGTCGCAGATTGCCGCCACCATTGGGGCCACGCGCGACGGCCGTCTCTGCGGGATGCGCTTTCACGGCGATTTCAACACCGGCGCTTATGCATCCTGGGGGCCGACGGTGGCCAACCGGGTGCCTGTGCATGCCTCCGGCCCCTACCGGATCGCCGATTACCGGGCGACCTCGCGCGCGGTCTATACGCATTGCCCGCCCGCGGGGGCCTTTCGCGGCTTTGGCGTGCCGCAATCGGCCATCGCGCAGGAAAGCCTGTTTGACGATCTGGCGGAAAAGCTGGGGCTGGACCCGCTGGAATTTCGCCTGATCAACGCGCTGGAAAACGGCGCGCCCACGGTCTGCGGGCAGGTGTTTGAACAGGGCGTCGGCATCCGCGCCTGTCTGACGGCGCTGCGCCCGGCATGGGAAAAGGCGCGGGCCGATTGTGCCGCGTTCAATGCTCAAGGCGGGGCAATGCGGCGCGGCGTGGGCATTGCGGCGGGGTGGTATGGCTGCGGCAATACCTCGCTTCCCAACCCGTCCACCATCAAGGCTGGGCTGCGCGCCGATGGCGGCCTGGTGCTGCATCAGGGCGCGATGGATATCGGCCAGGGCGCGAATACGGTGATCACCCAGATTTTCGCGCAGGCCTTTGGTGTGCCGGTGGATCAGGTCATGCGGCTGGGCGGCGATACCGACATCACGCCCGATGCGGGCAAGACATCGGCCTCGCGCCAGACATTCGTTTCGGGCAATGCCGCGCGGCTGTCGGGCGCCGCCCTGCGCCGGGCGGTGTTGCAGATGACCAACGCGCCCGAAGATGCGCGGATCACGCTGGGAGGCGGCGAGGTGGTGGTATCCGAAGGCGACAAGGCGCATAAGGTTGATCTGTCACGCCTGCCGGTGGATGCGGAAGGCTATGTTCTGCGGGCCGAGGAAACCTATGACCCGCCCACAAAGCCCCTCAACGCCGATGGGCAGGGCGTACCCTACGCGCAATTCGGCTATGCCGCGCATCTGGTGGTGGTCGAGGTCGATACCGCGCTGGGCCATGTGCGCCCGCTGCAGTTTACCGCCGCGCATGATGTGGGCCGCGCCATCAACCCGCTGCTGGTCGAAGGGCAGGTGCAGGGCGGTATCGCGCAGGGCCTTGGCATGGCCCTGATGGAGGAATTCCTGCCCGGCCGCACCGAAAACCTGCATGATTACCTGATCCCCACCATCGGGGACATTCCGCCCATTGAAACCCTGATCGTGGAAGAGGCCGACGCGCATGGCCCTTATGGCGCCAAGGGGCTGGGCGAACATGTGCTGATCCCTACCGCCCCCGCCATTCTCAACGCGATCAAACATGCCACGGGGGTGCGCATACGCGACGTCCCCGCCACGCCGTCGCGGGTGCGCGCGGCCCTCAAGGAGGCCGGTTATGCCTGAAGACAACAGCCCGAAAGAGGAACGCATCGCCGAAAAGATCCGCTGCGATGCCTGCCCGGTGATGTGCTATATCGCCGATGGCAAATCCGGCGCCTGTGATCGCTATGCCAACCATGGCGGCGAACTGGTGCGCCTTGATCCGCTGACGGTGATCGAGGGCGGCGCGCAGGCGGTGCCCTTCCTCGATTCCGGGGCCAATGCCCAGGATTGGGACGGCGATCTGATCCAGGGCCACCGCCGCTTTGTCACCGCCGTGGGGGCGGGCACCACCTATCCCGATTACAAACCGGCGCCCTTCATCGTCAGCCAGAAGGTGAACGATGTGGATATGGTCACCGTGGTGACCGAAGGCATCTTCAGCTATTGCGGCGTCAAGGTGAAGATCGACACAGACCGCCACATCGGCGAGGAACGCGCCATCGTGCGCTGCGAGGGCGAGGCGATCGGCCATGTGATGACATCCGAATACGGGTCAAAGATGCTGTCGCTGGGGGGCGTGGAACATCTGACCGGCGGATCGAAGAAAGAGGGGCGCATCACCTGCGACGCGCTGCTGCGCCTGTGCAACCGCGAGGCGGTGGAACTGACTGTTGATGATGGCGCAACGGTTGTGGTGCAGGCGGGCCACGCCCCGATCATCAACGGCGCGCCCGAAAAGCTGATGCGCGTGGGCTGCGGTTCGGCGGCGGTGGGCATGTTCGCCAAGCAGTGGGAACGCCATGTCGATGAGGTGGTGGTGGTCGATGACCATATCACCGGGGTCCTGACCGAACACGAGGCGGGCAAGGGGCTGGCGATGCGGCCCTCTGGCATTCGCGTCAAAGGGCGCAAATCGACACCGGGGCGCTATTTCCAGGTGGCCGATCCGGGCACCGGCTGGGGCGGCACCAATGTCGAGGATCCGCTGACGATCCTGAAACCCGCCGATCCGAAACTGGCCTGGCCGGGGCTGCGGCTGTTGATGATATCTACCACGGGCGAGCAATTCGCCTATTACACGCTGGACGAGGCGCTGGTGCCGCAACCGGCCGAGATCACGCAACCTTTGCGCGCCATCGCCGACCGGATCGCGGAAAACTGCGAACCCTCGCTCTGTTCGGTGCTGTTCATGGGCGGGGCGGGCGGCAGCCTGCGCGCGGGGGTTACGGAAAACCCGGTGCGGCTGACGCGGTCGGTCAGGGATGCGCTGACCTATGTGTCCTGCGGCGGGGCCGAGGCCTATGTCTGGCCGGGTGGCGGCATCACCTTTATGGCCGATGTGATGGACATGCCGACCAATTCCTTTGGCTATGTGCCCACGCCCGCCCTTGTCGCCCCCATCGAATTCACCCTGCGGATGGAAGATTACGCGGCGCTTGGCGGCCATGTCGATCATGTGCGCCCGGTGGAATCGGTGCTGACGCCCGATATCCGCAAGGTGCTTCCCAACCTCAGCCAGCCCGATCCGCATGATGAACGGAATTACCGCTGGACCAAGGGCGCGAAGGTAAAGGGCTGATGCCGGGCGCCGTGGCGGCATTTTTGGCGGATGGCAGGCTGCATTTGCAGCACGGCCCGATTGACCTGATCATCGGGGCCGATGGGGACCGGGACGCGGCATTCGCGGCGGCCAGGGCGCGGTTTTGCACGGTGTTGGAAGAACTTGTGGCCGAACTGCCGCTATTGCGCCGCGCGGTGGGTGCGCGCCCAAAGGGCCGGATCGCGCGGCGGATGCATGACGCGGTGCGCCCGCATGGTGCGGTTTTCGTCACCCCCATGGCCGCCGTCGCCGGGGCGGTGGCCGAAGAGGTGCTGGGGGCGATGGTTGCCGCCGCACCCCTGACCCGTGCCTATGTCAACAATGGCGGCGATATCGCCCTGCACCTGACCGGCGCGGCGCGGTTTCGCATGGCGATTGCCGGGCTGGACAATACGCGCCTTGGCACCATCGACATCGCCGCCGCCGACCCGGTGCGCGGTGTGGCAACAAGCGGGCAGCGCGGGCGCAGCCTGTCGCTGGGCATCGCCGATGCGGTGACGGTTCTGGCGGGGTCTGCGGCGGCGGCGGATGTGGCGGCAACGCTGATCGCCAATGCCGTTGACCTGCCGCGTCACCCCACGGTGCGCCGCACCCCGGCGCGCGATATCGACCCCGACAGCGATCTGGGCGCGCGTCTGGTGGTCACCCATGTCGGCCCGCTGACGGCTGACGGGGTGGCCAAGGCCCTTTCAAACGGCGCGCGGCTGGCGCAGGATATGCGGCAACGCGGGCTGATCGACGCGGCGGCGCTGTTCCTGCGCGGGCAATCCTGCCTTGTCGGCCCGAATTTCTTGCAACTTGACGGAAAGATCCCCCAACATGCCTGATGTCGAGATCCGTAAACTCATCACCTCGGTCGAAGAGATTTACCACGAGGGCGGCCCAAGGGCCGAAAAGCCGCTGCGCCGTGCGGCGGTGATGGCGGTCATCAGGAACCCCTTCGCCGGACGGTACGAACCAGAGATCCAGGGGTTCATGGAAGATCTGAAACCGCTGGGCCTGCAAATGGCACAAAAGCTGATCGACGCGCTGGGTGGCGACCCTTCGGTGGTCGAAGGGTATGGCAAGGGCGCCATCATCGGCGCGGCGGGGGAGTTGGAACATGGCGCGCTTTGGCATGCGCCCGGCGGCTATGCGATGCGCGAACTGCTGGGTGGGGCCAAGGCCATCGTGCCCTCTGCCAAGAAGGTGGGCGGCCCCGGCGTGCGGCTGGATGTGCCGATCACCCACAAGGACGCCTCTTATGTGCGCAGCCATTTCGATGCGATGGAGGTGGGCGTCAATGACGCCCCGCGCGCCGATGAACTGGCCTTCATCCTGGTGATGACCACCGGCGCACGGGTGCATGACCGGGCGGGCGGCCTTGCCGCGCAAGACATCAGGGGAGAGGATGGGTTGAGATGAGCGCAGATATCCGCAAGATCGCCGTCTGGGTCGAGGAAACCCATCGGGAAATGGGCAAGGAGATTTCGCCCCCCACCCGCAAGGCAGTGGCCGTGGCCGTGATCGCGAACCCGTTTGCTGGCCGGTATGAGGAAGATTTGAGCGCGTTGATCGACATCGGCGCCGAACTGGGCGCGCTGCTGGGCGAGAAATGCGTGGCGGCGCTGGGCATCTTGCCAGAGGATGCGCAAAGCTATGGCAAGGCCGCGATGGTCGGCGAAAACGGCGAGTTGGAACATGCCGCCGCCATCCTGCACCCCAAAATGGGCGCGCCGCTGCGCAAGGCCGTTGAAAAGGGCGCGGCCCTTGTGCCGTCATCCAAGAAACGCGGCGGGCCGGGGCAGGTGCTGGATGTGCCGCTGGGCCACAAGGATGCGGCCTATGTGCGCAGCCATTTCGACGGGGTCGAGGTGCAGATCAATGACGCGCCGCGCGCCAATGAAATCCTGGTGGCCGTAGCGGTCACTGACAGCGGGCGGCCCCTGCCCCGCGTGGGCGGGCTGACCCATGAAAACGCCGAAGGCAAGGACGGGTTACGATAAGGCGCGGGTTGTTTCATCGTCCATGGGCGGATGCGCGGGGCGGTGGTGGGGAATGCGTATTTTTTCCAAGATGAATGGGGCTGCGTGTTTGCCGCAAGCTGTGACGTTTTTTAAAGCTTGTCCAGCAGTGCCAGCAGCCGTTCCAATTCGCGCGCGGTCAGGTTTTGCGCGGTGGCGGCGGAAATATCGCGCGCGGTTTGCACCGCGCGCGCGGCACAGGCCCGACCTGCATCGGTAAGCGAAATTTCCAGCCTGCGCATGTCGGATGTCGAGGGGGCGCTTTCGGCCAGGCCCTTTTTGCGCAGACGGTCCACCACACCCTTGGTGGTGGCGGCATCCATCCCCACCAGTCGGCCCAGATGGTTCTGCGACAGGGTGCCAAGATCGTGCAACTTTGCCATCACCGCGAATTGGGTCGGCGTGATGTCGGGCATCATGCGGTTGAAGATCTCAAGATGTTTCTGGTTGGCAAGGCGCAGCTTGAAGCCGATCTGATCTTCCAGCCGGTAGGGTGTTTTACAATCCAAGGGGTGTGCGCCTTTCAGGTGGTCGATGTCGTGAGGGCCTGGAAACTTTGCCACTGGCCGCAGGAATGCCCAATATGTTTTCACGAAACAAACCGGGCGTCCATCGGATGTGATCCGCAGGAAATATTGTTTGACGGCTAACAAGTTCTTGATGCCATACTGTCGAAGGCCCTGCGCTGAATCCATGGGTTTTTCGAAGCGATCGGCTGGGGTCAGCGGCTGTTGGGTCAGCGGATTTAGGGACCGCCATGGTGCGGGGTTGGCGGGGTAAGGTGGTAACGGATGCCTTTTGCCAGAAACGTCTGGTATGTGGTGGGATGGCCTTCGGCCTTTGGCGAGGCTTTTACCACGACGAATAGACAGACCGGCGGCTGAACGATAAGATTGCCATATCCAACAGGAGAGGACCGACATGTACCGCAAGACGTTTCTGAAAGGCCTGATTGGCCTTGTGGCATTGGGGATGACCTCTGTAACGGCACTGGCGCAGGATCCGATCAAGATCGGTGAGATCAACCATTACAAGCGCATGGCGGCCTTTGCGGGCCCCTACAAGAACGGTATCGAACTGAAGCTGGAGGAAATCAACGCCGCGGGCGGCGTTCTGGGGCGGCCGCTGGAATTCATCTTTCGCGATGATGACGGCCAGCCGGGAGAGGCGGTGAAGATCGCCGAGGAACTGATGACGCGCGACGGGGCGGTGATACTGACCGGCTCGATCCTGAGCAATGTCGGCCTTGCGATCTCGTCGCTGGCGGCGGAAAAGAAATACGTCTATCTGGCGGCAGAGCCGCTGGCTGACGGGATGGTGTGGGAAAACGGCAACGCCTATACGTTCCGCCTGCGGACCTCGACCTATATGCAGGCGTCCATGCTGGCCGAAGAGGCGGCAAAGACCGACGCCAAGACCTATGCCACCATCGCGCCCAACTATGCCTATGGCAAGGATGCGGTAGCCGCGTTCAAGAAGGTGCTGACGGCGCTTAAACCCGATGTGAAATTCGTGGCCGAACAGTGGCCCGCGCTGTTCAAGATCGACGCCGGCGCCGAGGTGCAGGCGCTCGAGGCGGCCAAGCCCGACGCGATCTATAACGTGACCTTCGGCAGCGATCTGGCGAAATTCGTGCGCGAAGGCAACACCCGCGGCCTGTTCGAGGGGCGCAAGGTATATGGCCTGCTGTCGGGCGAGCCGGAGTATATGGAGCCTTTGGCAGATGAGGCCCCCGAGGGTTGGGTAGTGACCGGCTATCCCTGGTATGCGTTCGAAGATGGTCCCAACAAGGCCTTCGTCGATGCCTATACCAAGCGCTTCGGCGAAAGCCCGAAACTGGGCTCGCTTGTGGGCTATATGACGGCGGCCTCGATCGCGGCAGTGTTGGAAAAGGCCGGATCGACCGAAACCGAAGCGATCCGTGCGGCCTTTGCCGATCTGGAGGTGGAGACGCCCGTGGGAACAATCACCTACCGCGCGCTTGATCATCAATCGACGATGGGCGCCTTTGTCGGCACGACCGCGCTGAAAGATGGCGGCGGGGTGATGGTGGATTGGTCGTATAAGGACGGGGCCAATTACCTGCCATCCGACGAGGAAGTAAAAAAGCTGCGTCCTGCCAACTGAACGCATCCGGCCATTTGATATGGCCTTGCAAACGGCGGTGTCCGGCCCTTTGGGGCCGGGCGGCCGGTCACCCACACCCACTTACCTGACAGGGTCGGCACATGGGGTTTTTCATTGCACAAGTGCTGACGGGGCTGGCCAATGCCGGGGCGCTGTTTCTGGTGGCCTCGGGGTTGTCGCTGATCTTTGGCGTCACGCGGGTGGTCAATTTCGCGCATGGGTCGTTCTACATGCTGGGCGCCTATGTCGGTTATTCGCTGATGCAGGTCTTGCCGGGCATGGTGGGATTCTGGGCGGCGATGATCCTGTCGGGGGTTGTCGTCGGGCTGATCGGGGTGATCGTTGAATTCGTGGTACTGCGCCCGGTCTACAAGGCGCCGGAGCTCTTTCAGCTTGTGGCGACCTTCGGGGTGATCCTGGTCATTCAGGATCTGGCGCTGATGATCTGGGGGCCGGTCGATCTGTTGGGGCCGCGCGCGCCGGGGCTGAAAGGGGTGGTGCGCATTCTGGGCGAACCGGTGCCGCAATATGACCTTGCGCTGATCGTGATCACGCCCTTCGTGGCGCTGGGGCTGTGGTATCTGATCACCCGCACCCGGCTGGGCATTCTGGTGCGCGCCGCCACGCAGGACCGCGAGATGGTCGGTGCGCTGGGCGTCAATCAGGCGTGGTTGTTTACGGGCGTGTTCTTTTTGGGAACCGCGCTGGCCGGGCTTGGCGGGGCGATGCAACTGCCCAAGGGCGGGGCCAATCTGCTGATGGATTTCAACATCCTTACGACCGTCTTTGTGGTGGTGGTGATCGGCGGGATGGGATCGCTGCCCGGTGCCTATCTGGCTGCGGTGATCATTTCGGTGCTCAATGTCTTTGGCGTGGTCTATCTGCCGCAAAGCACGCTGGTTCTGATCTTCGTGGTCATGGTGATCGTACTCATGGTGCGCCCCTATGGTCTGTTGGGCCGCGAAGAGGTGGCGGGCGAACACGGGCAGGTGGGTGAACCCGAACGCCCGTTCAAACCGGCGGGAAGGTCCGCGCGGCTGATCGTGGCCCTGGGGCTTGGCATTCTGGCGTTGCTGCCGGTATACGGGTCAAGCTTTGCGCAGGTGCTGGCGACCGATATCCTGATCTTCTGTCTTTTCGCCGCAAGCCTGCATTTCCTGCTGGGCATCGGCGGCCTCGTGTCATTCGGCCATGCCGCCTATTTCGGAGGTGGCGCCTATGTGGCGGCGCTGCTGGTCAAATATGCCGATACTCCGATGGAACTGGCGCTGATCCTGGCACCGCTTGGGGCGGGGATGGCGGCGGTGATCATCGGCTGGGTGTGCCTGCGGCTGACGGGCGTCTATTTCGCCATGCTGACGCTGGCCTTCGCGCAGCTTTTGTGGTCGCTGGTGTTCCAGTGGGGCGCGATCACCGGCGGGGATGACGGGCTGGTGGATATCTGGCCATCTGCCTGGGCGTCGGGGACTACGGCCTATTTCTATCTGACGCTGATCATCTGCACCGGCGGCATCCTGTTGCTGCGTCACGCCGCACATGCGCCCTTTGGCTATGCGCTGCGCGCCGCGCGCGACAGCGCCCGCCAGGCCGAGGCCACCGGCATAGACACCAGGCGCGTGCAATGGGTGGCCTTTGTGTTTGCGGGCGCGATGGCGGGCGTTGCGGGGGGGCTTTTTGTCTTTGCCAAAGGCAGCGTCTTTCCCAATGAACTGGACATCGCGCGGTCTTTCGATGCGCTGATCGTGGTGTTCCTGGGCGGGGTCAAAACCCTTTCGGGCGGCGTGGTCGGTGGCGCGGCCTTTGTGACCGCCAAGGATTTCCTGAGCCGGTTCGAATACTGGCGGCTGGCGATGGGGCTTTTGATCATCGCGGTGGTGATCGTGGCGCCCAACGGTATCGTGGGCAGCCTGCGCAAGGGGGGCGAACGTATCGGCCTCTTGAAGACGCCAGAGGGCACATCATGACCATCGTGCTGGAAACCCGCCACCTGTCGCGGTCCTTCAACGCCATTCGCGCGGTTGATGATGTCAGTTTCTCGTTGCACAAGGGCGAATTGCTGGCGCTGATCGGCCCCAATGGCGCGGGCAAAAGCACCTGTTTCAACATGCTGATGGGGCAGTTGAAACCGACCTCTGGCGCCGTGTTTCTGAACGGCGAGAATCTGGCAGGCCAAACCCCCCGTGCGATCTGGCGCAAGGGGGTGGGGCGCACCTTTCAGATCACAGGCACCTATCAGTCGATGACCGTGGCCGAGAATGTGCAAATGGCGCTTATCTCGCATCATCGGCGGATATTCTCGATCCTGCCCTACGCGCACGGCCTTTACCGCGACGAGGCGCTGGGGTTTC
The DNA here is from genome assembly GCA_014359745.1 of Paracoccaceae bacterium. Lineage (GTDB taxonomy): Bacteria > Pseudomonadota > Alphaproteobacteria > Rhodobacterales > Rhodobacteraceae > JACIYW01. The sequence continues at coordinate 1,235 of JACIYW010000023.1, read as the reverse complement.
TTGATCTGGTCGGCATGCGCGATCAGGCCGACAGGCCCTGCGCGGTTCTGGCTTACGGTGATCTGAAGCGCCTGGAACTGGCGATCGCCTTGTCGCATGACCCAACGCTTTTGCTGATGGATGAACCGACGGCCGGCATGGCCCCCAGGGAACGCACCGCGCTGATGCAGCTTACCGCCGATATCGTGCGGGATCGCGGCATCAGCGTGCTGTTCACCGAACATGACATGGATGTGGTTTTTGCCCATGCGCACCGCATCATGGTGCTGAACCGTGGGCGCCTGATCGCCGATGGCTCGGTCGAAGAGATCCGCAACAACACCCAGGTGCAAGAGGTCTATCTGGGTGGCGGCACCCTGTTCAAACCGGAAGCGGGGGCATCGCGTGCTTGAACTTTCCGCTGTGAACAGTTTTTACGGCAAGGCGCATGTGCTTGGCGATCTCAGCTTTACGGTTGAACGCGGGCAGGTGGTGGCGCTCTTGGGCCGCAATGGCGCGGGCAAGACCACCACGATGAAATCCATCATGCAACTTGTGACCCCGCAAAGCGGCAGCATCACCTTTCAGGGCGTCGAGATCATCGGCCTCCCCTCGCATCGCGTGGCGAAGATGGGGCTTGGCTATGTGCCGGAAGAACGGCGGATATTTACCGATCTGACGGTTCTGGAAAACCTTGAGGTGGGCCGTCAGCCCCCACGCGACGGTTTGGCGCCCTGGACGCAGGACATGCTTTTTGCCCTGTTCCCGAACCTTGCCGAACGGCGCAACAATCGCGGCAAGGAACTTTCGGGCGGCGAACAGCAGATGCTGACCATCGCCCGCACCCTGATGGGCAATCCCCGCTTCGTGCTGCTGGATGAACCTTCCGAGGGCATCGCTCCGGTGATCGTAGAACAGTTGGCGCGCGCCATTCTGCAACTCAAGGCCGAGGGGCTGACAGTGCTTTTGTCGGAACAGAACCTGCACTTTGCCCAGGCCGTGGCCGATAGCGCCGTGATCATCGAAGGCGGCAGCCGCAAATACGCGGGCACCCTGGCCGATCTGGATGCGCACCCGGAAATCCGGGATGCGTATCTGTCGGTTTGACGGGGGCGCAGGCGCGATATCCCCGGTTTAAGCACGGAACACAGCCCCACTTTTCCCTTGTCTCCCGGTGATGCCATCTTTACACGGTTCCTCGGAGATGTGGCCGAGTGGTCGAAGGCGCTCCCCTGCTAAGGGAGTAGGCCCGGAAG
>JACIYW010000229.1 GCA_014359745.1 Paracoccaceae bacterium | reverse complement strand
TGATCGACGAATTGCAGGATACCGGCCTGCGCCTGTTCCATCGTGTCGGCGGATTCGCCCAGCGTGCCATAGGGGAAAAGCTGCACCTGGTGGTCGGAATTGGCCTCGACCTCTTCCTTGAACTTCTGGGCGAAGACGCCTTGCACCTCGTCGATGGCTTCTTCAAAGGCATAGCGCCAGGTGTCGGCCGACGCGGTCGTCGCGCCAAGCGCAACCACGCTGGTCGCGGCGACTGCAAAAGCGGTGCGTTTCAATCGCAAGATCATCTCTTTCTCCCATATATTCCATATTTTCTGATGGGGTCAGCTTGCGGCGTAGGTCCGAGCCGAGTCAACCTCCTTCTCTGTTTGCGACATCTGGCCGGTTTGCGACACGTCGCAAACACAGCATAATCCAGGCGCATCAGCCCGGACAATCGTCACGATTTCCTCGCCACCCGCCTGCGTGATCCTGCAGGGTCGGATATGGGGACACCTTGTGCAGAACGGTGATGTCGGCATCCTTCAGGATCGGCAGGAATGCCTCGGACGTTGCGGCCCGAGGTATCGAAAAAGCGCGCACCCTCGTCTGCGATCAGGCAAAAGGTCTCGGCGATATTTTCTCGCTCAACCGGTCTGGGCAACATCGAAACGTTTATGCCGACCGGCGCGCCCGCGCACAAATCCGACACCGGCAACAATTGGCAGGCGGGTGCCGAAACGGCGGGTAAGCGGGGTGACAAAGGCCCGAACAGTCATGGTTTCATCCGTCATGGCGTTTGCGACAGGCCGCGAAATCGGGACGGCGTTTATCCAGAAATGCGCCGATGCCTTCGGCCGCTTCGGGGGACGCCAGCGCATCGGCCATCGCTTCGCGCTCGCGCGTCATCTGGGCGGTGAGGGTCGCGTCGCGCGCGTTGATCAGTGCCTTGATTGTGCCCTGGGTGGCGGTGGGGCCGGTGGCCAGCCGGTTGGCAAGGGCCTGGGCTGTGGCCAGTGCCGCGCCCGGTTCAGCCAGATCGGTCAGCGCCCCAAGGGCAAAAAGCCGCTCTGCCCCCACCGGATCACCCGAAAGCGCCATACGCATCAGCATGGCCTGCGACAGGTTGCGGCCCAATGTGGCCGTCAGCCCGCCATCTGGCACAAGGCCGACCCTGACATAGGCGACACTGAACGCCGCATCGCGCGCCGCGACCACCATATCGCAGGCGAAGGCCAGCGACACGCCCGCCCCCGCCGCGCCGCCCTCGACCGCCGCGATCACATGTTTGGGGCAGGCGATGATCGCGCGGATCACATCATGCAGCGCCTCAATCGCGTCAAGGCGGCCCGCGCGCGACAGGTCGCGGCGCCCGGCCAGCATGGTCAGATCCCCACCCGAGCAAAAAAACCCGTCTTCAGCACGCAGGATCACCGAGGTGATCGCAGGATCATCGGCGGCCCGCGCCAGCGCATCGGTCAGAACCGCACAATATTCCGGCGACAGCGCATTGCGCTGCGCGGTGTTGGCGTTGACGACCTCCAGCCTGTCGCCCTGATCCAGTGTGTATGCCAGCACGCTCATTGGTGCAGCCTCCTTACCGGAAGGCTTGCCGGTCTTGATGCAAGACGTCCGCTTCTGGTGTCCCGTCGCGACGGGACATCCCAAACGCCGGGGATGAACCCATGTTCGCCCCCCCCAGCCGACACCCGCGCCGCCGGGATGCAGGCATTTCGCAGATCGCGGTGCAGGCTGTCTTGCAGCATCTGGCGTTCAACGGTCAGATCGAAATTCATGGTACCTCACAAATGCAGAATGGCCTTGCTGATGATCGAGCGCGCGATCTCGCCCGGTCCAGCATAGATCGACAACTTGTTGCTGGTAAGATACTGCGCAGTCATGGCGACCGGGTAATCGCGGTGCATGCAGCCAGAACGATGATGGCCGTCGCCTGGGGTTGTTCCTTTCAGCCCATTCGAACGCTGGTGACATTGCCGATGTGGCGACGGTCCTGCGGTACCCCACCCTTCATTCGGAAAATCACACGCACCGCAAAGCCCGAAATCCGCCCCTTGCAAAACCATCTCGATGCCCACGCGGATCACAATGATCGCGACCAGTGCGGCAGGGGCCGCGACGAACCACCGGTTGCCATCAAAACGCGGCTTTCGCCGCGCGGGCGTAATTGTCTTCGAACCGCACGATATCATCCTCGCCCAGATAGGCGCCGGTCTGCACCTCTATCAGCACCATCGCCACCTTGCCGGGGTTTTCCAGCCGGTGCCGGGTGCCCAGGGGGATATAGACCGATTGGTTTTCCGTCACCAGCCGCACCTCCGACCCCACGGTCACGCGCGCGGTGCCTTCGACAACGATCCAGTGT
>JACIYW010000228.1 GCA_014359745.1 Paracoccaceae bacterium | reverse complement strand
GAAACCGCGGCGCAGGTGGCGATTCTGGCGGCGGCGGCGGACGGCGTGCTTGATGATCTGCCGATCGGGGCGATCGGGCCGCTCAAGGACCACCTCGGCGCGATCATCGCGGCGGATCCGGCGCTCAAGGCATTTCGCGACGATCCGTCCACGCTGACGCCAGATCTGCGCGCCGCGCTTCTGGACTGCGTTCGTGCCGCGGCCGGTCGTGCCGACAAGGACAGCGCGCCATGAACCGGCCCGAAGAGATCAAGGCCCGGCTTGACAACATCTCGCAGATCGAGGGGATCGTCGGCGCCTTGCGCGCCATCGCCGCGGGTCATCAGCAAGAGGCGCGCCATCATCTTGACGCCGTGCGCGCGCATGAGGCAACGGTGGCGGGCGCCCTTGCCCGGGCGCTGGCGACGGGCCCGGCCCCCGCACCTGGCCTACGGGTGGGCGGCCGGGCGTTGCTGATCGTCTCCGGCGCCGCGCAGGGCTTCAGTGGCGACTACAGCGACCAGATCAGCAAGGCCGCGCTGTCGGGCCAGACCACGGACCTCGATCTCATGGTGGTCGGACACCGGACCTTGCAGACGCTAAGCGAAAAGACCCCCCCGGACACCATTGTCTGGTCGGCCGACATGGCCCCGCACATGGCCGAGATCCCGGCGCTGGCCAGCCGCACCGTCGATGCCGCCCTTTCCCTGGTGGCGCAGGGTTCGCACGACCGGATCGCCATTCTCTTTGCCGATGCAGAGCCGCAGGGCCAGAGGCTGATACGCCGAACTCTGGTGCCCTTCGACTTTGGCCGATTTGCCCCGCACCCCGGCAGCCGGGCACAGACAACCCTTTCCCGCCCGGACCTGCTGGCGGCACTGGCCGAGGAATACGTCTTTGCCGAGGTCTGCGAAGCCCTGATGCTGGGGTTTGCATCGGAAAGCGCGGCACGGGCCGCCGCGATGGCGCGCGCACAAACGAATGTTCGCCGGATATCCAGCGACCTGACGCGCCTGTTCAGCCAGGCCCGACAGGAACAGATGACAACAGAAATCATCGAACTGTCGACAAACCGGACGTGAATACCGGATCAGCACCGGCCATGGTCGGGCCAATCTTAAAGCCCGGCTTGAAACTGGTTGTGTGAATCCTGCAGGTTTTGATGCTGTTTCGGTTACAAGTGCCGCAGCCCCTCGGTGCGGGGCGTGTCGCGCTCAATCATCTCCGCAGCTTGACCGAACAAGAAAACGGTCTTTCGCTTCATCTTGGAACAAATACTTATCCGCGCGCGCCTTGCGCGGGCCGGTGAAGGGGGTGACTCCGACTGACTGAAATCGGCTGTATCGCTGGCACAAGCCGCAAAACTGCGCTACTTGGCCACGGATTGGCGAAACCTGCGCCGCCCTTGCGCCTGCCGCGACACTATCGGAAACCAAGATGCATATTGTAACCCTGCTGACCGACCCCAAGACCCCCCTCCTGGATCAGGCCACCGTCACCGCGCTGCGCGACGCCTGGGGCGGGGGTGCTGCGCGCTGGCTGGCCCCGGATGAGGCGGCGGAATTTTCCGTTGCCGAGGTGCCCGGCAACCGCTGGCAGGTCTGGGCGGATTTGCAGCGGCGGGGCGTGGATATGGTGGTGCAACCGGCGGTCGGCCGCAAGAAGCGGCTGCTGCTGGCGGATATGGATTCCACCATGATCGGGCAGGAATGCGTGGATGAACTTGCTGCCGAGGCCGGGGTTGGCGCGCATGTGGCAGGCATCACCGCGCGCGCGATGAATGGCGAACTGGAATTCGAGGCGGCGCTGCGCGAACGGGTGGCGCTGCTGGCCGGTCTGCCCGAGGCGGTGATCGGCAAGGTTCTGGCCGAACGCATCACCTATACGTCGGGCGGCGCCGCGCTGATTGCCACGATGCGCGCGGCGGGGGGCTATGCCGCGCTGGTGTCGGGGGGGTTTACCGCCTTTACCGGGCCGGTGGCGGCCCATCTGGGCTTTGATGAGCACCGCTCGAACACGCTGATCCGCCGCGACGGGCGGTTGACGGGCGAAGTCGCCGAACCGATTCTGGGCCGCGAGGCCAAGGTGGCGGCGCTGCACGAGATTTCCGCGCGCCTTGGCATCACGCCGCATGACGTGATGGCCGTGGGCGACGGCGCGAACGATCTGGGGATGCTGGGCATCGCCGGGGCCGGTGTGGCGCTGCATGCCAAACCGTCGGTTGCCGGACAATGCGACATCCGGATCAATCACGGCGATCTGACGGCGCTTCTGTTCATTCAGGGCTATGCGCGGGATGAATTTGTGCCGACCGAAGCCGCGCGATAGCGGATGTCAGCCCGTCGGGTTCACCCCCCTGACCGGCGCGCGCAGGGCGGGCGTGGGAAATG
>JACIYW010000227.1 GCA_014359745.1 Paracoccaceae bacterium | reverse complement strand
GGTGCTGACCGATTACGGCCCGTTCCGCAAACCGCAAGGAGAGACCGAATGACCGACAAGCTCACCGATGCCGACCGCACCACCGCGCTTGCCCCGCTTCTGGCCGCAGGCTGGGCCATGGCCACCGGCCGCGACGCGATCACCCGCACCTTTACCTTCGCCAATTTCGTCGACGCTTTCGGTTTCATGACCCGCGCCGCCCTTTGGGCCGAGAAATGGAACCACCACCCCGAATGGTCCAACGTCTACAAAACCGTGACCGTCACCTTGACCAGCCATGACGTCAAGGGCCTCAGCCACCGTGACATCACCCTTGCGCGGAAAATGAACGACCTGGCCGCCTGAGCGGTTTTACCGAAACCAGAACGGATTTCAGTCAACCAGCGTCGTTGCCTTGACCGGTGCGCGCAACTTGACCGGTGCGCGCAGGCGGGCGTGGGATTTGAGTATTTTTTTCGAGAGGATGGAATCAGCGTTTTCAAACGGTCAAGCTGCGGCTCTTGTCGCTGGCAACACGGGCCGCCGTGTCGACGGGGCCACGCACGCGGCCCCTGCCCTTTCATCTTGGCCCAAATACGCATCTTCGCCCGGCAAGAAGGCACGCGCGCCGTTTCCAACCGGCGCGCCGCCCCTCAGATCGCGGCCAGCAGCGCCTCACCGCCCGAGGTTTCGCAAACACCGGAGTTTTCTTCCAGATGGAACGCCGTGACCACCCCGTCCTCGACCAGCATCGCATAGCGTTTTGACCGCGCGATCAGCCCGGCGGGCGGCGCGTCGAAATTCATGCCGATGGCGGTGGTGAAAGCGCTTTGCGGATCCGACAGCAGCGTCAGCCCGGCCACGGTGGCCCCCGTCGCCTCCCCCCAGGCTTTCATCACGAACGGATCGTTGACCGAGATGCAGATGATTTCATCGACACCCTTGGCCTTGAACCCTTCATAGGTGCGGATGAAACTGGGCACATGCGCCGAATGGCAGGTGGGGGTAAAGGCGCCCGGCACCGCAAAGATCACCACCTTGCGCCCGGCCAGCCGGTCTTTCAGCGGCACGGCCTCGGGGCCCTTGGCGCCGATCATGTACAATGTGGCGTCCGGCAGGCGATCACCGACGGAAAGGGTCATGGCTGTCTCCTCATGCGTTGCGTTACCTTGTCCCTGCGATATAGGGTTTCGCGGGGCGGCAGACCAGTGAAAACCGGGGCCGGGCAGGAACGGGGCGCGCGCGCATGGCGGATATCGTGGTGATCGGGGCCGGGCAGGCCGGGGTGGCGGTGGCCGCACGGCTGCGCGCGGGCGGGCACACGGGCGCGCTGACCCTGATCGGCGAAGAACCCGTGCCCCCCTATCAGCGCCCGCCGCTGTCAAAGGGATACCTGAAGGGCGAGATGCCGCTTGACCGGCTTTTGCTGCGCAATGAGGCGTTTTACGCCGAAAACGCCATCACCCTGCGCCTTGGCCGCCCCGTCACCGCCATCAACCGCGCCGACCGAACCGTGACGATCGGCGGCGCGGCGATCCGCTATGATCACCTGGTGCTGACCACCGGATCGGTGCCGCGCCGTCTGCCCGCGGCGATGGGTGGCGATCTGGCGGGCGTGCATGTGGTGCGCAGCCTTGCCGATATCGACGGGATGGCGCCCGAATATGTGGCGGGGCGGCGGGTGCTGATCGTCGGCGGCGGCTATATCGGACTGGAGGCGGCGGCGGTCGCCGCCGAAAAGGGCCTGCGCGTGACCCTGACAGAGGCAGCACCCCGCATCCTGCAACGGGTCGCCGCCCCCGAGGTGTCGGGTTATTTCCGCGCCCTGCACCGCGCCCATGGCGTCGAGATCATCGAAGGCCTGGGGCTTGACCGCCTGACCGGCGCGGGCCGGGTTTCGGGCGCGGTGCTGGCGGACGGGCGCGAGATCGCGGCCGATTTCGTCATCCTTGGCATCGGGATCGCCCCGGCCACGGCGCTGGCCGAAGCGGCGGGGCTGGTTATCGACAATGGCATCGCGGTGGACCTGCGCGGGCGCACGTCCGATCCGGCGATCTGGGCGGCGGGCGATTGCGCATCCTTCCCCTGGCAGGGCGGGCGGCTGCGGCTGGAGAATGTGCAAAACGCCATAGATCAGGCCGAATGCCTGGCCGACAACATCCTGGGCGCGGATCGCGATTACGCGCCCGAACCCTGGTTCTGGTCGGATCAATACGACGCAAAGCTGCAAATCGCCGGGCTGTCGGCGGGGTATGACAGGCTTGTGCCCCGCCCCGCCCCGACCCCCGCCCCCGCTGCCGGGCGCGCCCCGCCCGCGTCTTTCTGGTATTTCCGGCAGGGGCGGCTGATCGCGGTTGACGCGATCAACGATGGCCGCGCCTATCTGGTGGGCAAGCGGCTGCTGGCGGC
>JACIYW010000226.1 GCA_014359745.1 Paracoccaceae bacterium | reverse complement strand
GGCCAGTGGCGCATGGGTGGCAAAGGTGCGGTCATGGGCTTTGACATGATCGTCGCGATGCAGATGGCAGATGCGATGGGAGTGTGCCGTCAGGCGGTGGCCGAGATGCTGCCGGGTATTGGCATCGCCATGGCCGTCGAGTTGAATAAAGGGGATAGCGATGGCTGAAAAGCGCGTATCAGTACGGCTTGCTGCTATCGGCGGAAGGTTGGTTCAGTCGGAACTTGATGCTATTGGCGCGGCGGGCAAAAGAGGCCTTGGTCAGGTATCGCGTGAGGCTGAACTTGCTCAGGCCAAGCTGGCCGCTTTCGGGCGGCGAGCGGTTATTGCCGGGGCTGCCGCCGCTGGCGCACTGATCGCTACGGGCGTTGCTGCTATCAAGTCAGGACTGTCAAATATCGACGCTCAGGCCAAACTGGCGCAATCGTTGGGTACTACGGTTTCCAGCATGCAGGTGCTTGCCCGCGCTGGCGAATTGGCCGGTGTGTCCATGGGTGGCATCGAACAGGCCACGAAGGATTTGACGCGGCGTCTAAGCCAGGCTGCTGCGGGGACTGGTCCTGCGACCAAGGCGCTTGACGCACTGGGCCTTTCGGCCAATGACCTTTTGAAACTGCCTCTCGATCAGCGCGTATCTAGTATCAACGCGGCTATTGAAAAATTCATCCCAGCCGCGCAACAGGCAGCCGTGGCTGGACAACTCTTCGGCGAAGAGGGGTCGCTGCTTGCGGCGCGGTTGCAGCCAGATGTGATCAGGCAAGCCAACGACGAACTGGCCAAATTCGGCGTTCTGGTTGGAGAGGATCAAGCAAATCAGATTGAGAGGACAAACGACGCGGTGTCGTCGCTGGGGCTGGTCTGGACCGGCCTTGCCAACCAGTTGGCGGTGACGGCAGCCCCTGCGATTGAACGTGCTGCACAGGCGCTTGCGGACCTCGCCCAGCAAGGCAGCCCTGTTAACGGTATGGTCACTGGCCTGATCGACGTCATGACGGTCTTTATTGAAAATATCGATACTGTTACGACTGCTTCTGGACTGCTGATCGGATTTATGGGGACGCGGTGGGTGGTTGGAATGGCTTTGGCGACGCGCGCCACGCTTATAGCTGTGGGTGGCGTAAAGGCGTTGACGATTGCGCTCGCAATAAACCCTCTCACTATAGCCCTCGTCGCGGTTTCCAGCTTGGCCGGTGGATATCTGATGCTGCGCGATAATTCTGATGCCGCGACCGAGGCGGAGCGGATGCTGAATGAGCAGCTTGCCGGGAACGCGCCCAAGGCAACCGCCGCCGCAGAAGGTGCGATAGCACTGGCGCGGACGCGGCGGGAACAAGCGAAGGCATCGCTGGACGCGGCACTGGCAGAACTCGCTGTGCTGAAAGCTGAAAAGGCCCGCGCAGATGCGACATCGGACACTCCAGCGAATGAGGGCATGAAAAGCTTTTTTTCGCAGGAAGTTGAAGACACAATCGGCCTGATCACACAACTTAGGGGGACCATAAAAGAACTGAGCGATGCCGAGGCGGCGCTTTTGCTCACTCCGCCGCCGCGCCCCCTGAGGATAGATATCCCGCCAAATGGCGACACGACGAATGATGGCGCGACGAATGATGGCGCGACGAATGATGGCGCGACGAATGATGGCGCGACGAATGATGGCGCGACGAATGCGGCGAAAAACGCCGCAGACGCAGCCCGCCGTGCAGCCGAGGCGCTGGCGGAATCATCCCGCACCGACCTTGAGGTGTACCGGGCCAAGATCGCCGAGATTAACGAGCTTCACCGGCGTTTCCCAGAGATCGTCACGACAGAGGTCAGGGACCGCGCCCTGAAACAGTTGCGGGAGGATTTTGCCAGAACCGGGCAAGAGGCGACCATCATGGGCGACACCATGCGCCGGTCATTCGTGGGCCTGACGACTGGTGCGCTTGGTCTGTCCGGTGCGCTGAGGCAAGTAATTGGGCGGCTGCAGGAAATGGCAGCCAACAGCGCGTTTGATGTGCTGATCGGCAAGAGGGGTGGCGGTGTTGGCGGGTTGTTTGGAAGCCTTGGCAAGATCGGCGGGGCGCTGGGCGGGTTGTTTGGCCCCGGTCAGACGACTGGCACCGGCCTGACCACATCAACGCCAAACTTGCTGCCGAGTTTCGCGGGTGGCGGGTTTACCGGGGCGTCCTCACGGTCTGGCGGGATTGACGGGCGTGGCGGCTTCCCGGCAATCCTGCACCCGAATGAGGTCGTGACAGACCTGACCAGAAACCGTGGCGGTGGTGGTGGCGGCGGGCAGAGAAACGAGACCAGAATGGTCGTCGAACTATCGCCAGAACTGATCGCGCGGGTGCTGGATCAGGCAAGGCAGGATACCGTGCAGATCGTTGAATCGTCATTCCCGCGCTTTTCAGCGAAC
>JACIYW010000225.1 GCA_014359745.1 Paracoccaceae bacterium | reverse complement strand
GACCCGGCTGACGGGACTCCATGAACAAAAGAATTGGAGGGCCCCGCACCCACAGGACCCTCCACCACCCACGTGCTCCCGTTGCACCACACGTGTTCTGAAAAGGTCCGGCCTACTGGCGCGATGGGTTGAGGATATGCCTGACAGCGCATCGACGCAAACGCGAAGTATCTGGCATTCGACTCAAGTTTGCAGGGTTCGGGCGGGCAAACCTGCCGCGCCCGCAGGGTTCCGGCCTAGGCGTAAACGCTCTCTTTGCCGAAATGCTTGACCAGAAGGTAATAGACCACGGCGCGGTACTTGTTGCGTTCGGATTTGCCATAAACCTCGATCACCGCCTTGATCGCGTCCATCAGGTGCGGCCCGTCGGCAAGGCCCAGCTTCTTGATCAGGAAGTTTTTCCTGACGGTTTCCAACTCGTCGGCATCCGATCCGGCGACGGTGCAGGCGTCGGCATCATAGATCGTCGGGCCGCAGCCGATGGTGACTTTGGTCAACAGCGCCATATCCGGCGTCACGCCGCATTTGGTGCTGAGGTCTTCGGCGTATTTGGCGATAAGATCGTCTCTGCGACCCATGGTGTCCTCCTGTCCCGTTGGTATCAATGACCGCTGATTGTCAACAAGCCGCCGCTTTTGTGCGGGCAACAGGGCGAACCTAAGCGAAAGCGCCCGAACCGCAAACAAAAAACGCGCCCCCGAAGGGACGCGCCCGCGCCGGGTGGCCGCTGTGCAGGGGTCAGTAACGGTAATGTTCGGGCTTGAACGGACCCTTGGCGGAAATGCCGATATAGGCGGCCTGTTCCTCTGACAGAACCGTCAGTTTCGCACCAACCTTGGCCAGATGCAGGCGCGCGACCTGTTCATCCAGATGCTTGGGCAGCACATAAACCTCGTTCTTGTACTGATCGCCCTTGGTGAACAGCTCGATCTGCGCCAGCACCTGGTTGGTGAAGCTTGCCGACATCACGAAACTGGGGTGGCCGGTGGCATTGCCGAGGTTCAGCAGACGCCCCTCGGAAAGCAGGATGATGCGGTTGCCCGAAGGCATCTCGATCATGTCCACCTGTTCCTTGATATTGGTCCATTTGTGGTTTTTCAGCGCGGCCACCTGAATTTCATTGTCGAAATGGCCGATGTTGCCGACAATCGCCATATCCTTCATCTCGCGCATATGCTCGATCCGGATCACGTCGCGGTTGCCGGTGGTGGTGATGAAGATATCGGCGGAAGACACCACATCTTCCAGCGTCACCACCTCGAACCCGTCCATCGCGGCTTGCAGCGCGCAGATGGGGTCAACTTCCGTCACCTTCACCCGCGCGCCCGCACCTTTCAGCGAGGCGGCCGATCCCTTGCCCACGTCGCCGTAACCGCAGACCAGCGCCACCTTGCCCGCCATCATCGTGTCGGTGGCGCGGCGGATGCCATCAACCAGGCTTTCCTTGCAGCCATACTTGTTGTCGAATTTCGATTTGGTCACAGAGTCATTCACATTGATCGCGGGAAAAGGCAGGTGGCCCTTTTCCATCATCTGGTAAAGCCGATGCACGCCGGTGGTGGTTTCCTCGGTCACGCCGCGGATCATGTGGCGCTGACGCACGAACCAGCCGGGATTGGCCGCCATGCGCTTGCGGATCTGGGCAAACAGCGCCTCTTCCTCTTCGCTGGTGGGCGTGGCGATCAGATCGGTCTCGCCCTCTTCCACCCGCGCGCCCATCAGGATGTAAAGCGTCGCATCGCCGCCATCATCCAGGATCATGTTCGCGCCCTCGGCAAAGTCAAAGATGCGGTCGGCATAGTCCCAGTATTCCACCAGCGTCTCGCCCTTGACCGCAAAGACCGGCACGCCGGATGCGGCAATGGCCGCCGCCGCGTGATCCTGGGTGGAGAAAATGTTGCAAGACGCCCAGCGCACATCGGCGCCCAGCGCTGTCAGCGTCTCGATCAGCACCGCGGTCTGGATGGTCATGTGCAGGCTGCCCGCGATGCGCGCGCCCTTCAGTGGCCTGGTTTCGCCATATTGCGCGCGCAGGGCCATGAGGCCCGGCATTTCCGTTTCGGCGATATCGAGTTCCTTGCGGCCGTAATCGGCCAGCTTGATGTCCTTGACGATATAATCCTGTGCCATGCGGGGCGGTATCCTTTGCTGCGTGATCTTGGCAGCCACTTAGCACCGCACCACTTGTTCGGCAACATAGGTCACCCGGCCACCCCCAACCCCGCCACGGCTGGCGCCTCTTTCAGCCAGTTGGTGCCAGCGGCAACGATCCAGGTTTCCGCCGATCTCCAGATTTCGAGGGCTTGCATTGCGGGCGGCGCGCCGATGGCCCGCAGATGGCCCGCAGATGGCTTGCCGCGTGACAAATGGGTTGGGGTTTGTCGGCCAATCTGCAAAACACGTCGCAACACGGTTGCGTCACCGGGTGCGATCCTGGGGCGCGATCCTGGGGTGCGATCCGGGGGCGCGATC
>JACIYW010000224.1 GCA_014359745.1 Paracoccaceae bacterium | reverse complement strand
CAAAATGCCCTCGCAGGTTCGCTCGAACCTGTGGCGCTCAACCTGCTCGACCTCAAGGCATTCGGTGAACGCATCGCCGCAAGAGACCCAGACCGCCAGACCGCCGAAATCGAGGTGAGCTCCGCATCGCACTCATCAACCGCTTCAACGCCCTCGGCACCGCCGAGATCGTCCGCGTGGCATGACGTCAACGGGGCAAGGGGCCATCACGTCTCAAGCCGCCGTTCTGCAACAATGCCGATCGAGAACTCACCGCACTGGGTTCTCGACGTGACATTCGACGCGGATCAGGCCCGCAACCGCAAGGACAATGGCCCCGAAAACCTTGCCATCCTCCGCCGCCTCACCCTCAACCTGCTTCGAACCGCACGCCCGAAACTCTCCATCTTACGGAAAAGAAAGCGATCCGGATGGTCCGACGCCTTCGCTCGGTCCGTCATCGGCCAAATGCGATAGCCCAGGGATGCCCCGCCTGAAAACTGGCACCCCCCGGCAAAGCGGTATAAGAAAGGCCGACGCGCCCCGGCCCGGACGGCGGCGCATCCCGGCAAGACGGCAGGATCTGATGGCACGCACCCGCGCACTCGATTTCGAAGACAAGCAACGCCTGATCCTGGATGGGGCGGCGCGGGTGTTTGCACAAATGGGGATGGACAAGGCATCGATGGCGCTGGTGGCGCAGGGCTGTGGCGTGTCCAAGGCATTGTTATACCACTATTACACCAGCAAGGACGCGCTGATCTTCGATATCATCCACAGCCATCTGGTCAATCTGGAAAACGCCATTGCCGCCGCCGACCGCCCCGACCTGCCCCCGCAGGACCGGCTGCGGGTGCTGGTGCGGCAGGTGCTGGAAAACTATCGCGACGCCGATGACCGCCACAAGGTGCAACTTATGGCCACCAGCGCGCTGTCGCCCGAACAGATGCAGGAAATTCAGGCGATAGAGCGGCGGATCGTGCGGTATTTTTCCGCCGTGATCCACCAGATCAACCCCGATCTGGACCGCGACCGCCCGCTGCTGATGCCGGTCACCATGTCGCTGTTTGGCATGATGAACTGGGTCTACATGTGGTTCCGCGAAGGCGGCCCGATCAGCCGCGACGATTACGCCGATGTGGCGACAACCCTGATCCTGGAGGGGGTCAAGGCGGTTCGGTGAGGTGGTGTTGACCAGTTGATATAAGATGGCCGATGGAAGCTGGGTGTCGGTCATTGGTACAATAGTCTTAAGCAAAACGGTCAGATGACAGCTTGGCGCACCGGATTGACAGATGCTGCGCTATCACTCAGTCTCCCCCATCATAGCCTGAAGCATGCCGTTATCGAGTTTTCGGAGAAAGCATTGAAACCTTACTGTCTACTACTTGGGCTATTTGTGATCGCTTCGGAAGCGAGTAGTCAATCGGCGATTGAGCGACATGCATGGCAGGATGCACGATCTTTTCAGCCGATCAGCAGAACGGCGGTGGCGATCACCGGCACGATTACTCTTTCAGGTAATTCAGACTTCGCTTCCAAAGGCAGCACCATGAGCATGACGTTTGCGAACGGAGCAACGGTGGGTCTCACGTCCGAGGGGGCGTTTTGGCGAAATTGGAGTTTGTCGGTGTCGGGAAAGCAGACAGCCGAAATATTTAGGTTTTCCGGTGATCCTGGTGCCCTAGAAAATAACAACACTCTCTGCGACGGCAGACAGCCAGAACAGCAGATCTATGCAGTCTTCTTTGAAAGTAGCCTGTTTGATCTGCCCCCGACGCTGAACCTCGCAATTTTTCAATCAATCGGGCCACCGCTTCAGATCGATAGTCCGGGGTTATGCGGGACGTTTTCCTATGAAATTGACCCGATGATCGATGACGCTGGCGCGCCAGATAAAAAAAAGGCCCCGAGCGCCGTGAGGGCAGAATATGAAGCATGGCGCCTACGAACTTCAACGAACCCAATTGACGACTCGAAGACCGTTACCCTTTCTCTTGTGGCAGAGACCGGCGAATCCCGCCTTGGCAACCCTGTGACTTTCGTGGCGCGTTGTCAGTCGAACAAGACAGAGGCGTATGTGATCTGGGGCGACTACCTCGGAGACGATTCCCGCGACGTTTATTCTGAGTGGAAGAACGTCACGGTCCGGATCGGTGACGGCGAAGCGCGTCAAGAACGTTGGGGAGTTTCAACAGATCGCGAGGCTACCTTTGCCCCCACTTGGGCTGGAGATTTTCTGAAAGAACTACTGGACCAGAACAGACTTGTTCTTAAGACGACGCCCTACGGCGAGAACCCGAATATAGCAATATTTGATGTTTCAGGGTTGCGAGGCGTGCTGGGGGAGTTGGCCGGAACTTGCAATTGGAGCTTTTAGGGCTGGGTTTTTGCGAACTGCGCGAAAGCTGACCTTCGCGCCTGCTATTTGGAAGTTTGCAAAAATCTTATGACTGCCCCTCAGGCCTTCGCCCGAATGACCCAAGGCGCACAGAT
>JACIYW010000223.1 GCA_014359745.1 Paracoccaceae bacterium | reverse complement strand
GGCCAAGCAGACCATCCCGCATTTCTACCTGCGCCGCGAGGTGCGGCTTGACACATTGATGGCCTTCCGCGCCCAGCTCAACAAGCAGCTTGAATCGCGCGGTGTGAAACTTTCGGTCAATGATTTCATCATCAAGGCCTGCGCGCTGGCGCTGCAAACGGTGCCCGATGCCAATGCCGTCTGGGCGGGGGATCGCATCCTGCGGATCAAGCCGTCGGATGTGGCGGTGGCGGTGGCGATCGAGGGCGGGCTGTTCACCCCGGTGCTGAAAGACGCGCATCTGAAATCCCTCTCCGCCCTTTCGGCGGAAATGAAGGATCTCGCCACCCGCGCCCGCAACCGCAAACTGGCACCGCAAGACTATACCGGCGGCTCCACCGCGATATCCAACCTTGGCATGTTCGGGATCGAGAATTTCGACGCGGTGATCAACCCGCCGCACGGTTCGATCCTTGCGGTCGGCGCGGGCCTGAAAAAGCCCGTCGTGGGCATGGATGGTGAACTGACCACGGCCACCGTGATGTCGATGACGCTGTCGGTCGATCACCGGGTCATCGACGGCGCGCTTGGTGCCGATTACCTCAAGGCGATCGTCGAGAACCTTGAAAACCCGATGGTCATGCTCGCCTGACCGGCCGGGCCCTGAATCCGCCGCGCCCTTTCATCTTGGCCGAAATACTCGACTTTCCCGCCCTCCCTGCGCGCACCGGTCAAGGCAACGACGCCGGTTGACTGAAATCCGCTCTGGTTTCGGTAAAACCGGTCAGGCGGCCAGGTCGTTCATTTTCCGCGCAAGGGCGATGTCGCGGTGGCTGAGGCCCTTGACGTCATGGCTGGTCAAGGTGACGGTCACGGTTTTGTAGACGTTGGACCATTCGGGGTGGTGGTTCCATTTCTCGGCCCAAAGGGCGGCGCGGGTCATGAAACCGAAAGCGTCGACGAAATTGGCGAAGGTAAAGGTGCGGGTGATCGCGTCGCGGCCGGTGGCCATGGCCCAGCCTGCGGCCAGAAGCGGGGCAAGCGCGGTGGTGCGGTCGGCATCGGTGAGCTTGTCGGTCATTCGGTCTCTCCTTGCGGTTTGCGGAACGGGCCGTAATCGGTCAGCACCTCTATTTCCTCGTCAATGGCGTTGCGCTCTGCCTCCAGATAGCGGGCGACGGCATCGCGAAAGCCCGGATCGGCGATCCAGTGCAGCGAATGCACGGGTGTGGGCAGATAGCCACGCGCCAGCTTGTGTTCGCCCTGCGCCCCGGCCTCTACCCTGTCCATGCCGTGGGCGATGGCGAAATCGATGGCGCGGTAATAGCACAGTTCGAAATGCAGGCAGGGGTGATCTTCGGTGCAGCCCCAGTAGCGCCCGTAAAGCGTGTCGCGCCCGATGAAATTGAGCGCGCCGGCCACCGGCCTGCCGCCCCGTTCGGCAAGGACCAGCAGGATATCGTTGCGCAGCGTCGCCTGCGCCGCGTCGAAAAACGCGCGCGTCAGATAGGGGGTGCCCCATTTGCGGCTGCCGGTATCCTGATAGAACTGCCAGAACGCATCCCAGTGCCGGGGTTCGATCTGATCGCCGGTCAGGGCGCAGATGCTGCCGCCAAAATCCTGCGCGGTGGCGCGTTCCTTGCGGATGGTCTTGCGTTTGCGCGAGGAAAGCGCGGCAAGAAAACCGTCGAAATCGCCGTAGCCGCGGTTTTCCCAGTGAAATTGCTGGGTGACGCGGTGCAAAAGCCCCATCTGGGTGCCCGCGCGGGCCTCGTCTTCGGTGCAAAAGGTGATATGGGCCGATGACAGCCGGTTTTCTGCCGCCAGTTGCACCATCCCCTGCACAAGTGCGGCGCGCCCCGCCGCCTCAAACCCCGGCCTTGTCAGCAGGCGCCGCCCGGTGGCGGGCGTAAAGGGCACCGCACCCTGCAACTTGGGATAATAGCGCCCGCCCGCGCGTTCAAAGGCATTGGCCCAGGCGTGATCGAAGATATATTCGCCCTGCGAATGGCCCTTGGCATAAAGCGGCATCACCGCGATGATCCGCCCGCCTGCCCGCGCAACCAGATGGCGCGGTGTCCAGCCGGTGCCGCGCCCCACCGACCCCGACGATTCGAGCGCGGCCAGAAACCGGTGGGTGGTGAAGGGATCGACCGGGCGCGCGCCGCCGTCGGGGTTGGCGCAACCGTCCCAGTCGGGGGCTGCGATCTCGAGGATGCTGGCGTGAACGGTGATTTCGATCACGTCATCTTTCATCGGGGGCTCCGGTTTTCGGGTGTTTCGGGGCGTTGGCCGGTACGGGCCGGTCATGACCACGGAAATGGGGTGCGGGGCAAGCCGGTCAAGCAGATTTCAGGGGCCGGGGCAGGGCGGCAGATACCCTTCGAAGGTGATGTTGTCGGCAAGGGTGCGGGCGCGCGCCTCTGCCTCGGGACTGCGGATCGTCCAGCACAGGATCGCGGCGCCCGCGGCGCGCAGGTCGGCCACGCGGGGGCGGGCCAGGTCATCGGCCTGATGCGAGATGAAGCAGGCGCTGCTTGGGTCGTAATCGGGGATCGCGCGCAGGCGGTCGCGGGTTGCGGCGGGCAGG
>JACIYW010000222.1 GCA_014359745.1 Paracoccaceae bacterium | reverse complement strand
CGACGGGCCGCCGATGCATCCCGGATTTCCGGCGGCCGACAGCACGACAGGGCTGATGGGTGCTTTGGGGATCATGATCGCGCTGTTTGCCCGGGAAAAAGGGGTTGCGCGCGGTCAGGTCGTCGATCTTGCGGTTTTCGAGGCGCTGCTTCGGCTGATGGACTATCCGGTTCCCGCGTTGACGGGTGCGAATCTTTCACCCCAGCGCAATGGCTTGCGCCAGCCGATGGATTTTGCGCCGGGGGGCATGTTCCGCACGTCCGATGGGGTTTGGCTGACCGTTTCCGCGGGCAGCGCAGAGACGGCGCAGCGGCTGCTGCGGGCGGTAGGTGGAACCGATCTGGCCGATGACCCGCGGTTCGCGACCCTCGCCCTGATGTCGCAGAACATGACCGTGGTCTTTGATGCCATCAATGATTTCGTCACGCAGCGCACGCTTGCCGAGGTTGAGGCGGAATTCGCCCGCCATGATGCGGTTGCCTCGCGGGTGCTGAGCGTCGAGGAGATCACGACAAATGAACAGATACGCCATCGCGGCGACATCGTATCGGTCGCGGGCGAGCAGACGCAGGTCATCGGCCCTGTCCCGCATCTGAGCGCCACGCCCGGCGAAGTTCGCTGGCTGGGGCGACCGCCGGGTGCGGACACCCGCAACATTCTGCGCGATCTTGGTTTTGATGATGAACGCATTACCGCTTTGCATGAGGCCGGGCTTGTCGGTCTGGGCGGAGAGGGGAACACACCGTGACAATTCGGATCGCGGATGAACAACGGGCGCGAATGCTGCCCCCTGATCGCCGGTGATGTAAACGACTGTTTCGCCGAGACCGAGCCGACGACATACCTGGATGCCACGAAGCTGAAAACCATGTCCGTGCGACAGGGGGACAGGTATGTCGTGCAACGGCCGAACCCCGATGCATCCTTGTGGCCGACGAATGCATAGGCATTGCGCAGCACCCTGACGCGCCGGGCGCGCTACGCTGACGAGCGTGTGGACTTTGGGTGCGCAGGGGGGGAAAGCCGTCAACCTCCTGGTGATGTATGCCGCGGTCGAGGCGACGGAATCCGGGCAGATTACCTTGGGCGGGTACGGGCTATCATGTGGAGCGTCTGGTAAGGGAGGCGCTGCTGTTTCGCATCTGCCAGTGACGTCCCAAATGCCTTTGTCTTTTGTCGCGGAAAAAGCGCATTTAATTCCAATGTCTTACTGGCCAGAAGTGATTGCTGGCTCAGGGCGCATTCTTGTGTTGATTATTTTTCTAACGCGCGTTAGATTATCTGAAATTAACCCGAATGGGACAAGGGAGGAGGCGTCATGAACAAGACGCAGTTCGGGTCTTCGCGACAAGACCTGGCGGCACGATCTACCGTGTATACCAGCGATTTATTCGCGGACAAGACCGTTGTTGTCACCGGCGCTGGCGGAGGTTTGGGTCTGGCGATTGCCGCCTTGTTCGCCAGGTTGGGCGCCAACCTTGCGATAAATGGACGTAACGAGGAAAAGCTGGCTTCTGCCGGGGAGT
This sequence comes from Paracoccaceae bacterium, assembly GCA_014359745.1. Lineage (GTDB taxonomy): Bacteria > Pseudomonadota > Alphaproteobacteria > Rhodobacterales > Rhodobacteraceae > JACIYW01. The sequence goes on along the minus strand of JACIYW010000222.1, from coordinate 1,049 downwards.
TTCTTGAAAGTCTGGGCGGCAAGGTCTTTGCCAAGTCCATGACCATCCGGGATCCAGAGCAGGTCGAGGATTTCGTCGGTGAGGTGAACCGGGAATTCGGTTCGATCGACGTTCTGGTGAACAATGCGGGGGGGCAGTTTCCCCAGGCCGCGCTGGATTTTTCCCCGAAGGGCTGGAATGCGGTCATAGATACCAATCTCAACGGCACCTGGTGGATGATGCAATCCACGGCGCGCCATTGGGTCGAGCACAAGCAGCCCGGATCGATAGTGAACATCGTGGCCGACATCTGGCGCGGGATGCCCGGCATCGCGCATACCTGTGCTGCCCGGGCAGGGGTGATATACCTGTCCAAGTCGGTCGCAGTGGAGTGGGCGCCGCATGACATCCGTGTGAATTGCGTGGCGCCGGGCTGCTGTGAAAGTAACGGTTTTCACAATTATCCCGAGGACGGTGCGGCAACCTTTCAGGACTCGAACCCGATGCGGCACGCCGGCGATGAATGGGATGTCGCCGAAGGTGTTGTTTATATGGCGGCCAGTTCGGGAAAATTCGTAACCGGTGAAGTTCTGAACATCGACGGTGGACAGCAGATGTGGGGCGATCCATGGCCCACGGGCCGACCGGATTACTTCCGGATATCCTGACACGCGACTTACTGGGGAACAACGGGGACTCGATGACGACACAACGCAAATCATCAAACGTTCACTTCGGTGATGAACCGATACTGGAGTGCAGGGGGATCGAACGTCGTTTTGGCGGCATTGTCGCCGTCACGGGTGTGGATCTCGTCATTCGGCCGGGAGAAATTTTTGGTCTCGTTGGCCCGAATGGTAGTGGCAAGACAACGCTGACGAACGCGATCACCGGGTTTTACCCTCCAAACGTGGGGACTGTCCGGCTGGCCGGAAAAGACATCACGGGCACCGCACCCCATAAGGTTGCGAAGCTTGGCGTTGCCCGGACGTTCCAGAACCTCGCCCTGTTCAACGGGATGAGCGTTCTCGACAACATCCTGCTTGGACGGCACATTCACATGAATAGAT
>JACIYW010000221.1 GCA_014359745.1 Paracoccaceae bacterium | reverse complement strand
GTTGAACCGCGCGATGGTGCTATAGTTTTCGGCGCCGATCTCGATGCGCGCCACATCTTTCAGCAGCACAAGCCCGCCATCGGTTTCGGCGCGCAGCACGATCCCCTGGAAATCCTCGGGGGTGCGCAAAAGCGATTGCGCGGTGATGGTGGCGTTAAGCTGCTGGCCCTCGGGCGCGGGCAGATCGCCGAACGACCCGGCAGAGATCTGGGCGTTTTCCTCGGATACCGCCTGCAACACATCGGCGGGTGTCAGTTCGAACGCCGCCAGTTTCAGCGGGTCAAGCCAGATGCGCATCGCGTATTTCGACCCGAACACCTGCACTTCGCCGACGCCCTGAAGGCGGCTGAGATCATCCACCATGTTGGTGATCATGTAATCGGCCAGATCGACCTGTTCCAGGCGTCCGTCAGTGGAAATCAGCCCCACCACCATCAGGAACCCGGCCGAGGACTTGCGCACCGTGATGCCCTGGCGCTGCACCACCTCGGGCAACAGCGCCGAGGCCTGGCCAAGTTTGTTCTGCACCTGAACCTGCGCGATGTCGGGGTCGGTTCCGGTCTCGAACGTCAGGGTGATGCTGGCCAGCCCCGACGAGGTGGACGACGACGAAATATAGCGCAGCCCGTCCAGCCCGGTCATCTGCTGTTCGATGATCTGGGTGACGGTATTGGCCACCGTTTCGGCCGAGGCACCGGGATAGGTTGCAGATACCGCCACCGAAGGCGGGGCGATCTGCGGATATTGCGACACCGGAAGGATCAGGATCGACAAGGCGCCGATGCCCATGATGATGATAGAAATCACCCAGGCAAAAATCGGACGGTCGATGAAAAAACGGGCCATGATACGCGCTCCGGACGGGGGATCAGTTGTTCGTGGCTTGGGTGCGTTCTTCGGGGGCGACAGTGGCGCCGACGCTGATCTTCTGCACCCCCTCGACAATCACCCGGTCGCCGCCGACCACGCCGTCGCTGACGATCCAGTTCGCGCCCCGGTCGCGCAGCACGGTCAACAGGCGTTCTTCAACCACATTGTCCTTGGTGACCACCAGCGCCGTGGGCCGCCCGCGCCGGTCGCGGCGCACCGCGTCCTGGGGTACCAGCAGCACGTCGCGCACCAGCCCAAGCGGGAATTCCACCTCGACATACATGCCGGGCAACAGCAGCCGTTCGGGGTTGGCGAATTTCAACCGCAGCACGATCACGCCGGTCTGTTCATCGACATTGGGTTCGGCCGCCGTAAGGGTGCCGGTTTGAACATAGCGCGTTCCGTCGGCCAGGTTCAGCACAACGGTCTTGTCCGCGCCCGCAAGGTCTGCTTCGGTATGGCCCCGGCGCCAGCGGATCAGTTCAGCGGCCGATTGGGTCACATCCACATAGACCGGATCAAGATCGCGGATCACCGCCAAGGGCGTCGCCTGACCGGCGGTCACCAGCGCGCCCTGCGTGGTCAGCGACCGGCCCACCACCCCCGACAACGGCGCGCGCACGGTGGTTCGATCCAGTTCGATATTGGCCGACTGAAGCTGCGCCTCGGCCACCTGCACGGCGGCGGCAGCGGAATCGCGCGCGGCGATGGCGGTATCGAGATCCTGCTGGCTGACGATCTGCCGCTCGACCAGGGTGGTGACGCGCACGGCCTCTTTCTCGGCGGAAACCAGATTGGCGCGGGCCTGCGCCACCGCCGCCTTTGCCGCCGCGACCTGCGCCTGATAGGTCGAGGGATCGATGCGGTAAAGCGGATCGTCCGCCGTCACTTCCGCCCCCTCTTCGAACAGGCGTTCGCGCAGGATGCCCGAGACCTGCGGGCGCACCTCGGCCAGGCTTGACGCCACGACACGGCCCGGCAACATGCTGGTCAGCGTCACGTCCTGCGCGCTCAGCGTGACCACGGTCACCGGCTGCGGCGGACGTTGCTGCTGCGCCAGGGCTGCCCCCGACATGCCCCCGGACACGCCAAAAGCGACCAGACCAAGGGCGGCGATCAGGGCCCTGGCAGCCCCGACATTGAAAACGGCAAGAAGTCGCGCCATGGTCAATCTCCCGGGCGATGAGCGGATCAAGGATGAAATTCTGGTACGGTTCCGCTTGAGGAAACCGTACCGTTTCGTAAATAGTCCCTCACCAAAGCGCAAGCCATGAGCGGCCCGAAACTTCCCCGGCGCGGCAGCAAAGGGGAAGATATGCCGGAATGACAGGCTGTCCACATAAAAGAGGCCGCGCCCCGGGCAACTTGCCCCGAAAGCCCGCGAAGCCCCGATCAGATGGCCTTCCCCCGACAGCGGCGCGGCTGGCGTTCTGTCGGGAGGCGTTGGTGAACGGGCTGGCGCGGCCCGATCAAACAGACCCGGACGCGGGGCGCGCCGGGTCATGATGTTGGATTGATGCATCTCGGTCTGTCGTCGTCATTGCCTTGACAGACCGCGCGTGTGGCGGGCGCAAGATGAGTATTTTTTCCAGGATGAAACGAAAGTGCGCTTTCTCGGGCGGTCAGGGCGCGGGACTTGTTGCGCGCACCGCGCGCTGACCTTGGGGTTTTATGCGCGGTCAGAGGGAAACTCAGACGGGAACGTTGTC
>JACIYW010000220.1 GCA_014359745.1 Paracoccaceae bacterium | reverse complement strand
GTCGCCTGGCGAATTCTCGGGCAGCGTGACATGCAGGCCGCCTTGGCCGCTGTTTCCGGCCGCCTCGTCAAAGGGAACCATGACATGGCGCGCGCCAAAGCGCCCGCGGTCTGCTTCCCAGTCATATTCGTCGGCCAGAAAGGCGACAAACCCGGTCAGCCAGCCCAGATCGATCCCGCCTTCCCAACCGGAGATCGCGCTCGCAGGCAGGCGCGCGGCGCGTAACCGGGCGCGCATGTCGGCAACCCGGCCGGGCGCGGCAGGCAGGGCCCAGTCGAGGGTGTTGGAAGACGACATCGTTCAGCCCTCTGCGGCCGCATCGGCGGCGCGGGTCTTGACCAGCGCCCGCAGGATCAGAGTGCAGACCATCTTGCCATCCTGCTTGAAGATCTCCCAATTGAAATCTGCAATGCCCGTCGAGTCGTCGCGGGGCTTCAACGCCGCGACCTTGTTCACCACATGGATCGTGTCGTTCAGGAAGGTCGGGTTCGGATAGCGAAGCCGGTCGGTACCATAATTCGCAATCACGGTCTGGGTCTGGGCCGGCACCACCAGCCCGCCGGCCATCGCCACCACCATGACCCCCGGCGCGACGCGCTGTTTGAACATGCTGGCTTCTGCATAGACCTTGTCGCAATGGATCGGGAACCAGTCGCCGGTGAACATGCACCACATGGTCACGTCGGCCTCCGTCACGGTCCGGCGGTGCGAGACCTCCTGATCGCCTACATTCAGATCATCGAAGTACTTTTCCATCAGGCGCATGTTTTTCTCCAAGCCTTTTTGTTGGATTGATCGGTTGTCTTGCGGCCCGTTGGCATCAGTCGGCACCGAGCATCTGCACCCGGCGGTCGATCTCTGCCCGTTTCAGGATCTTTCCCGTGGCGCCCCGAATCAACTGGTCGCGAACTTCGATCGTCTTCGGTACCTTGAACTTTGACATCTTGTCGCGGCACCAGTCGCGCAACTCGTCGGGATCTATCGTCTGTCCGCCGCGCGGAACGACCGCGGCATGGATCGCGTCGCCCCATTTTTCGTCCGGCACGCCGAATACGCAGACCTCCAGAACCGAAGGATGTGCCGCGATCACGTTTTCAACCTCGATCGGATACACGTTGTAGCCGCCGGTGATGATCATGAACTGTTTGCGGTCCACCAGATAAAGGTATCCGTTTTCGTCCAGCCGCCCCATGTCGCCTGTCAGAAGCCAGCCGTCCTTGAGCACCTTTGCCGTCAGCTCTGGCTCCTTCAGATAGCCATCCATCAGAAAATCGCCCGAGACGCTGATCTCGCCAACCTCGCCGGGCGGCAGGATCTGGCCATCCTCTCCGACGATGCGCACACGGCAATGGATCATCGGCTGCCCGCTGGAGGACAGCAGGTTCTCGTCGTTTTCCATGGCCCACTGGTGATCGGCATGCGACAGTTTGGTGTACCAGCCGCCGGCGCCCTCGGTCGAGCCATAGACCTGTTCGAGTTTGACCCCCTTGAACACCGACCCTGCGCGCCGCACCAATGCGGGCGGGGTCGAGGCCGAGCCATAGTACATCCGCTGCAACGACGACACGTCGCGCGGCTTCCTTCCGAACTCCTCGCACGCCCCGGTGATCATCGTCGGGATGAACAGCGTACTGGTGCACTTGTGTTTCTCGATCAGGTCCAGCGCCAGCGCCGGGTCGAACGCGGGCATGATGACGCTGGTGAAACCCAGCGTGGCGTTCCAGATCGCCAGCACCGACGGCACCCCCGCCGCCGGAAGGCAATGAAGAAAAACGTCATCCTCGTTCATCTTCAGGTCAAGCTGCGAGAAGCCCAACACCGCCATAACCCCACTGTGGCGCCAGATCGCGCCCTTGGGGTTGCCGGTGGAGCCGGTGGTATAGCATATCTGCCATATATCCGAGCCCCGGGCACGGGGCATGTCAGGCGGCGAGACATCATAGGCCAGAGCCGCTTCGTAATCGCCCAGATTTCCCTGCGCGTCGCCGGCTGTAAGGATGCCGAATTCCGGCGTACAACCGGCCACGAGATCATAAAGATCTTCGGAGACGATGATCAGCTTGGATTCCGAGTGGCTCACCAGCCTCTCGATATCTCCTTTTGAATGGCGATAGTTCAGCCCGACACGAGCAACCCCCATGCGGGCTGTGGCAAACAGAACTTCTATCTGCACCGGGCCGTCATTGACGCAGGCCGCAATCGCATCACCCGGCCGGATCCCGCGCGCCCACAGCGCCGCAACCAGCGCATCAATCCGCCGGTCAAGTTCGGCCCAGGTCACATTGCCATGGATATACTGATACGCGATGTGATTGGGACGCCGAATTCTGTGATTCACCAAAAAATCCGATATTGTCGTATTTTCCAAGTCTCCCCCCCTTCTTGACGTGTGGCATATCCGGGCGCATCCGCCCCGGATATGCCGGATAAATTCCCGCGACTATACTGCAAAACCTGCGGTCGGCAATCAAAAATTGTCGTATATCTTATAGGCCTGATTCACCGTGCGGCTTGTGCTGAACGCTTCGTTGGAGTTCCCTGCGGAAAGGGTTGTTTTTTGGGACTGGCGCCAATGTCCGGCACTTACGATCAAGGCATGGAACTGACCGGGTCAGGACAACCCGAACCGC
>JACIYW010000022.1 GCA_014359745.1 Paracoccaceae bacterium | reverse complement strand
AGGTGAATCTTCGGGATTCCCACCTCCTCGCCCTTCGGCAACACGATGCCCGCCCGACCGCGCAGGATCTGGGCGAGATGCTGAACCCGTCGTCCAGCCAGATCGGGCGCAGGCGCCAGCACCTCGAATCGCAGGGCTGATCACTGGCCATGCGGCGCGGCTGGACCCCTTGCGTGTCGGGCTGCGGTACAGGCCTTTGGCAGGTGCGGATGAACAGGCACGGTCCCGATCAGGCGATATCCTTTGCGCGCCTCGTCGGCACCCACCCCGAGACCATAAGTGCCTGGACCCTGACGCGAGAGACGGATTATCTGCTGCGCGTCTATTGCGCCGACCTGTCGGCCCTGAACATACTGATCCAGCAGATCCTGCTGCCGCATCGGGCGGTGGCGCGGGTGCAAAGCCGGATCGTGATGGATCAGTTCAAGGTGGATGCCGCCCTGCCGACATAGGGTGGCGGAAAGGGCGGCAGGGTAAGGGCGGCGATGGAAGGTATACTGTTTCAGGCATCGATCTATCTTCTGGCGGCGGTGGTGATCGTGCCGGTGGCGGTCCGCCTGGGGCTTGGATCGGTTCTGGGCTATCTGGCGGCGGGAATTCTGATCGGGCCGGTGCTGGGGTTGGTGGGATCGGAAACCGCCGATTTGCAGCATGTCGCCGAATTCGGCGTGGTGCTGATGCTGTTCGTCATCGGCCTGGAACTGGAACCGCGGGTATTGTGGAGCATGCGGCACCGCCTGCTGGGCCTTGGCGGGTTGCAGGTCATGCTGACCATGGCGGCGGTAACGGGGGTTGGCATCTGGCTGGGCGAAAGCTGGCAGATCAGCCTGGCGGTGGGGATGATCCTGTCGCTGTCGTCCACGGCCATCGTGTTGCAGACGCTCAACGAAAAGAACCTGATGCGGTCGGCGGGCGGGCGATCGACCTTCGCGGTGCTGCTGACGCAGGATATCGCGGTTGTGCCGATGCTGGCGGTGGTGCCGCTGCTGGCGCTGCACCCGGTGGCGCCGACGCCGACCATGGCGGGGGCGGCGGAAAATCCGGGCGACAAGATCATCGAGGCCCCGGCCCTTGCCGACACCCTGATACGCATGGTCGCCGACATGCCGGGCTGGAGCGTGACGGTGCTGACCCTTGGCATCGTCACCGCGATCGTGCTGGGCGGGCATTACCTGACGCGGCCGGTATTTCGCTTTGTTCACGCGGCGCGCCTGCCCGAGATGTCGACCTTCATTTCGCTGCTGATCGTGCTCGGCATCGCGTTTCTGATGACGCTTGTCGGGCTGTCGCCGGCGCTGGGAACGTTTCTGGCGGGGGTGGTGCTGGCCAACTCGGAATTCCGGCATCAGCTTGTCGCCGATATCGAACCGTTCAAGGGGCTGTTGCTGGGGCTGTTTTTCATCACCGTGGGCGCGGGGATCGATTTCTGGTTCTTCTGGCAGGATCCGCTGCTGATCCTGGGGCTGACGCTGGGGTTGATCGCGCTCAAGGGGGTGATCCTGTTCGTGCTGGCGGCCTTGTTCCGGCTGCGCGGGCGCGACCGCTGGCTGTTCACGCTGGGGCTGGCGCAGGCGGGGGAATTCGGGTTCCTGCTGATCAGCTTTTCGTTGCAACAAAACGTGCTGAGCCAGGCGATCGCGCAGGTGGTGCTGCTGGTGGTTGGCTTCTCGATGCTGCTGACCCCGGTTCTGTTCATCCTCTACGAGGCGGTCGCGCGCCGGTCAGGCGATGCGCGCGGCCCCGAGGCAGCGGCGGACGAGATCGACGAACAGGGCCGGGTGATCATCGCCGGCATCGGGCGATTCGGGCAGGTGGTGAACAGGCTGGTGCGGATGAGCGGGGTCAACACCGTGGTGCTCGACAGCGACATGGCCACGATCCAGTTGATGCGCCGCTTCGGGGTCAAGGGCTTCTTTGGCGATCCGGCCCGCCCCGAATTGCTGCAAGCCGCCGGTCTGGGTACCGCCGATGTGCTGGTGGTCGCCGTTGACAGCCGAGAGGCGGCAATCCGCATCGTGCGCTACGCCCGCGCGGTGCGCCCCGACATCCACATCGTCGCCCGCGCCCATGACCGGGTGAATGTGTTCGAACTGCACGCGGCGGGCGCCGATGACATCGTGCGCGAAACCTTTGACGCCTCGATCCGGGCCGGGCGCTATGTGCTGGAAAACAGCGGCTTTACCGAATACGAGGCCGCGCAACTGTCGCAGACCTATTACAAGGAAGACCGCAAGGCGCTGCGCGAACTGGCGAAAGTGTGGCGCCCCGGTGTGCCCGTCCACGAGAACGAGGCCTATGTGGCGCGGTCGCGGCAGTTTGACGCCGATCTGGAAACCGCCCTGCTGGAACATCTTCAGAACCGCGAAACCGCGGCGCAGCGCAAGGCGTCGTGACGGCCCCAAAGGCCCGCGCATGGAAAAACCGCGCCCGGTTGGGGCGCGGTTTCAGGGTGGAACCGGCAGGCGAAATCAGGCGGCGCGCGATACCAGCACGTTGTCAACCCGGCGCTGGGCGTTCACCTCATCCTCGCCGGAAACGGCGGCAACCTCGCGCGTCAGCCGTTCCAGCGCCGCCTCGTAAAGCTGGCGTTCGGAATAGGACTGTTCGCGCTGGTCGTCAGAGCGGTGCAGATCCCGGACCACTTCGGCAATCGACAACAGATCGCCCGAATTGATCTTCTGTTCATATTCCTGCGCCCGGCGCGCCCACATCGCGCGTTTCACCCGCGCCTTGCCCCGCAGCGTATCAAGCGCCTTGGTGACCACATCGGGGCTGGAAAGCGACCGCATGCCGATTTCCGTGGCCTTGTGGGTGGGCACCCGCAGGGTCATCTTGTCTTTTTCAAAGGAAATTACAAAGAGTTCAAGGTTAAGGCCGGCAATTTCCTGTTCTTCGATCGAAATGATCCGACCGACGCCATGCGCCGGGTAGACCACGAATTCATCAGGCCGAAAGTCCATTTTTCTTGTCTTTGTCATTCAGTTGGTCCTTGATGTCACCGCCATTCGCCGACAAAAAACCATCGGAAAGGCATGCTTTCCGGTGTCTGGTATTTTCTCGACGGAACAGCTCACACTGGCGAGCAGCACAGCGCGCGGTTATCTGGGTTCAGGTTCATTGTGAAGTCAATGTAACACAAACTTGCCCCGATTCATAGCACGACATTTCTGGCGCGACATTTTGCTTCAAATCCAGTGTCCGGGCCTTGGCGCGTGTCTCGCGGCATCAGGTCGGCACCTTGACCACTCAAGAAAACGCTGTTTCGCTTCATCTTGGAAAAAATACGCAAATCCCACACCCGCCGCACGCGCGCCGGTCAATCGAATGACCCCAACGGGCGGCGATCCGCGCGGCGCGGCGGCGGGGGCGCGAATCAGCCGCCCTCGCCCGGTGCCTCGGAAAAGTATTTTTCAAGCTTGCCCGTCTCGCCGTCGCGTTCCTCGGCTTCGGGCAGCGGGTCTTTCTTGGTGACGATCACCGGCCATGCCTCGGAATACTTGCGGTTGAATTCCACCCATTTGTCCATGTCGGGTTCGGTATCGGGGCGGATCGCATCGGCGGGGCATTCGGGTTCGCAGACGCCGCAATCGATGCATTCATCGGGATGGATCACCAGCATGTTCTCACCCTCATAGAAGCAATCCACCGGGCACACCTCGACGCAGTCGGTGTATTTGCAGGCGATGCAGTTGTCCGTCACCACATAGGTCATGAAAGCCTCATTGATCCATCCAGACGTGACCTAGACCACGACAGGGAATCATTCAAGCGGTGGCAGGCGCGATTGATCCAGGGTGCGGCGATCTTTCTTGGTGGGCCGCCCTCCCCGGTCATAGGCCGGATTGACCGAAGACAGGTGTTCGGGGCTGGCGCGGTCGGGCGCGGGGGGCGACAGGTCGTCATAAAGCAATTGCGCCTCGGGCGCTGATCCGCGCCGCTGACCGGGGGCAAGGATGCGCAGCACGCGGGTCCGTTCCCCCAGAACAAAGGTCAGCACATCGCCCGGCCCGACCACGGCGGCCGGTTTCAAGACCTTCGCGCCATTGACCCGCAGGTGCCCGGCCTGCACCTGCCGGGTGGCAAGGCTGCGGGTCTTGAAGATGCGCGCGTGCCACAGCCATTTGTCAAGCCGGATACGCCCCCCCTGCGGCGTGCCCGGCCCCGAACCGCCCGGCAAGGATCACAACCGGTTTTTCAACGCAGCCAGCACCGCGAACGGGTTGTCGGGGTCGATCTTTTGCTCGCGCGGCGGACGGGATTCGTGGACCTGGCGCTGATCGTTCTGACGATATGGGGATTTCGCGCCGGGTTTGTGGCCGGGTTTGTGGCCACGCGGCTTGCCGCCTTGCGGCTGCCCCTTGCGGCTTGCCCCCCTGCGGACTGTCGGCGTCGCGGTGCCGCGATCCGTCGCCGGGCCCGGCCTTTTGCCGGTTGTCGCGGCGATCCTTGCGCGCCGGTTCCGCCGCGGCATCTGCGGGTGCGACGGCTTCGGCTGCGCGGCCCTTGCGGGGGGGACGGTTTTGGCGGGGCGGGCGTTGCGGGCCCCAGCGGAAGGTAAAGAACACCTCGGTTTCCACCGGCGCGGCGGGTTCGGCAGGGGCGGCATCCGGTTGCGCAGCAGTTTCCGCGCCGGGGTTGTCGGGCAGCTCTACCGGCGGTTCCGGGGGCGATTCAGGCGGAGACCCGACCGGGACCTCCGGCGGGAGCGGGGCCGGAACCTCATCGGGGCGGCCCGGAACCTCTGTCGGGGCGGCGGGGTCGGGGGTTTCGACGGGATCGGGGGCCTTGACCGGATCGGGGGCCGCGATCTGGCCCGCATCGGGCAAAGGCCGCGCTTTTGGCCGCTCGCCGCGTTCGGCCCGATAGCCCAATCCGCCCATCAGATCAACAAACTGTTCCAGTGACAGGCCGGTGATCGACAACATGTCACCCGTCGCCTCGAACCCCGCGCGGCTGTCCTTGGCGCGCAACAGATCGGCCAGCCGTTCCAGCATGTCGATGCGGATCGCGCGCGCGCCCGACGGGCGATAACCCGCCAACTGGTAATGCGCATCGGGCACATCGGGGATGTTGGGGATCGTGACCAGGCCCGGCGGCGGGCTTTCGGGAAATTCCTGCAAGCCCTGCGCCAGCGACCACAGCACAAGCCGCAGCCGCGTCGGCGCGGGTTTGAGCAGGAGCGGCAGAAACACCGTGAACTGCCCGAACCGCACCCCGTGCTTGCGCAGGGAACCGCGCGCCTCTTGATCAAGGGCGCGCACCTCTTCGGCGACCTGATCGCGGGGCAGGATGCCGAAATTCTCGGTCAACCGGAACGCGAACCCGCGCGCCAGCCCGGTCAGCGTTTCATCACGCCCCAGCGCCAGCAGCGGATCGAAAAGCGCGGCGATCTTGCGGTCGATGAAATGTTGCAGGCGGCGGCGCACCTTTTCGGCCACCTCATCGCCCGCGTCTTCATCGACAAAGGCCTCAACCTTGGGGCGCAGCGCCTCGGCCCCGGCAACCAGCTTGCCGACCGCCTGATCGCCCCACATCAGGCCGCCCTGTTCAGTGTAATCCATTTCGGTGTCGGGGGCGTTGTAGAAACGATCGGCGCGCAGATGAAACTGCGGGCGCAGCGCGGCAAGGCTGGCGGCGCGCAGCGTCTTTGCCTCTTCCCCCGATGCGTTGGCATCGGTGCGAAAGCGAAAACCTTCCAGACGACCGATGAATTCGCCCTCTATCGTCACGTCGCCCTTGTCGTTCACCTCGGCCACAAGGCTCTCCTTCTGATTGAGCCGGCGCAGCAGCACGGATGTGCGCCGGTCCACAAATCGCTGCGTCAGCCGCGCGTGCAACGCATCCGACAATCGGTCTTCTACCGCGCGAGTCGCCCCGCGCCAATGGGTTTCGTCATTTACCCACCCGCGACGCTGCGCGATATAGGTCCAGGTGCGGATATCCGCCAAACGGCGCGAAACTGTGTCAATATCGCCATCCACCCGGTCGATGCGGGCAATCTGGCGGGCGATCCAGTCATCGGGCACCAGGCCACCGCCCTGCAGAAAGTCAAAGATGCGGGCCAGAAGGCCGGCATGATCGCCCGCCGAGATGCCGCGAAAATCGGGGATGGTGCACACATCCCACAACAGATGCACATCGCGGCCGCCCTGCACCCGGTCGCGCACCTCTGGCATGGCGGCAAGGGCGCGCAGGGCGCGCAGATCGTCCGATTCGCGCACCCGCGTCAGCCAGTCGTGATGCGTATAGCTTTCAAGCGAGGCAATCAGCCGGTCGATGCTGCCAAACGACAGGGCGGCGTTGCGCCAGTGCAGCCGGGTGACGGGTTCAAAGCGGTGATCCTCGATGGCGGCGATCACCTCGGGGTCGGGCGCGCGCGCCTCGCCCGTCACGCCGAAGGTGCCGGGGTTCATGTGGCGCCCGGCCCGCCCGGCGATCTGCGCCAGCTCATGGGGGTAAAGCGGGCGCATGCGGTGGCCGTCGAATTTGGACAGCGCCGAAAAGGCGACATGGTGGATATCAAGGTTCAGCCCCATGCCGATGGCATCGGTCGCCACCAGATAATCCACATCGCCATTTTGATAAAGCGCCACCTGCGCGTTGCGGGTGCGGGGGCTAAGCGCACCCATCACCACCGCGCAGCCGCCTTTCTGGCGGCGGATCAGTTCCGCGATGGCATATACATTTTCAACCGAAAACCCGACGATGGCCGAACGTGGCGGCATCCTGCTTATCTTTTTTGAACCTGAATACGCCAGATCCGACAGGCGCGGGCGCGACAGGAACTGCACGCCGGGCACAAGGGCCGCAATCGCGCCGCGCATCGTGTCTGACCCCAGAAACAGCGTCTCATGCAACCCGCGCGCGCCCAGAAGGCGTTCGGTGAACACATGGCCCCGGTCGGCATCGGCGCAAAGCTGTATCTCGTCCACCGCCACGAAATCGGCGCCGATCCCGGTTGGCATCGCTTCGACCGTGCAGACCCAGTATTTCACCCGGTCGGGCACGATCCGTTCCTCGCCGGTGATCAGCGCCACCACCGAAGGGCCGCGCAAGCCGACGATGCGGTCATAAACCTCGCGCGCCAGAAGCCGCAGCGGCAGGCCGATGACGCCGGTGCGATGCGCCAGCATCCGTTCAATGGCATAATGGGTCTTGCCGGTGTTGGTCGGGCCAAGAACCGCCACCACCCGCGCCTGCTCGCGCATCACTTGCTGCCCCGTTTAGCGGTGGTCAGATATCTCGGCCCGGCTGCTTGCGTTCCAGACGGTCCAGCGCCGCTTTTATGTCCGGCTGATGCGGATGTATAGCGTGCGCGGCGCGAAAGGCGGCAAGCGCGCCGCCGGTTTCGCCCAGTTCCTCAAGGATGCGGCCAAGCCCCGCCAGCGCCCCGAAATGCCGTGGCTCCAGCGCCAGCACCCGGCGGATATCCTCTATCGCCGGGCCGTAGCTGTCGGCCTGGAAACGGGCCGTGGCCAGCGCATTCCAGCCCTCGGCGAAATCGGGCGCGTGATCGGTCAGGGCGGTCAGGTGATCGAGCGCGCCGTCCAGATCGCCGGCCGCAAGCGCATCCCTGCCGCGTTCCAGCAGCAGGTCCATCGCCGCCGATCCCGATTTCGACCATTCCGCACGGATCTGGCGTTCGGCGCGTTGCCATTGGCCATCTTCACCCGATTGCAATTCGGAAAACAGGGTATCGAGCGTTGACGCCTCTGCCTTGGCGGGCGCGCCGCTTTGCCCGATCGCCGCCGATCCGGCAAAAATCGGCACGATCAGCAAAAGTGCCGCAACGACAGGATTGAGAAGCTTGACCGAAACACCCATAAACCCAGTGTAGCGTCACGCCCGGAAAATGCAAAACCATCCGGTCACATTTCGGAGGATCACATGAGCGACATCATCACCTCGGCGGTGGAAGCCCTGCGCGCCAAGCTTGGCGACAGCTTTGACGGCAGCGCGAAATTCCTGATTGAGGGCGAGGGCGCGATCATGATCGACGGATCGGGGGTGCACGCATCCGATGACGATGCCGATGTCACGCTGATCGCCGATGTCGACACGTTTCGCGGCATCCTCGCGGGCGAAATCAACCCCACCAGCGCCTTCATGTCGGGCAAGCTGTCGATCGAGGGCGACATGGGCACGGCGATGAAACTGGGCGGGTTGCTGGGTTAAGCCATGCAGGACGCACCGTTTTTCGCGGATCCCGACCGTGACGGGTGCGGCGCGGCGCTGGTGCCGGGGCGGGCGCTGTGGTGCCATGCGGCGGATGGGGTGCGCTTGCGGCTGGGGATCTGGCCGGGCGATCCTGGGGCCGCGACCGGCACGGTGTTGCTGTTTCCCGGCCGCACCGAATATCTGGAGAAATACGGCATGACCGCCAGCGCCCTGGCCGCGCGGGGCTATGCCACGATGGCCATCGACTGGCGCGGTCAGGGGCTGGCCGACCGGCTGGTGGCGGATCGCGCTATCGGCCATGTGGAACGCTTTGGCGATTACCAGCGTGATGTGGACGCGATGGTCGCGGCGGCGGGCGCGATGTCGCTGCCCCGGCCCTGGTATCTGATCGGCCATTCGATGGGTGGCGCCATCGGATTGCGGGCGGTTCTGAACCGTCTGCCGGTACATGCGGCGCTGTTCACCGGCCCGATGTGGGGGATCGCGATGAACCCGGTTCTGCACAAGATCGCGCGCCTGCTGACCGGCCCGCGCCATATCGGCGGGCTGGGGCGGTTCTATGCGCCGGGGACAGGGCCGACCACCTATGTTCTGGAGGCCCCGTTTGCCGACAACCTGCTGACCACCGATCCGACCACCTTTGCGATGTTGCAGGCGCAGGCGCGCGCGCATCCCGACCTCGTGATCGGCGGCCCAAGCCTGACCTGGCTGGGCGAGGCGCTGGCCGAGATCCGCGATCTGTGCGCAGCACCCGCGCCCGATCTGCCGACCCTGACCATGGTCGGCGGCAATGAACGCATCATCGATGTGGGCGCGGTTGCGGCACGCATGGCCGATTGGCGGGGTGGGCGGTTCGAGGTCGTGGCGGGTGCGGAACATGAAATATTGATGGAAACCCCCGAACGCCGCGCCGCCGCCATCGATCGCGCGGTTGCCCTGTTTGCCGACAACCGAGCGGGATAACCGCGCGCGATCATAGCTTTATATGGCGATAGGCGCTGCGCAGCGCCTCTGACCAGGCCTCGCTCATGGCCATGAACTGCGGGTCATTCGCCTCGATCCGGCGGGTAAGGCTTGGCGTGCAGTGATCGGCCTCTATCACCATCAGATCCAGCGGCATCCCCACCGAAAGGTTCGACCGCAGCGTCGAATCCATCGACAGAAGCACCGCCTTTTGCGCGTCGATCAACGAGATGTCGGGGGTCACCACCCGGTCAAGGATCGGTTTGCCGTATTTGTGTTCGCCGATTTGCAGGAACGGGGTGTCATCGGTCGCCTCGATGAAATTGCCCTCGGGGTAGACCAGGAACATGCGCATGGCACCCCCCTTGCGCTGGCCCGCGACGATCATCGAGGCGGTGGCGGATTGCTTCATGCGGGCAAGTTTGTCGGCGACATCCGCGCTGACCTGTGCCAGCGTTTCGCCGACGATCTGGGCCACGCGCAGCATGGTGGGGGCCGACAGGATCGAGGGTTCCGGGGTCTCGGTGCCCGCCGCCTCATCCTCGATCGTGTCGCGCAGGCGGGCGATCGTGGTTTGCGTGACCGACAGGCTGCCCGCCGTCAGGATGGCGACGATCCGTTCGCCCGGTTCCTCGAACACGAACATCTTGCGATAGGTCGAGATATTGTCGAGGCCCGCATTGGTGCGGGTATCGGACAAAAGCACCATTCCCGCCTTGAGCAGCAGCCCCACGCAATAGGTCATGTCAGCCTCCAGTGTTCGGCATCGGTTTAAACGGGATTGCGCGCATCGGAAAGCGGGGTTTGGTGGTGGGTGCGGATGCCTCCGGCGGGAGTATTTTGATCGAGAGGATGAGCATCGGTGCGGTACCGGCCGGGTTATTGCTGGGCGGCACCGATGGCCACGGTGACATCGAGGCTTTCGTTGCCCGCCCCGCGGGCGATGCCGCGAATGGGGGCGGCATCGCGCGCGTCGAACCCCGACCCAAGGCGGATATAGCGATCATCGGGGCAGCAGCGATTGGCCGGATCGAACCCCACCCAGCCAAGGCCCGTGACATAGACCTCTGCCCAGGCATGGGCGGCCTCGTGCGGATCGCCCGCCGCATCGGAAAACAGGTAGCCCGAGACATAGCGCGCCGCCATCCCCGCCACCCGCGCCACCGCGATAAGGGCATGGGCGTGATCCTGGCAGACACCTTCGCCAAGTTCCAGCGCCTCGGCGGCGGTGGTGTGGGCGTGGGTTGCACCGGGGCGGTAGGCGATGGCATCGGCCACCGCCGCCGACAGGCTGTGCGCCCGGTTCAGCGGGTCGGTGCCCTGCCCCGCCGACGCGGCCAGATCGGCCAGGGCCACATCGGCGCGGGTGGCATTGGTGGCGCGCAGATAGGCCTCGGGGGCGATGGTTTCGCGGTGGCCGCGCAGCACGCCCGACATGTCGGTGACCTCGACGCGGCCGACCACCTCGACCGAGATTTCCGACACCGGGCCGGGAACGCTGTAGGCCTGCACCCAATCGCCCGCCCCGTCGCGGTAGGCGCCGCCCGAAAGCCCGTCGGAAACGCGCACCTGCCAGTCAAGGCTGCGCTGGCCTTCGTGGCGCGAGGGGGTCAGGCGGTGGCTTTGCACGACGCTGCGCACCGGCAGATCATAGCGGTAGCGGCTGACATGGTTCACGGTCAGGATCATCGCATATCCCCGATCAGATAGGTTCCCTGCACCTCAGCCCCCACCGCGGCCACGTCGCGGATGAAGCGGGTCAGGAATTCGTGCAGCCCCTCGTCAAAGACATCCTCGACCGAGAGTTCGGCCAGTTCGCCCAGCAGCGCGCGCACCCTTGCCTGCGCCTTGCCCGACGCGCCGTAACCGCGCGCCAGCCGTTCAAGATGCGTGGTGGCGGCGGTGACCGAGGTCAGAAGCGAGCGCGGGCATTGCTGGTTGAGGATCAGGAAATGCGCGATCTTGGCCGCCGTCACATCGCCGCCATAGGCCCAGTGAAAGGCGCGGTGCGCCGAAAGCGCGCGCAAAAGCGTTGACCACTGGTAATTGTCCAGCCCCGACCCGACATAATCGATCTGCGGCAGCAGGACGTAATATTTCACATCCAGCAGCCGCGCGGTGCTGTCGGCGCGTTCCAGGAAATAGCCGAGATTCAGGAAATCATACCCATCGTTGCGCAGATGCGTGGCCTCGATGGCGCCGCGCAGCATGGCGGTGTGGCGCAACGTCCAGTCGGTAAGCTGCGCCATGTCGAGTTCGGACCGCTCCATCCTGTCCCAGTCGCGCAATTCGTGGAAGGCGGTATTCAGCGCGTCCCACATCTGCGTGGTCAGCGCGGTGCGCACGATGCGGGCGTTTTCGCGCGCCGCGGTGATGCAGGACGCCACCGACGAGGGGTTGTCGCGGTCAAAGAAGAAATAGCTTTCGACATTGCGCTGCACCGGGTCGCCGTATTTATGCGCGAACCCCGCTTCGGTGCCCGAGGCGCGCAGGAGCGAGTTCCACTCGCTCATGTTGCCCGCGCCGCCAGCCGATGGCAAAAGCGCGATGCGCCCGCCCACCTCAAGAAACCGCGCGGTGGTTTCGGCGCGTTCCATGTAGCGCGCGATCCAGTAAAGGTTTTCGGCGGTCCTGCTTAACATCTCGTCACTCCGCCAGCACCCAGGTATCCTTGACGCCGCCGCCCTGGGATGAATTCACCACCAGGCTGCCCTCGGTCAGGGCCACGCGGGTCAGGCCGCCCGGCACCAGTTCCACCCGCTCGCCCACCAGGCAATAGGGGCGCAGATCGACGTGGCGCGGCGCGATGCCTTCATCCACGAAACTGGGGCAGGTGGAAAGCGCCAGCGTGGGTTGCGCGATGTAATTGCCGGGATTGGCGCGCAGCTTGTCGGCAAAGGCCGCGATCTGCGCCTTGGTCGATTTCGGGCCGACCAGCATGCCGTAACCGCCCGATCCGTGCACCTCTTTCACCACCAGATCGGCGATATTATCAAGCACATGGCCCAGATCGTCGGGATTGGCACATTGCCAGGTGGGCACGTTTTTCAGGATCGGTTCCTCGCCCAGATAGAAGCGGATCATTTCCGGCACATAGCAATAGATCGCCTTGTCATCGGCGACGCCCGCGCCGGGGGCCGAAGCGATGCTGACCCCGCCAGAGCGATAGACATCCATCAGCCCCGGCACGCCCAGCAGGGAGTCGGGGCGAAAGCACAGCGGGTCGATGAAGGCGTCATCAAGGCGGCGATAGATCACATCGACGCGTTTCGGCCCCCGGGTGGTGCGCATCCAGACGAATTCGCCCTCGACAAACAGATCCTGCCCTTCGACCAGTTCGACGCCCATCAGATCGGCAAGGAAGCTGTGCTCATAGTAGGCCGAATTGAAATGGCCCGGTGTCAGGATCACGATGGTCGGGTCGCGGTCGCATTTCTGGGGCGCGACCGAGGCCAGCGTGCGGCGCAGCGCCTGCGGATAGCGATCCACCGGCTCGATCCGGTTGCCGCGAAACAGGTCGGGAAACATCCGCATCATGATTTCGCGGTTTTCCAGCATGTAGCTGACGCCCGAGGGGGTGCGGCAATTATCCTCCAGCACGAAGAATTCATCGGGCCCGGTGCGCACCAGATCGATGCCGACCACATGGCTGTAGACCCCGCGCGGCGGCACGAAACCGGCGGCTGCCTTCTCGTAAGCCTCATTCAGATAGACCAGCCGGGAAGGGATGCGGCCCGCGCGCACGATCTCGCCCCGCCCGTAAACATCCACCAGAAAGGCATTCAGCGCCCGCGCGCGCTGCTTGATGCCGCGTTCCAGCTTGCGCCATTCATCATGGGCAAAGACGCGGGGGAACATGTCGAACGGGATCAGGCGATCGGGGTCGCCGCCCTCGCCGTAAACGGCGAAGGTGATGCCGATCCGGCGAAACAGCGCCTCGGCCTCGGCCTGTTTGAGGCTGCGCAGGCTGGCGGGCATCCGTTCGGTCCAGCCTTCAAGCTGTGCATAGGGGGGGCGGACGCGCCCGGATTGGAACATTTCATTGAAAAACGCATCGGTCATGCCCCGACACTAGCGTAAATTTCAGGCGTGGGAACAAGGATTTTGCGACGGTGGCAATCCATGATCGGGGTGCTGCGCGATCGGTGGCGGATCGCCTGAATTTTGGGCAAAAGCCGTGGATGCCTTGCACCCGCCCCCGACTCCCCCCTAGATGGGGCCGGACATAATGAGAGGTTTTCGCATGATCCGCGCCCTGCCCCGCCCCTGCCATGATGCCAATGCAACCGCCAAGGGTGGCTTTGGCGATCTGCCCGAATGGGATCTGGGCGATCTGTACCCCGCGCCCGACGCGCCCCAGGTGGCGCGCGATGCCGCCTGGCTGGAACAGGCCTGCGCCGATTTCGCCCGCGATCACGAGGGCAAGCTGGCCGCGCTTGATGCCGCCGGGATGCTGGACTGCGTGCGCCGCTATGAGGCGATAGATATCACCGCCGGGCGGCTGATGTCCTTCGCGGGGCTGCGCTATTACCAGAACACCACCGACAGCGCCCGCGCCAAGTTCCTGTCGGACATGCAGGACCGGATCACCACCGCCACGACGCCGCTGGTGTTCTTCTCGTTGGAGATCAACCGCATAGATGACGCGGCGCTTGATGCGCTTTTTGCCGCCAATGCCGATCTGGCCCGCTATCGCCCGGTGTTCGAGCGGCTGCGCGCGATGCGGCCCTATCAATTGTCGGATGAGCTGGAAAAATTTCTGCACGATCAGTCGGTTGTGGGCGCGGCCGCCTGGAACCGGCTGTTTGACGAGACGATGGCGGGGCTGGAATTCAGCATCGGCGGTGACGCGCTCAGCCTTGAATCCACGCTCAACCTGCTGACCGACCCCGACCGCGCCAAACGCGAGGAAGCCGCGCGCGAACTGGCGCGGGTGTTTGGCGCCAACATCCGGCTGTTTGCCCGCGTACACAACACCCTGACCAAGGAAAAAGAGATCGAGGATCGGTGGCGCAAGATGCCCACGCCGCAAACATCGCGCCACCTGTCTAACCATGTCGAACCCGAGGTGGTCGAGGCGTTGCGCAATGCGGTCGTGGCCGCCTATCCGCGCCTGTCGCATCGCTATTACGCGCTGAAAGCCAAATGGATGGGGCTGGAGACGCTGGAAGTCTGGGACCGCAACGCGCCCTTGCCGCTTGATCCGCCCAAAACCATCGACTGGCCCACGGCGAAACAGACGGTGATGGATGCCTATGCCGGCTTTTCCCCGAAAATGGCCGAGATTGCCGCGCCGTTTTTCGATCGCGGCTGGATCGACGCGGGCGTGAAACCCGGCAAGGCGCCCGGTGCCTTTGCCCACCCCACCGTGACCACGGTGCACCCCTATGTGATGCTGAACTATCTGGGCAAGCCGCGCGACGTGATGACGCTGGCCCATGAACTGGGCCACGGCGTGCATCAGGTGCTGGCGGCGGGACAGGGAGAGCTTTTGTCCTCCACCCCCCTGACACTGGCCGAAACCGCCAGCGTATTCGGCGAGATGCTGACCTTCCGCGCCCTGCTCGATCGCGCGAAAACCCCTGCCGAACGCAAGACCCTGCTGGCCGGCAAGGTCGAAGACATGATCAACACCGTCGTGCGCCAGATCGCGTTCTACGATTTCGAATGCAAGCTGCACGCCGCCCGGCGCGAGGGCGAGCTGACGCCCGACGACATCAACGCGCTGTGGATGTCGGTGCAGGCCGAAAGCCTGGGGCCGGTGTTCAATTTCATGGAAGGCTATGAAACCTTCTGGGCCTATATCCCGCATTTCGTGCATTCGCCGTTTTACGTCTATGCCTATGCGTTCGGCGACGGGTTGGTGAACGCGCTTTACGCGGTCTACGCCGAAGGCACGCCGGGCTTTCAGGACAAGTATTTCGAGATGCTGAAGGCCGGCGGATCGAAACACCACAAGGAATTGCTGGCCCCCTTTGGCCTTGATGCCTCTGACCCGAAGTTCTGGGACAAGGGCCTGTCGATGATCGACGACATGATCACCGAACTCGAAGCGATGGAGGGCTGAGCACAGGCCCACCAAGCCGGGGCGGGGATGTGCGGGCCGCGCAAGCGGCCTGTGCTGGTGCAGGTTGGATTGGCCGGGAAACCCCGCCAAACGAATCGACAATTTTCGTGTGCTAACGATCTGGTCGGAGTGAGAGGATTCGAACCTCCGACCCCCTGCTCCCGAAGCAGGTGCGCTACCGGGCTGCGCTACACTCCGACCGTGCAGGCGGATTAGCGAAGCGGGCGGGCGAATGCAAGGGGGCTTTACTGCCACGGGGGGCCTTTGCGGCCCGCAGGGCATCCGGCGGGGGCGGATTGCCCCCCCTGCGACGCAAAAGCGCTTGCCAGCCCCGCAAGAAGGCGCGAATTTGGGCCATGACAACGCAAATCCTGACATTGCTGGGCGGGCTCGGGCTGTTTCTGTTCGGTATGCAGACCATGACCGACGCCCTGCGCGATCTGTCGAGCACCCAGGCCCGGCGGGTGCTCGCACGCTTTACCAACACGCCCCTGTCGGGCGTGATCACCGGAACCCTGACAACCGCCGTGATCCAGTCGTCCGGCGCCACGACGGTCACGGTCATCGGGTTCGTCGGCGCCGGGCTGATGACCTTTCCGCAGGCCGTCGGCGTGATCTTCGGCGCCAACCTCGGCACCACCGTGACCGGTTGGATGGTAACGATCCTGGGCTTGAAATTGCAACTGGGGCAGATCGTGCTGCCCATCCTGCTGGCGGGCAGCCTGCTGCGCATCCTTGGGCGGGGCCGCTGGCGGCTGGTCGGGTTCGGGCTGGCGGGGTTCGCCATGCTGTTCCTGGGCATCGACCTGATGAAAACCGGCGCCGCCGCGTTCGAAGGCTATCTGACGCCCGAAACACTGCCGGGCGACAGCCTGGGCGGGCGATTCCTGCTGGTGCTTTTGGGTGCGATCATCGCGGCGGTGCTGCATTCATCCTCGGCGGGGATGGCGACGGCGCTGGTGCTGCTGGGGTCGGGAACCATCGAGTTCACGCAGGCGGCGGCGATGGCGATCGGAATGGATATCGGAACCACGATGACCGGCATGATGGCCACGCTTGGCGGCAGCCG
Organism: Paracoccaceae bacterium; assembly: GCA_014359745.1. GTDB lineage: Bacteria > Pseudomonadota > Alphaproteobacteria > Rhodobacterales > Rhodobacteraceae > JACIYW01. The sequence continues at coordinate 9,646 of JACIYW010000022.1, read as the reverse complement.
CGCGATGCGGCGCACGGGGGTCGCGCATCTGGCCTATAATCTTCTGACGGCGACGGCCGGTTTTGCGCTGCTGGGCTGGCTGGGGCCGCTTGCGCTGAACCTGATGGACGGCGACGTCCAGTTCGGGCTGGTCGCGTTTCACACCGGCTTCAACCTGCTGGGCGTCGTGGCGATGCTGCCCTTCGCCCACCGTTTCGCCAGCGCCATCGAATGGCTGATCCCCGATGACGGCCCCGCGATCGGCGAGGCCCCCGATCCCGGCCTTCTCTCGGATCCGGCCGCGGCGATGGACGCCGCCGCGGGACAGGCCATGCGCATCGCACGGGTGCTTTTCGCCGCCCTGGCCGAGGCGCTCCCCCCCGGTGGCCCCCGCACGCCGATGACGGCCACGGCGCGCTTCACGGCCCCCGCCCTGGACGATCTGCAAAACTATGTCCGCCGCATCTCGCTGCCCGAATCCCGCGCCGCCGTCGAGGCGCGCTATGGCGCGCTCATCCATCAGATCGACCATCTCCACCGGCTCAACCACCGCTGTCAGCAGCCCGAACGCATCACCGCCCTGCGCGCCGACGCCGACCTGCGCCGCGCGGCGCAGGCGGTGGCCGCGGCCCTTGTCCGGCAGGTGGAGGGGACGGAAACCGACGCCGCGCGGCTGGACAGGCTGAGCGCGCTGATCGCCCGACGCGAGCTGCGGCTGCGCGCCAGCGTGGGCCACGGTCGCAACGGCGCGGATTTCGAGCGCACCGACGCGGTCCGCTGGCTGCGCCGCGTGTGCCTGCACAGCACCCGCATCGCCCATTACGGCGCACTGGCTCGGGAAACCGAGACCCAGGCACGGCGGTCAGCCCCCCTCTCCGTCACGCCAGGCTGACATGAAAGAGGGCGCTGCCCCGGATCAACAGCGTTTCGGCTTTTCCCTGAATCGGCGAAACGAATCGGCGAAACGCTGTTGGATATTGGTCTGACCCAATTTCGAACCGAAAAAACCTATCAGCTTTTTCTGAAATTGCCTGAGGGCGCGCCTTTCCCTTCATCTTGGAAAAAATACGCGTTCCGCGCGGGCAACCCGGCACAGCGTCCGCGCGGCGCGCCGCCGCCTTACACGGCGCCCAGCGCGGCCACGATCGCATCGCCCATCCGCGAGGTGCTGATCGGTGTGCCGCCCTCGGGGCCCATCAGATCGGCGGTGCGCAGACCGTCGGCCAGCACCTTTTGCACCGCAGCTTCCACGCGCGCGGCCTCTGCCCCCAGATCGAAGGAATAGCGTAGCGCCATCGCGAAGCTGAGGATGCAGGCGATCGGATTGGCGATGCCCTGCCCGGCGATATCGGGGGCAGACCCGTGCACCGGTTCATAAAGCGCCTTGGGTCGGCCATTCGCCATCGGCGCACCAAGGCTGGCCGACGGCAGCATGCCAAGGCTGCCGGTCAGCATCGCGGCGCAATCCGACAGGATGTCGCCGAACAGGTTGTCGGTGACGATCACGTCGAACTGTTTGGGTCGGCGGACAAGCTGCATCGCGCCATTGTCGGCATACATGTGCGACAGTTCGATATCGGGATAGTCGGCGTCGTGCACTTCCTGCACGACCTGCCGCCACAGCACGCCCGATTCCATCACATTGGCCTTTTCCATCGAACAAAGCCTGCCCGACCGCTTGCGCGCCAGATCGAACGCCGCGCGGGCGACGCGGGCAATCTCGGATTCAGTATAGCGCTGGGTGTTGATGCCCACCCGTTCATTGCCTTCCTTGATGATGCCGCGCGGTTCGCCGAAATAGACGCCCGAGGTCAGCTCTCGCACGATCATGATGTCGAGCCCGGCGACCACATCCTTTTTCAGCGACGAGAAATCGGCCAGCGCATCGAAACACTGCGCCGGGCGCAGGTTGGCGAACAGGTCCATTTCCTTGCGCAGGCGCAACAGGCCGCGTTCGGGTTTCACGCTGAAATCCAGATCGTCATATTGCGGCCCGCCCACCGCGCCCAGAAGCACCGCATCGACCGCCTGTGCCTGCGCCATGGTGGCATCGGTCAGGGGCGTGCCATGCGCATCATAGGCGCAGCCACCGACAAGACCTTCACTGACATCAAAGGCGATGCCGCGCCTGTCGCCGAACCAGTCAATGACCTTGCGCACCTCGGTCATGACCTCGGGGCCGATCCCGTCACCGGGGAGGATAAGCAGGGAAAGATTGGGCAAGATCAGGCTCCTTCAGGGATGACGCGGGTTGGAACGGGCCTATCCAATGACCGCGACGCGGTCAAGCGCGGCCAGGCCAGACCGGGGCCGACGCGGCGGGGTGGAACCCGCCCGCCCTGACCAACCATCTGGCCAAAGGGCAAAACCGGCAGCAAACCGGGCCGCCCGGCGATCAGGGAATTTCCACATCCACCCACACCGCCCGGTGCGCCGAGGCGGCGGCAACCGTTTCGGCCATGGGCGCGCCCGGCGGGGGCCAGAACACCCCCGACCCGACCACCCGAAGCCCGGCATCGGGCAGCACATAATCCACCCGTTGGCGCCCCGGCCCGTCTGGCCAGTCGACCGTTGCCAGCCCGCCATCCGCAAGCCCCGCATCCGCAAGCCCCCCCGCAAACCCTGGCGCATCGGGCGGCTTACCACGCCGCGGCTTTGGGTCTTGGAGGCGTGGATGCACCAAAAGGGCGGCCATCGCATCGCCAAGGCCCGCCCCGCGTTGCGTATCCAGATTGGCGTTGCCCAGCACCGCCACCGGCCCCGGCGGCGGATCATGGCCGGGCAGTTCACCGTTCAGATAGCGCAGCCAGAACGCGGCCTCGTCATGATTGCGGCGGCCATTGCGATCTTCGGGCCCGTCGAAAACCGGCGGTGTCGCCCGGAAAACCAGAAGCGACAGCACCTGACCGGGCGTCACGCGTATCGGCACCACCCAATGCGCGGTGGAGGGAAGCCGCTGCGCGTTTTGCGCCGCGACCGATGGGAACGCCCCGCCCCCGGCGGTGGTCGGCAGCAGCGCGCCGGGCAGATCGCGCCACAGAACCGCGCTGAAATCGGTGACGCTTTCGCGCATGACCGGGCGGTTTGACAGGATCGCCAGCCCCCCTTCGCCCGCGAACCAGCCATAGCCCTGCGCATCTTCGGGCTGGCCCCGCCGCCCGTCACCATCCAGATCAAGGCCCGATGCAAGCCCGCTGTTGGGCCGAAGCGCGAAGCGGTGCGGATAATCCACGCCAAGCCCCGCCAGCACATCGGCAAAACCCGCCAGCCCGCGCAACCCGTGATCGTAATCGAGCGATGTCAGCACCAGCACATCGGGCCGTATCGCCGCGATCACCGCCGCAGCAGCAGCGATCTGCGGATCGTCGCCCCGCAGGATATCGCGCAGCAACAGCCCAGGCCCGCGCCGCGTCAGGCCCGCGTCATAGGTGGCGATACGCAGAACCTCGGCCCGCAGGGGCGCCCCGAAAGAACAGGCAAGGATCAGACAAATTGCAACGGCGCATCGCCGGAAACGCGATGCTGGCGTCTTTTTTCCTGTATCATGCCGGCGATCCGGCCCATCGCAATGCCGCGCATGAACAGGCTGGCAGGAAGAAAGGCCCATAGCGTGATGATCCAGACCAACGTAAGCGGCGAGGCCAAAGCAATCGGCGCAAAGACCTGCGCCGCCTGACTGGCCACCAACGGGATCAGGAATGGCAGCAAAAACCCTAAGATGACGTTAACGCGCGCATCCCGCTCCAGCCGGGTGACCACATCACCGCCTGCCGTCGGGTCGAAGGTGGGCAGATTGACCCAGACGTTGAACGCCTCGGTGCGGCGGGGCCAGACATAGGCCCGTGTCAGGATCACGAAAATTCCCAGCGTCAGCAAAGAGATAAGATAGCTCATCCCGGCGGTGGCGCGGATCAGTTCCAATCGCTCGCCGCCATCCTCGGCCGCGATCGACAGGATCAGCAGACGCACCGGACTATAGGGAAAATCCATCGCCTGCCCCACAACCAGCCCGATCGCCTGCACGAAAAGCGTGAAGGTCGAATGCGATTCGGTGCCGCGCACGATCAGGGACAGCAGGAAAAGCGTGATGAACAGCGACAGGAACCGAACGCGGTTGAACGGCGGCGCATCGCGGAATTCCACCAGACCGGGATAGGTCGAGGCATATTCCACAAATGTCAGCGCCGCGGCGAAAAGCGCCAACAAAACAACGATCTGCGCCGAATCCGCCGTGCCCTCGGACAGCATGATCGAGGGCGTGGCCACCATGAACATCATCAGGATGGCCCGCACCGCCGCCGCGCTGAATTTCGAAAACACTGCCCCTGCACCCCTGTCAAGGCAGCGCCCGATACATTGCCGGGCACTTTTGCCTGCCTGTGTCCGCTTGTTGCGGAATTCTGCCTCAATCTTGCCCAAGTTTTGCCTTCTTCCGGCCAGCGGCGCAACAACAGGAGCAATGTCGGTAAAATTTGGGGCGAGAACATGGTGAAACTGTCGCCAGAATGCATCAAATTCGTAACGAAATAAGGCCGCCCCCACGGGCGGCCCCCATATCTTGTGTTCAGGGCTGTTTCAGACCCAAGGGCGGGTTGCGGCTGCCTGCGCCTCGAATGCCGCGATTGCCGCGCTTTTTTCCTGGGTCAGGCCGATATCATCAAGACCGTTGAGCAGGCAGTGTTTCTTGAAACTGTCCACCTCGAAGGAAAACACCTGCCCATCGGGGGTGGAGACCGTCTGCGCGACCAGATCGACCGACAGGCGGGCATTGGCGCCCTTGCGGGCCTCGTCCATCAGGATATCCACCTGTTCCTGAGGCAAAACAATGGGAAGGATGCCGTTCTTGAAGCAGTTTCCGTAAAAGATATCGGCAAAACTGGGCGCGATCACGCAGCGGATGCCGAAATCCAGAAGCGCCCAGGGCGCATGTTCGCGCGACGATCCGCAGCCGAAATTCTCGCCCGCGACCAGAATTTCGGCATGGCGGTACTGCGGCTGGTTGAGCACGAAATCCGGGATTTCATTGCCCTGTTGATCATAACGCATCTCGTCAAACAGGTTCTTGCCAAGGCCCGTACGGGCAATGGTTTTCAGAAACTGCTTGGGGATGATCATGTCGGTATCGATGTTGACCATTGGCATCGGCGCCGCGATTCCGGTCAGGGTGGTGAATTTTTGCATAATGGTGCGCTCCCTCTGGTAGCGGATTTGGCGGTGCGGGCCGTGTGTGACTTGCGTACATCTTGCGTACATCTTGCGTACATACACTGTCGGCACGACCGGGCGGTTTACATCATCTTAAAGCAGGCAACTGCCGCCGTTAAGATTGCGGAAAAGGTGTAACGGTGATCTTTTTGAAACCCTCCGCTCACTGCCGGACAAGACGTTCTATCGCAGCCACTGTTGCCCTGAAACTTGCAGATGCATTCGTGGCCAGATCAAGATGCAGCGAAATGGCAGCCGCACCAGTTCCCTTGCCATACCCGGCTCTCAGCTTTTTCAATTCCTCAACCGGGTAATCAATCGTGTCGGGATCTCGCTTGCAAAAAGCAGGGCGGCGGCCAGGTTTCAGATAGCCCGCCGCCTCCAGCGCCAAGGGATCGCCCAGGAACCACGCCTCCAGTTCCTGACATACGATCCGCACCAACGTTTTGTCCGCCCGCCCTGTTTTCGCAACGATGTCGAGCAGGTTGCTTTTACGAAGCCGGCAATCGCCCCGGTCATTGTCCCGCAGGATCAGAAACCGGGCTTCCGGATCGAGCCAGGCTTTCAGTTTAAGCGGGATGGACTTTTCAAGATCACTTTTGCCCTGATGCGCAAGGATACGAACCCCGGAAAGATCAATTCCAAGCTTGCAAAGGACATGTTCCAACGTCGTCTTCATCGACGGCTCTTCGGTCAGGATGACAAGGGTCATTTCGGATCCGCACCCGCGAACAGGCCTTCGCGCCACAACCAGCCGGGTCGGTCACCCTCATCAACAAGAGCGATGAGTTGCTTGTCATCCCCAGCCCGTTGAATCGTCGTGAAACCCTTCTGCTTTTGTAGCCAATAGATCGAGTTGAGCGGAACCGCGTTCAGGAAATCGGGCGAGTGGGTTGTCACGAATACCTGCGCCGCGTTCCTGCGCCGGGCGGTATAGGCGGCGAATTCTTCGGCCAGAATGGGCAGAAGGGTCGGGTAAAGCTGATTTTCCGGCTCTTCGATGCACAGCAGCGGATGCGGGTCCGGATCATGCAAAAGGGCGAGATAGGCAAACATTTTGATCGTGCCATCCGACACGGCGCGGGCGATGAACCCCTTGTCAAACGCCGCATCCCGAAAGCGCAGGGCGACGCGCCCATCGCCGGTATCCTCGGGGGTGATTTCGGCGATGCCGGGGACACGTTCGGCCATCTTTTGCAGAAGGTCGGCGAATATGTCGGGGTGGTTTTCCTTCAGGAACTGGGCATAGAGGGCAAGATTATCGCCGGTTTCGCTGAGGTGTTCCGCCGGGGCCGCGTCGGGTTCGGGTCGCGCGCTTTCGATCTTGAAATCGTTGACGCTCCATCCCTCGATCAGTTCGCGCAACTGGCTGGCGGCCTCAAACCGTTTGAACTGTCCGAGCCCTTTCAAGGCGAGGATGTCCGGCGAATCGAGCACCTGGTGTTCGCGCGTCAGATCCTCTTCACGTACATCGGTTCCGAAGGCTTCATCGCTTTCGACAACAGCTTCGCCCTGGCCTTCGGAGAAGTTGATGAAATTGAATGGGCGGCCATAGCTGCCACGCTTCCAGCTTAGCCGTTCGCCTTTTACGACAACCCGGCCAGCCATCATGGCTATCTCGATCGCGTAGGTTACGATCCGGCTTTTCCCGGTCTTGAAATCAAGTTCCACCTTGAGTTCAACCTCGATCGCCTCGGCCTCATGCCCCCGCGAAACAAGTTGGGCAAATCCGGCACGTTTCTGGACGGCGGTGCGGACGTTATGCACCAGACAGTCGCGCATGAAGCCGAACACATCAATGAACGTCGTCTTGCCCGTTCCGTTCGCGCCGATCAGAACCGCAAAATTCGGGATGTCGCGCATATGCGCATCCTGAAAGGTCTTGAAGTTCCTGACGCGAACGGAATGGATGCGCATCACACGGCCTCGCCCATCATCTCGCGCACATCGGTCAGATGGCCGGTGACCGCCGCTGCCGCCGCCATGGCGGGGGACACAAGGTGGGTGCGGCCGCCGCGGCCCTGACGGCCCTCGAAGTTGCGGTTGGTGGTGGCGGCGCAGCGTTCGCCGGGGGCAAGCTGATCGGGGTTCATGGCCAGGCACATCGAACAGCCGGCCATGCGCCATTCAAAGCCTGCGGCCTTGAAGATGTCGGCCAGCCCCTCTTCCTCGGCCTGGGCGCGCACGAGGCCCGATCCGGGCACGACCATGGCGCGCATGCCGTCCTTGATCTTTTTGCCTTTCAGGATGGCGGCGGCGGCGCGCAGATCCTCGATCCGGCCATTGGTGCATGACCCGATGAAGACCGTATCGATCGCGATCTCGGCCAGCTTCTGCCCCGGTTTCAGGCCCATGTAATCAAGGCTGCGGCGCACCGCGTCGACCTTGCCGCCGGTGAAATCCTCGGGCGCCGGCACCACGCCGGTGATGGGCAGCACGTCTTCGGGGCTGGTGCCCCATGTGACCAAGGGCGCGATGTCTTCGCCGCGCAGCGTCACCACCTTGTCGAAATGCGCGCCCGCGTCGGTGTGCAGGGTTTTCCACCAGGCAAGGGCGGCTTCCCATTGCGCGCCTTTCGGGGCGTGGGGGCGGCCCTTGACATATTCGAACGTGGTTTCATCGGGCGCGATCAGGCCCGCGCGCGCGCCGCCCTCGATCGCCATGTTGCACACGGTCATGCGGCCTTCCATGGAAAGGCTGCGGATCGCCTCGCCGCAATATTCGATGACATGGCCGGTGCCGCCCGCGGTGCCGGTGGCGCCGATGATGGCCATGGTGATATCCTTGGCGGTGACACCGGGGGCGAGTTTGCCGGTGATTTCCACCTTCATGTTCTTCGATTTCTTCTGGATCAGCGTTTGCGTTGCCAGCACATGTTCCACCTCGGACGTGCCGATGCCGTGGGCCAGCGCGCCGAACGCGCCATGGGTGGCGGTGTGGCTGTCGCCGCAGACCACGGTCATGCCCGGCAGCGTCCAGCCCTGTTCGGGGCCGACGATATGCACGATGCCCTGGCGGATGTCCGACACCGGGTAGTAATGCAGACCGAAATCACGCGCGTTCTTGTCGAGCGCCTCGACCTGGATGCGGCTTTCTTCATTCTCGATGCCATTGGCGCGGTCTTCGGTGGTGGGCACGTTGTGATCGGGCACGGCGATGGTCTTGTCGGGGGCATGCACGCGGCGCCCGGCCAGACGCAGGCCTTCGAAGGCCTGGGGGCTGGTGACCTCGTGCACCAGATGGCGGTCGATATAGAGCAGGCAGGTGCCGTCATCGTTTTCGTCGGCGATATGGGCATCCCATATCTTGTCATAGAGGGTTCTTGGGGCGGTCATGACGCTGTCTCGCTGTTTGAAGGGGCTGGATCATGCTTGGGCGCGGGGTGGCGCCGGTCACGAGGGAAAGTGTCGGGGAGGATCGCGGGCAAGGCGCGATCAGGCACGGCGCGATCAGGCACAGCCCGGTCAGGCGCGGGCCAGAATCGAGAAGTTCGCGCCGTGGAACCGCCAGGGCAGCCGCGCGCGATCATCCATGTCGAAAACCTGTGTCATGACCGGGCTTTTACGCCGATATGGGCGCGCGCGCAATATGGTGCGCGCCATCCTGGCCACCATGCCGCCGGGATTGTACCGCCGAGAGGATGCCAAGATGACGCAGGTGGATTGAGATGGCGCGTCTGCGGTGTTATAAGGGGTCGTGCCCTGCGCCGGGGCCGATCCGGCGCGCCATTATCGGAGGACAATGTCCTGTTACAGACCCAAGTCGCAGCCGGTGGGACGGCTGTACCGGGTGTTGCGATGACCGCAAAACCCGACCAAGTGGACAGCAACGCCCTGCTTGACCATATCCTTTCCTCGCTTGATGACGACAAGGCCGAAGAGGTCGTGACGATCCCCCTGCGGGGGCGGTCGGAAATGGCCGATTTCCTGGTCGTGTGTTCGGGGCGGTCCACCCGGCAGGTGGTTGCCATCGCCGAAAAACTGGCCGACCGGCTGAAGCAGGACGATGGCGTGTTGTGCAAGATCGAGGGCAAGGATCAGGGCGATTGGGTGCTGATCGATGCGGGCGATGTGATCGTGCATGTGTTCCGCCCCGAAGTGCGCGAATTCTATCAGCTTGAAAAGATGTGGCTTCCTGCCAGCGTGCAGGCCACCGAAGGCTGAATGCGCATCAGCCTGTGCGTTGTGGGCAGGCTGCGGGCCGGGCCGGAACGTGACCTTGTAACGGACTATCTGCGGCGATTCGATCGCGGCGGGCGGGCGCTTGGCCTTGGCCCGGTCGATGTTGTCGAGGTGGAAGATCGCAAGGGCGGCGGGCCAGAGGCCGAGGCGGCGCTGTTGCGCCGCGCCCTGCCCGATGGCGCGCTGGTCTGCGCGCTGGATGAACGCGGGCGCGCGCTGTCGTCGCCGGAATTCGCCGCGCACCTGGCCCTGTGGCGCGATGCGGGGCGGGGGGGCGTGGC
>JACIYW010000219.1 GCA_014359745.1 Paracoccaceae bacterium | reverse complement strand
ATCGCCGCGGAAATCCTGACCCATCTTGTCGATCTCATCGAGCAAGATCAGCGGATTGGTGGTTTTCGCCTTTTTCAGCGCCTGAATGATCTTGCCCGGCATCGATCCGATATAGGTGCGGCGGTGGCCCCTGATTTCGGATTCGTCACGCACCCCGCCCAATGAGATGCGGATGAATTCGCGCCCCGTGGCCCGCGCGACCGATTTGCCAAGGCTGGTCTTGCCGACACCCGGAGGGCCGACAAGGCACAGGATCGGGCCCTTGAGCTTGGCCGATCGCGCCTGCACCGCCAGATATTCGACAATGCGTTCCTTGACCTTTTCCAGCCCGTAGTGATCGGCGTCCAGCACCGCCTCGGCCTTGGTCAGGTCTTTCTTTACCCGGCTTTTCACGCCCCAGGGCAGCGCCAGTATCCAATCAAGATAGTTGCGCACCACCGTGGCCTCGGCCGACATCGGCGACATGGATTTCAGCTTTTTCAGCTCTGCCTCGGCCTTTGTCCGCGCCTCTTTCGACAGTTTGGTCGCCTTGATCTTTGCCTCAAGTTCAGCAACTTCGTTCGAACCATCCTCGCCGTCGCCCAGTTCCTTCTGAATGGCCTTCATCTGCTCATTCAGGTAATATTCGCGCTGGGTGCGTTCCATCTGGGATTTGACGCGGGTCTTGATCTTTTTCTCGACCTGAAGCACCGACATCTCGCCCTGCATCAGCCCATAGATTTTCTCAAGCCGCGCCGCGACATCCAGCGTTTCCAGCAGTTCCTGCTTTTGCGCCACCTCGATACCAAGATGGCCCGCCACCAGATCGGCCAGCCGCGCCGGATCGCTGCTTTCGGACACGGCCGCCAGCGCCTCTTCGGGGATGTTCTTGCGGATCTTGGCATAGCGTTCGAATTCGTCCGAGACCGACCGCACCAGCGCCCTTGCCGCATCGGGATCACCGGGCATTTCGGTCAGGGTCGCGGCCGATGCCTCGAAAAACGAGGGGTTGTCGATATAGTCCACGATGCGGACCCGTTGCTTGCCCTCGACCAGCACCTTCACGGTGCCATCGGGCAGTTTCAGCAGTTGCAACACATTGGCCAGCACCCCGGCGCGATAGATGCCATCGGCATCAGGATCATCCTGCGACGGGTCTATCTGGCTGGACAGCAGGATCTGCTTGTCATCTGCCATCACCTCTTCAAGGGCGCGCACCGATTTCTCGCGTCCCACGAAAAGCGGCACGATCATGTGCGGGAACACCACGATGTCGCGCAGCGGCAGCACGGGATAGCTTGGGTTGAGGGTGTCTTGCATCATTTTTCCTCTTTAGGCGGGAGGGCCATGGCCCCGGTCATCCGGCGGCACCGGCCCTGCCCCTTATGTCCTGTTCCATTTGGTGCGCGCGTCACGGAGTTTCAAGCAGGTTAATTGACGCTTTGATGACAGCATGCCCGCACCGGCCGACCGGGGCAAGCGGACAATGTGGTAGACGCGCGCAAACCGCATCAAAATCGAGTAGAGTTCGCGGCCCGGCATGCCCTGGCAGGCGACGCCCCGTGCGGGGATGTTACAGCCGATAGATCGCGGCGAATTTGCCCTCAAGATAGTTTAGCAGCGGATCGGGGCCGGGCACAGCACCACAGGCCGCTTCGATCAGGGCGCCGGGCAGGTGCAAACCGCCGTGGCGCTGCACCTTGTCGCGCAGCCATGCGGTTGCCGGGGTCAGGTTGCCGCGCGCAAGATCTGCATCAAGATCGGGCAGATCGGCGCGCAACGCCTGATGCAGGCAGCCCGCGTAAAGATTGCCCAGCGTATAGGTCGGAAAATACCCGAAAAGCCCCACCGACCAGTGCACATCCTGCAACAGCCCGTTCGACGGCCTGTCCACCATCACCCCGAAATCGGCGGCAAAGCGGGTGTTCCAGGCCTCTTCCAGGTCTTTCGCGTCCAGGGTGCCCGCGATCAGCGCCCGCTCCAGATCAAAGCGCAGCATGATGTGCAGGTTATACTGCACCTCGTCGGATTCGGTGCGGATGAAACCAGGCACCACCCGGTTCATCGTGGCGTGAAACGCATCGGCATCGCCCGGCACGGCATCGCCGAACAGCGCGCGCATCCTTGCGTGCAGAAACCCCGCGAACGCGCGCGACCTGCCAAGCTGGTTCTCGTATATCCGGCTTTGGCTTTCATGCACCCCCATCGACGCCCCCTGCCCGATCGGGCTAAGCGCATAAGCCGGATCGACGGCCTGTTCATAGCAGGCGTGGCCGACCTCGTGGATCGTGGAATAAAGGCAGTTGAACGGGTCACTTTCCACAACCCGCGTGGTGATCCGCACATCCGCGCCCGATCCCGAACTGAACGGATGCACCGCCAGATCAAGCCGCCCACGGTTGAAATCATAACCAAACACCCCCGCCATTTCGCGGGCCAGCGCCATCTGCGCCTCTGCCGGGAATGCGCCGGTCAGCGCGGGCGGCACATCAGCGCCCAGAATGCGGTCGCGCAGGGCCACAAGGCGGGGCCGCATCTGCGCGAACATCGCGGAAATCGACGCGCCGGTCGCGCCCGGCTCATAATCCTCCAGCAGCGCGTCATAGGGGTCGCCGCCCTGGGCCAGCGCCGCCGCCTCTTCGCGGCGCAGATCGATCACGCGGGCAAGGGTGGGC
>JACIYW010000218.1 GCA_014359745.1 Paracoccaceae bacterium | reverse complement strand
GACCGCGCATCGCTGGCGCGGCGCACCTGTGTTTCCATGGCCACCGATGCCCGGCTGGTGATGGTTGAAACGGTGGTGCTGGGCCGCGCCGCGATGGGCGAGGTGATCCGCGATCTTTCCTTCACCGACTGGCGAGAGGTGCGGCGCGGCGCGGCGCTGGCGCTGGTGGAACCGCTGCGCCTGACGCCCGCGTCACTGGCCGCTTCGCCCGCGCTTCTGGGGGGCGCGCGCGCCTTTGCCAGCCTCTGGCTGGTGGCACAGGGGGCCGAGGATGCGCTGAAACCCGTGCGCGCCGCCCTGCCCGAAGACGTCGAGGCCGCCGCATCGGCCTGGGATGGGAAATGCGTGGTGCGACTGCGCGCCGCCGATGGCTGGCCGCTGCGCCGGGCGATCAAGCAAATACTCGGGGTCATGCGGGGCACGGATCTGCCCCGCACCTGGCAGATATAAGGGGAAACCATGCGCTTAAGCCCAAGGGAAAAAGACAAGCTTCTGATCAGCGTGGCGGCCATGGTTGCGCGGTCGCGGCTGGAACGGGGGGTGAAACTGAACCACCCCGAAGCCATCGCGCTGATATCCGATTTCGTGGTCGAGGGCGCGCGCGAGGGGCGCTCGGTCGCTGACCTCATGTCGGCGGGCGCGGGCGTGATCAGCGCCGAACACTGCATGCCCGGCATCCCCGAGATGATCGAGGCCGTGCAGGTAGAGGCCACATTCCCCGACGGCACGAAACTCGTGACCGTCCACCACCCCATCCGCTGAAAGGAAACCGCCATGAGATATGTCGTCGCCGCCTTGCTTCTTCTGCCCACCGCCGCGCTTGCCCATGACGGCGCGCACCATCACCCCCACGGGGTGGAAGGGCTGTGGATCGGCACCGCCGCGGTTCTGGCCGCGGGTGCCGTTGGCTACTGGCTGGCGCGGGGGCGCAAATGATACCGGGCGAGGTGATATGCGCGCCGGGCACGATCACCCTGAACGCCGGGCGCAGGGCGATCACGCTGGAGGTTGCCAACACCGGCGACCGCCCCGTGCAGGTCGGCAGCCATTATCATTTCGCCGAGGTCAATCCGGGCCTGGATTTTGACCGCGCCGCCGCGCGCGGCATGCGCCTTGATATCGCCGCAGGCACCGCCGTGCGGTTCGAGCCGGGGCAGCGGCGCGAGGTGCGGCTGATCGCCTATGGCGGCGCGCGGCGGGTCTTTGGGTTCAACGGCCAGGTGATGGGAGATCTTTGACGATGGCGCATGAAATCCCCCGCACCACCTATGCCGACATGTATGGCCCCACCACCGGCGACCGGGTCCGGCTCGCCGATACCGATCTGATCATCGAGGTGGAGCGCGATCTGACCACCTATGGCGAAGAGGTGAAATTCGGCGGCGGCAAGGTGATCCGCGACGGCATGGGCCAATCGCAGGTCACGCGGGCGGCGGGCGCGGTGGATACCGTGATCACCAACGCGCTGATTGTCGATTGGACCGGCATCTACAAGGCCGATGTCGGGCTGCGCGACGGGCGGATTGCCTGCATCGGCAAGGCCGGCAACCCCGATACCCAACCCGGCGTCGATATCGTCATCGGCCCCGGCACCGAGGCCATCGCGGGTGAGGGCAAGATCCTGACCGCCGGCGGCTTCGATGCCCATATCCATTTCATCTGCCCCCAGCAGATAGATGAGGCGCTGAATTCCGGCCTCACCACCATGCTGGGCGGCGGCACCGGCCCCGCGCATGGCACGCTGGCCACCACCTGCACGCCGGGCCCCTGGCATATCGGGCGGATGTTGCAGGCCGCCGATGCCTTCCCGATGAACCTGGCCTTCGCGGGCAAGGGCAATGCATCGCTGCCCGCAGCCCTCGAAGAACAGGTGCTGGCGGGCGCCTGCGCGCTGAAGATGCACGAGGATTGGGGCACCACGCCTGCGGTGATCGACAATTGCCTTTCGGTCTGTGACGCGCTGGATGTCCAGGCGATGATCCATTCCGACACGCTTAATGAAAGCGGGTTCGTCGAACATACGCTGGCGGCGCTGAAAGGGCGCACCATCCACGCCTATCACACCGAAGGGGCGGGTGGCGGCCACGCGCCCGACATCATCCGCGCCTGCGGTGTGGCGCATGTGATCCCGTCCTCGACCAACCCGACCCGCCCCTACACCGTCAACACCATCGAGGAACACCTTGATATGCTGATGGTCTGCCACCACCTTGACCGCCGGGTGCCCGAGGATGTGGCCTTCGCCGAAAGCCGGATACGGCGCGAAACCATCGCGGCCGAGGATATCCTGCATGACATGGGCGCCTTTTCAATCATCGCCTCCGACAGTCAGGCGATGGGCCGGGTGGGCGAGGTGATCATCCGCACCTGGCAAACCGCCCACAAGATGAAACTGCAACGCGGCCGCCTGGCCGAAGAGACGGGCGACAACGACAATTTCCGGGTGCGCCGCTATATCGCCAAATACACCATCAACCCGGCGATTGCCCACGGGATGGCCGCGCATATCGGATCGGTCGAGGTGGGCAAACGCGCCGATCTGGTGCTCTGGAACCCGGCGTTTTTCGGGGTCAAGCCCGATATGGTGCTGATCGGCGGCACCATCGCGGCGGCGAACATGGGCGATCCGAACGGATCGATCCCGGCAGAGCCGTTCCACGC
>JACIYW010000217.1 GCA_014359745.1 Paracoccaceae bacterium | reverse complement strand
GGCCGAAGCAGACCCCGCCCCGGCACCCGCGCCCCCCCGAGACGCCGAATCGCCCGGCGGGCACCCCAACGGCCCGGCCAACCCAGATGCGGGGCTGCCAGAACATGAGACGTACGACCCTGCCCAGCCGCCCTGCCCAGCCCGCCCTGCCCAGTCCGACCCTGCCGGGCCCGACCACGACATGTCCGATCATGCCATGATTGCAACACGGCTGCGGGCCGGGGGGCGCATTGGCGCCGATGATCTGCCACAGGCGCGCGCCCTGGCGGCGCGGCTGGCGGCGCTTCGGCTGCGGCTGACGGGCGCCGGGGTTGGCGGATCACCGCGGGTGTGATCGCGGTTGTGCCCGCCACCCCGCCGAATGATTGCTGCGGCAGGTTCGGGGGCAGGTTCGGGGGCGGGTTCGGGCGGACCGATCCGGGGCCGTGCATCGGGGCCGAATTTTCTGCGCATTGCGTCTTGCCCCCGCGCGCAAATCTAGTATTGAAGGCGCGTGTCGGGCTGTGGCGCAGCCTGGTTAGCGCGTCCGTCTGGGGGACGGAAGGTCGTGAGTTCGAATCTCGCCAGCCCGACCAATCGGAAACCGCCCGTGCCGCATCCCGGCGCGGGCGGTTTCGTTTGTAACCATGACCGGGGGGGAAACCCGTGAAACATGATGGCCAGGGCGTGCTGCCCCTGCAACAGATCCGCGCGATGATCGGCGCGGGCCAGATCAGCGCCGCGCACCCGATCGAGGACGCGCAGCTACAACCCGCCAGCCTTGATCTGCGGCTGGGCAAGGTGGCCTACCGGGTGCGCGCATCATTTCTGGCCGGGGCGGGGGTGGACGGCGCCGGGCGCAGCGTGGCCGAGCGGCTGGAAGAACTGGAGATGCACCGCGTGGACCTGACCGGCGGCGCGGTGCTGGAAAAGGGCTGTGTCTATGTCGTGCCGCTGATGGAACATCTGGCGTTGCCGGGCGATATTTCCGCCGCGGCGAACGCCAAAAGCTCTACCGGGCGGCTGGATCTGCTGACACGCACCATCATCGACGGCGGCACCGAATTTGACCGCATTCCCGCCGGGCACACCGGCCCGCTTTATGCCGAGATCTGCCCGCGGTCGTTTTCGGTGCTGGTGCGGCCGGGGATGCGGCTCAACCAGATCCGGTTCCGGCGCGGGGCGGCGGTTCTGGATGATGCGGCCCTGCGGGCGCTGCATGCGCGGGAGCCGCTGGTGGATGGCGACGCGCCGCTGATCTCGGACGGGTTGGGATTTTCGGTGGATTTGCGCCCGGCGCAGGGCGATCTGCTGGGCTACCGGGCCAAACCGCATTCCGGGGTGATCGATCTTGACCGGATCGGCCATTACCCGGCGCGCGATTTCTGGGAGGAATTGCGATCGGACGCGGGGCACCTGATCCTTGATCCCGGCGCCTTTTATATCCTTGTCAGCCGCGAGGCGGTGACGATCCCACCGGGCTTTGCCGCCGAAATGGCGCCCTATCTGGCCGTGGTCGGCGAATTCCGGGTGCATTACGCGGGGTTCTTCGATCCCGGTTTCGGCCATCGCGCGGCCGGGGGCGCGGGGGCGCGCGGCGTGCTGGAAGTGCGCTGCCACGAGGCGCCGTTCGTTCTGGAACACGGGCAGGTGGTGGGGCGGCTGGTTTATGAACGGATGGCCGAGGTGCCAGAGCGGCTGTATGGCGCGGGGATCGCGTCGAATTACCAGGGGCAGGGGTTGAAACTGTCCAAGCATTTCGCGGCGTAGCGGTTGCGCGCGGTTCAGGCCGTGGGAAGGTGCGCATTCATTGCGCACCTTCGCGGCATCCGTTGGCCTCAATCCTCGGCGATCAGTCCCACGGCGGCGACACCGGCCTGAATGGCGATCACGTCATTGTCGGATGTGTCGCCGGTGGCCCCGACCGCCCCGATGATCGGGCCACCCGCTTTTTCGCGCAGCAAAACACCGCCCGGCACCGGCACGACCAGACCGCCCCAAAGCCCGTTCATCGCCGACATGAAATAATGCTGCGTCTCGGCCCGCGCCATCTGCGCGCGCCCGGCCATGCCCAGCATGACCGCGCCATGGGCCTTGCCGCGCGCCAGATCGAAACGCCCGGCGCTGGCACCATCTTCGCGTTCGAACGCGATGACATGGCCGCCCGCGTCCAGCACCACGACCGACATCGGTTTCAACCCGATCTCGCGCGATTTTTCCAACGCGCCGCGAATGATCCCGCGCGCCTGTTCCAGTGTTACGCTCATCGGTTCCCCCTTTGGGTTTTCGTGTCTCCGGCGGGCCGCGATAGCTCCCTGCCCCGCCTGTCAGCCCGCCGCCTTCAGTTCCAGACGCCGCGCGTGCAGCACCGGTTCTGTATAGCCCGAGGGCTGTTCGCGCCCCTTGAATACCAGATCAGAGGCCGCCTTGAAGGCGATACTGTCAAAGCCCGGCGCCATGGGCCGGTAAAGCGGATCGCCCGCGTTCTGCCGATCGACCACGGCGGCCATCTTTTTCATCGCCGTCATCACCTGATCTTCCGAAACGACGCCATGGTGCAGCCAGTTGGCCAGCGCCTGGCTGGAGATGCGGCAGGTGGCGCGGTCTTCCATCAGGCCCACGTCGTGGATGTCGGGTACCTTGGAACAGCCGACCCCCTGATCGATCCAGCGCACCACATAGCCCAGGATGCCCTGGGCGTTA
>JACIYW010000216.1 GCA_014359745.1 Paracoccaceae bacterium | reverse complement strand
CGGCGCAGAAGTCGCGGATAGACTTGTCCAGCGCCGCCATGCCTTCGTCAATCTGGCGTAACTCTGCCGTCACGGCGGCCAGATCAACCTCGGCCTCGGCCTCAAACGTGTCCACATAGCGGGGGATGTTCAGGTTGAAATCGTTTTCCTCAATCTCGGCCCGCGCGGCGCGGTGGCTGAACCGCGCCTCAACCGCCCGCGTGCGATAGGCGGCAACGATGCGGTCCACATCGCTGTCGCGCAGCACGTTCTGGTTCTTGGCCTTCTCGAAACACCCGGAGGCATCGACAAACAGCACATCCTCTGTCTCTCGGCATTTCCGGAACACCAGAATGCAGGTGGGAATACTGGTGCCGTAAAAGATGTTGGCGGGCAGGCCGATGACCGCATCCAGCCAGTTGCGATCCTTGATCAGGTATTGCCGGATATGCCCCTCGGCCCCGCCCCGGAACAGCGCGCCATGCGGCAGGATCACCGCCATGGTGCCGCCCTCATCCAGATGGTGCAGCATGTGCTGGACAAAGGCGAAGTCGGCCTTTGATGCCGGGGCCAGCCGCCCATACTGGCTGAACCGGTCATCCGACAGCAGAATGGGGTTGGACGACCACTTGGCGCTGAATGGCGGATTGGCCACCACCGCCTCGAACCGCAGGCCGTCATGCTGGGGGTGTTCCAGCGTGTCGTCCTGTTTCAGGTCGAAATTGCGGTAATGCACGCCGTGCAGGATCATGTTCATGCGCGCAAGGTTGTAGGTGGTGCGGTTCATCTCTTGCCCGAAGAATTCGGACACGTCCGCCTCCCTGGCCACGCGCAAGAGCAGCGAACCCGACCCGCAGGCCGGATCATAGACCGATTTCAGCCGCGTCTTGCCGGTGGTGACGATGCGGGCAAGGATGGTGGACACCTGCTGCGGGGTATAAAACTCGCCCGCCTTCTTGCCCGCGCCGCTGGCAAACTGCCCGATCAGGTATTCATAGGCATCGCCCAGAACGTCGCTGTCGGCCTGATCGAGCTGGAAATCAATCTCGTCCAGATGCGTCAGGACGCGCGCGATCAGGGTATTCTTGGCCTCTTCGGTGCGGCCCAGTTTGGTGGACGTCAGGTCAAGGTCTTCGAACAGGTTGTCGAAATCATCCTCGGATTCCGTGCCCATGGTTGAACGCTGGATGTTGTTCAGGATCTTGGTCAGGTCGGCCAGGATGAACTGGCCCGGCTTTGATCCGCGCTTGGCGATCTGGCTGAACAACTCGGATGGGCGCAGGAAATAGCCCAGCGCATCGACGGATGCCTCGCTGACGGCATCAAGGATTGCGCGGCCGTCCGGCGTGGCCTCATTGACCGACAGGTAATCGATGCCGTCCTGTTTCAGCACATCGTTGGCATATAGGTGCATGCGTTCGGACAGGTATTTGAAGAAGATGAACCCCAGGATGTAATCGCGAAATTCATCGGCGTTCATCTTGCCGCGCAGGGTGTTGGCAATATCCCAGAGCTTTTGTTCAAGTTTCTTCTTTTGCTCTTCGGTCATTTGGCACGTCCCCGGCTGGTTTATAGGCAAGTTTGCGCAGTTGGCCCGCAAGGCGCAGGCGAAAATTGCAATTCTTGGCCTATGCTTACAACGCGGTGTGCGCTCGCGCCAGCCAAGGCCGCACTTTCGGCATCACACCCGTCACTTCGACCTCACGCATCATCCCGCCCGCCACCAACCCGTCCCGCACCCAATCCAGCGCCAGTTCCCGGCACCTTGTGCTGGCCGACCGACCCAGAAGCCGACCAAGCGCCCGTTGGCTGCTGCCGCGATCATGCCCGGCGAATATCCCGCCCCGTTCCTCGCTGCCGAGGTGCTTGTTTCGTCTGTCCATCGCAACATCCTGTGCCCTGCCCGCTCCGGGTGTTGCACTTGAAAATTGGGCCTAACCTGTTTCGGCCACGACGTTGCCCGCCCGCGCGCGGCGCATCGCAGCCCCGTAGCCGACTCGCCGTTGCCAGGAACATCTTTGGCCGGGCGACCATTGACATCTTTGGCGGGGCAGCCAACGTAAGTGAGAGAAAAAAGGAGATGGATATGCAGACGCGCAAGCTTGGTTCGCAGGGGCTTGAGGTTTCCGCACTTGGCCTCGGATGCATGGGGATGTCGGAATTCTATGGCGGCCGCGACGAGGCCGAGGCGGTCGCGACGATCCACCGCGCGCTCGATCTTGGCGTCACGTTTCTTGACACCGCCGACATGTATGGCCCCTTCACCAACGAAGTTCTGGTCGGCAAGGCCATCGCCGACCGCCGCGACAAGGTGGTGCTGGCGACCAAGTTCGCGAACGTGCGCGGCGAGAATGGCGAATATCTGGGTATTCGCGGCGATGCGGAATATGTGCGCCAGGCCTGCGATGCATCGCTGAAGCGCCTCGGGGTGGACCATATCGACCTCTATTACCAGCACCGGGTTGATCCGAACACGCCGATCGAGGAAACGGTGGGCGCCATGGCCGAACTGGTGAAGGCCGGCAAGGTCCGCTACCTCGGCCTGTCGGAGGCTGCGCCCGAAACCATCCGCCGCGCGCACGCCGTCCACCCGATCACCGCGCTTCAGACCGAATATTCGCTCTGGAGCCGCGAGCCGGAGGAGGCGATCCTGCCGACGGTGCGCGCGCTTGGCATCGGCTATGTCGCCTACAGCCCGCTTGGACGCGGCTTTCTCACCGGGCAGATCCGCCGCATCGAGGATCTCGC
>JACIYW010000215.1 GCA_014359745.1 Paracoccaceae bacterium | reverse complement strand
GTGCTGGTAGCATCGAACGATCCGGGTGCTGCGGGGCTGGCCCGCGCGGCGGCGCTGGGCGTGCCGGTGGCCGCGGTCGATCACCGGCTCTTTGACAGCCGCGCGGGGTTCGAGGCCGCGCTTTTGCAGCCGATCCTGGCGGCGAAACCCGATATCCTGTGCCTGGCCGGGTTCATGCGCATCCTGACGCCGGATTTCGTTGGCCGCTTTGCGGGGCGGATGCTGAACATCCACCCCTCGCTTCTGCCCAAATACCCCGGCCTGAACACCCACGCCCGCGCCATCGCCGCGGGCGATGCCGAGGCCGGGTGCACCGTGCACGCGGTGACGCCCGATCTGGATGCGGGCCCGATCCTGGGGCAGGCGCGGGTGCCGATCCTGCCGGGCGATACCGCGCAGACCCTTGCCGCGCGGGTGCTTGTTGCCGAACACCGGCTTTATCCGGCGGTTCTGCGCCGCTTTGCGCAGGGCGATCGCAGCGTACTCTACCTCTGAAAGGGGTTTTCATTTCAACGTCCCTCGCCTAACACGGAAGAACCCTTGGCCCTGAACGGACATCCATGAAGATCATCACCACCACAGACGATCTTGCCGCCTTCTGCACCGCTGCGAAATCCGAACCCTATGTGACCATCGACACCGAATTCCTGCGCGAACGCACCTATTGGGCAAAGCTGTGCCTTGTGCAGATGGCGCTGCCCGGCAAGACCGGCGAGGCGGTGCTGATCGACCCGCTGGCGAATGATCTGTCGATGGAACCGCTTTACGATCTGTTCCGCCACCCCGGCACCGTCAAGGTGTTCCACGCCGCCCGGCAGGATCTTGAGATTTTCTTTGTCGAGGGCAATGTTTTCCCGAAACCGCTGTTCGATACGCAGGTGGCCGCGATGGTCTGCGGCTTTGGCGAGCAGGTGGGGTATGAGACGCTGGTGCGCAAGATCGCCCGCGCACAGGTCGACAAGACATCGCGCTTCACCGACTGGTCGCGCCGCCCGCTCAGCACCGCGCAGATGGAATATGCGCTGGCCGATGTGACGCATCTGCGCGTGGTCTATGAACACCTTGCCGCGCAGATCGCGCGTGCCGGGCGTGCCGCCTGGGTGGATGAGGAACTGGCGGTGCTGACCGATCCGGCCACCTATACCGTCAACCCCGCCGAGGCCTGGCTGCGGGTCAAGACGCGCAATTCCTCGGGGCGGTTCCTGGCGATCGTGCGCGAACTGGCGCGGTTTCGCGAAACGTATGCGCAAACCAACAACGTGCCCCGGTCGCGGGTCTATAAAGATGACGCGCTGCTGGAACTGGCATCGACCAAGCCTGCGGATCTGAACGCGCTGGGCCAGTCGCGGCTGTTGCTGCGCGAGGCGCGGCGCGGCGAGATCGCCGAAGGAATCCTGGCTGCGGTGAAGGCGGGGCTGGCCGTTCCGACGCCCGACCTGCCAAAGCCGGTAAATGGCCGGGAAGGGATGCAGGTCGATCCGGCGGTGGCCGATCTGTTGCGGGTGCTTCTGAAATCGAAATCCGAATCCTCGGGTGTGGCGGCGAAACTTATCGCCTCATCCGCAGATCTTGATGCGTTGGCGGCGGGCGAACGCGATCTGCCCACCCTGCACGGCTGGCGCGCCGAGGTGTTCGGCGATGATGCGCTGCGGCTTTGTTCGGGCCAGATCGGGCTTTCGGCGCGTGCGGGCATGATCGAGGTCGTGCGGCTCGACGCCTAGAGTCGGTTCCGATCAAGGTGACGCATACCTGCATGTCGGATGTCGTTCGCGCATTCCTGTGGTGTGAAGGCAGAGAGAGCGGATGAAAGGGCGGCACAGAGGTTTTCAGCGCTTCTGCCCGCAGCGCTTCGGACGATGGCCTTGATCCTAGCGTATACCACCTCGATTGGGTTGAGGTCGGGGGATTAGGCTGGCGGGAAGCCTAGCTCTGCGCCGCGGGCATCGACAGCCGCGCGCGCTTTTGGGTTCTTGTGGACGCTGAGATTGTCGCAAATGACGACATCACCTGCCGAAAGGATGGGGTGCGGATTTCAGAAATACCGGACAGCGATTATGCTAAATCCCGGACAGCCGTTTCAGTAATTCCCGGACAGTTCGGGCACGGCTGATCATCTGCCTGTGATCATGTTTCGATTCTTTCTTCGCATGCTGTCTTCCTTGAGTTCGATGCGGTGGGCGTTGTGGACGCGGCGGGGAAAGCGCCCATTAAGGAGCGCCATGGCCAGAAACCCAAAGATTCAACTTGGTCGCGATCGACTCTGGTATCGTTAGCCTGCGTTAACCGCACAGCCGCATCGCCGATGATCAATCATCCAGAAGGCGGCTGACGATCACCGTGACCTCGGGCTTC
Source organism: Paracoccaceae bacterium (assembly GCA_014359745.1). Lineage (GTDB taxonomy): Bacteria > Pseudomonadota > Alphaproteobacteria > Rhodobacterales > Rhodobacteraceae > JACIYW01. The sequence goes on along the minus strand of JACIYW010000215.1, from coordinate 376 downwards.
TTGCCGATCTCGTCCATGGCGACATTGCGCACCACGCGGCGCAGCGCCTCTTCGATCTTGGCATCGTCGCGCAGGGTCTTGCGGTCGGCGCGTTCGATGGCGGCGCCAAGTGCCTCTTCGATCTCGTCGCCCAGCGGTTTGCGCGAACGCCCCGCCTCTGGCAGGCCCATCAGATCGGCCCAGGGGCTGCCAAGCGGCACGCCGCCTTCGTCGATGATCATCGTCACCATCACATGACCGTTCAGCGCCATGCGGATACGGTCCCGCACGATGCCGTCCATCGCACCGACCAACGCAGTGCCATCCAGATAGACGCGCGCGGTTTCGACGTGATCGACCACCTTGGGCGCATCGCCGGTCAGATCGACCATGGTGC
>JACIYW010000214.1 GCA_014359745.1 Paracoccaceae bacterium | reverse complement strand
AGTGCCGCGACCCGCCCCTTGTCGGCTGCGGCCAGTGCCGCAGTCCAGTCTTCCCTGTCCGGTCTCATCGTCATTTCCCTATCCAATCAGCCGGGCGCGCAACCGGGCCGAAACCTGATCCAGCACGAAAACGGTGAGAAAGATCACCAGAAGGATCGTGCCGACATGGCCATATTCAAACGTGTCATAACGGCCCTTCAGTTCCTGCCCGATACCCCCCGCGCCGACGAGGCCGATGACAGCGGCCATGCGCACGTTGCGATCCAGAACATAAAGCGTATAGGCCACATAAGACGGCGCCACCTGTGGCAGCACGGCGGCGCGCAGCACCCGCAGCTTGCCCGCGCCAAGGGCTGTCAGCGCCTCTTGCGGCTTGCGGTCGGCGGCTTCGATATCCTCGGCATAGAACTTGCCCAGAAACCCCGCGCCGTGCAGGCCAAGCGCCAGATAGCCCGCGATGGCGCCAAAGCCGAAGCCGAGAACAAGAAACATCGCGATAATCAGCTCCGGCATCGAGCGCAGGAAACTGACCACGCCCCGGCTGGCCGAATAGGCAAAACGGTTCGGCGTGTAGTTCCGCGCCCCGAAAAAGGCGAGCGGCACCGACAGCAGAACCGCGATGATCGTCGCCCAGATGGCGATCTCGAATGTCTCGACCATCTTGCCCAGCACCTTGGTCAGATAGCCGAACGGGTGAACCAGATATTCCTTCACCGCGACCTGCGGTTCGGCCTGAAGCGTTTCGGCGTTCAGGTGATAGGTCGTGACCTCGACCGCCTCGATCCGGGTGAACATCGGCAAGTTGTCGCGGTCGAAATCGGTAAGGCGCGCCAGTTCCTGCCGGTCTTCGATCACAAAGGGAAAAAGCGCGCCCAGCATCCGGCCCAGACCCTTGCCAACCTGGCTTTCGTCGCGCAGGCCCACGGCGGCGAGCACCGCCTCGCCGGTCATGCCAAGCATGCGGCCCACCTCCATGCGCTGCCCCGACCACAAAAGCGCGGTTGCGACCAGCAACACGGCCAGCGCCGCGCGCCAGTCATAGGGCGCGCGCAGGTGCCATTCCGATGCGGGGCGCGGATGCCCGCCGGTTTCCAGAATTGCCTCACGCATAGGCTTTCTCCCTGGTCTCGGCGCCCGGCACGGCCAGACCTTCGTAAAGCTCCGCCTCGGCGCGGGCGTCGAACAGCGCGGGCTTGCCGTCAAAAACCACGCGGCCCTTGCGCATCCCGATGATGCGGTCGGCGAATTCACGCGCCAGATCGGTTTGATGCAGGCTGCACAGCACGGTGGCACCCTGTTCGCGGGCGGCCGCGCGCAGAAGCCCCAGAACCTCGCGGCTGATCGCGGGGTCAAGGCTGGCGACCGGTTCGTCGGCAAGGATCACCTCGGGCTTGAGCAGAAGCGCGCGGGCGATGCCCACCCGTTGCTGTTGCCCGCCCGACAGCGCCGAAGCGCGGCGGGGCAGATGGATTTCGTCCAGCCCCACGCGCGCCACCACTTCGCAGACGCGCGCGCGCAGATCGGGCGGATACCAGCCCAGCATTGCGCGCCAGCCCGGCACCTCGGCCACCGCACCCGAGAGCACATTCGAGGCGACACTGGCGCGTTCCACCAGATTGAATTGCTGATGCACCATCGCCACCCGGCGGCGAATGCCGCGCAGGGTTTTCGGCGACAGCGCCGTATCGCCCAGAACCATTTCGCCCGAGGTAAGATCGGTCAGCCCGTTCACCACCCGCAGCATCGTCGATTTGCCAGAGCCGGAAGGGCCAAGCACCACGCAGAACTCGCCGCGCGCGACGTGGGCCGACACGCCGTCAAGTGCCGCGACCCCGTCAGCATAGACCTTGCGCAGGTTCCGGAAGGAGAGGTGCGCCTGCCCCCCTCCCCCGGTTGCGAGCGCGGCTTGAAGGATCGCTGCCGCCGACATCAGTTCGATGCCTTCTCGATGATCGAGTTGCGCACATCGCCCGAAACCCTGGACAGCGTGACCAGCGCCGGGGCCATCATCGCATCGGTCACGGTGGCGTCATAGCGGTCAACCTGCTTGCCGCCATAGCCGCGGATCATTTCGGGCGTGACGCCGGGGGCCTTGTGCACGGTGTTGAAGGCATCGCGCAGCCGCGCCTTGACCTCGGCGGGCAGTTTGGTCGACATGGCCAGCGGCGGGTTGGGGATCGGGTCGGATTTCGCGATGACCACGAAGTCCGCAGCATTGATGGTGCCCTGGTTGATCGCCTTCTCGAAGCTGTCGAAGGATGCGGCGGCGGCATCGACATGGCCCTCGGCCAGCGCCTTGAGGCTGTTGGCGTGGCTTCCGGTCATGCGGATCACGCTTAGATCCGTCGCCGGATCAAGGCCCGCCGCCATGATCATCGCCACCGGATAGACAAAGGAAGACGTGGAATTGGCATCGCCAAAGGCCATCTCGCGGCCCTTGAGATCGGCCACGGTGGCGATGCCGCTATCCTTGTGGGCATAGATGCCGGAGTAATAGACCGACGCGCCATTTTTCACATCGACGGCCAGCAATTCGGCACAGCCGCGTTCCTTGGCGGGCAGGTAGGAAGCCGCACCGAACCAGGCGATTTCGATGACCTCCGAACAGATCGCCTCGATTACGGTGGCATAGGTCTGGCCCACCTTGATGTCGAAGTTCATGCCTGTGGTCTGGGTCACCGCGTCGAAGACCGGCTTGAAATCGGCCTTGGTGCCGTCTTCGGTGCCGCCATCTGCGGGAATAAGCATGACGCGGTAGGGATTGCCGACGGAGCCATC
>JACIYW010000213.1 GCA_014359745.1 Paracoccaceae bacterium | reverse complement strand
TCGAGTCGGTTGGAATGGGGCGGGACGCAGGTGCAGAACACGAGTCGATATTATATCGCACTGGCCGGAAAGAACCTGGTGAAGATCATGCCACCGGACGCACGCAACCCGGATGCGGATCGTCGTATCGGTGTCGATGTGGGTTGGAACGTCCAGATGTGCAATAATGCCAACGACTTCGATTGGACAAACCTGAACCGTAGATTTTATGTCGATGAGGCAAAAAAACTGGTGACAGGTCTTGGGTTATCTGTTACATGTAATTAATCAAATGGAGGGTGAGACATGACACCGACAGAACGCGAAGCCATCCGCGCCGCCGACGAGGCGCAACACCGCAAGAATGTGGACCTATACCGGGCCGATCTTTATTACCACATGAACGGGCGCATAGCGCTTGACCCACCGCCCCGCCGCGGGAACGTGCTTGGCACGTTCGGCCTGATCATCGCGGCGCTGTTCGGAATCTGGATCGCGCTGGTCTTCGGAAACGTGGTCGTAAAGACCATTACACGGGCCGTCGCGGTGCAGATCGAGGAGCGAGTCAATGAAAACTGAACACACCATCAACATCAAAACCAACCCGAAATTCAGACCATGGCGGATGCTTATGACCGTTAGCGCTCAGATCGGCGTCATCGGTGTCGGCGTCCTTGTCGATAGCGCCGCGATGCAATGGGCAGGGTTCGTCGTTCTTAGCCTGATGCTGGCCGAGTTGGCGATCGGCGCTGACCCGCGCGGCTTGAGCATAGGCGAGGCGCGGCGCGAGATCGACCGCATCGAGGCTGAGGAGCAAGGCCAATGAGTGACGAATTTTCCGGTGCTATCGTCGGAGTACCCATCGCCTTGATCATCGCAGTCCTCATTAACCTGGCTATTCAGGATGCTGGGCGCAAGGCCTGCATGTCAGCAACCGGCGCGGAAGATTGCGTCAAGGAATGGAGACCGAACGATGATTGAGTACGCAATGATTGGCCTGATATGAGTCATAAATAGGAGAAGTAAAATGAAGTGTGTGAGATTCCACCGCGCTAACGGAGGACATGTAGAGCGGCTATCGGACGATGAAGCCCATGCTGCTGTTAAATCAGGGAAAGCGAAGTATGCCCCGAAACATTGGCTCAAAGCGGCGTTGAAGAAGGAGAAGGCCGGTGATTGAATATGCTCTAATGGTAGCCCTGCTAGCGGGGTCCACCGCAGACCGCCCGCAGACCGTTGGTATTTACGCCAGCGTAGAGGTCTGCGCAAATCAGATGCCCGTCACACAAGTTCTGTTGCACCGTGTTGGGTTTCCGAAGGCGATCACGTCTTGCGAGGCCGTCGCGGTCAGCCCGATACCAAAGCGCAGGCCGGAGGTGGTGCAATGAAACGCATAACGCGTGGTGCAGTGATCGAGGCGCTGGTGCAAACCATAGCTGATGAGCAGCATGGTGGTGATCCATACGACATCGCCGACGCCGTGCTGGACCTGATGATGACCATTCTACGAGACGTACCGGGGTATAAAAAACGCCTGGCCGACGTCACAAATTCGGCGGGGCCGGAACCGCATCAAAGTTCTGTCCCGCCTGCACCAGACAGGTGATGCCATCGGGCCGCGTGATCAGCAACGACCACGATCCCGTGTCGCGGTTAGCCCACATTTCCAGAAGTTCGCTGCCGCGCGTCATTCCCCGCGCCGCCGGGGATTCGCCGTGTTTGCCGCTCAGGATGCCGTAGATCACCGGCGTGGTGTTGCAGACCGATTGCGCCGCGATGCAATGGGCAGGGTTCGTCGTTCTTGGCCTGATGCTGTTCGGGATGGCGCGCGGCGCTGACCCTAACGACCCGGCCGACTTGCCGTATTTCACACGCGCGAAAATCAACGCGGACACTCAATCGAAATTTTCCGCCCTGGGGTGGATCTGAAAGGAGTCTGAGCCATGAAAACCGTTAACCCTATCCAGACAGAAACAACCTTCTTCCTCCCCGCCCGCGCGGCTCTCGCCGTTGGTCACGCGATCACCTCCGACAAGACCCGTTACTATCTGGGCGGCGTGTATATTGAATCCGAGACAACGGGCCTGACCGCCATCGCTACCGACGGGCACCTGATGCTATGGGCACCGCTTCCTGAGGGGGCGCACGTCGGCGAAAAGGTCAGCACCCAATCAGATGACGTGTCGCGCGGGTTCATCCTCGCCATGGACCACGGCGACAAGGCGCTGCGCGCCAAAGGGGATCTTTGGATATACGGGGACGCCGAGTCCGGTATCGCGCAGGTGCTGACCCGCCCGCAGGACGATTCCCCTCTGTGGCCCCGTGTCGGGGTGCTGGAGTTTTCCAGAGTCGACGGTAGCTTTCCCAACTGGCGCCGCGTGCGCCCGCAAGCAAGTCCGGGCGACTCCGCGTGCGCCCCGAGTGTCGATCTTCGCCACGTCGCCCGCCTTCATGCCGCCGCCAAGGTCTACATAGGCAACGGGGTCTGTCCCGCCCTGTTCAGCACGTCGGCACCCGGCGACCCCGTGCGCGTCGGGTTTTCCCCGACGTGCGAGGGCCTGCAAGGCGTTATCGTGCCGGTTCGGATGTAGGGGCTGACGAATGTCTGGATTCAGTTGGCCGGTTTACCCCGGCCCCGCCGATCACCCGGCCGGTTCGGCGCCGCAATAGACGTCTGGCGCGACGGGGCGCACCCACAGTCGCATACCCAGATGCGCTCTTTCGGGGGGTGCAGATTTATCACGGTCATCTGCCACACCCAGCGTCAAGCTGCCTGATCAGCAGCGCCCCCGTATCCAGCGAGCGAGGCCCACCATCTGCCGCCAGCGCCGCCGCGTGGGCCGTGGTCGCCGCTGCGGTCCCC
>JACIYW010000212.1 GCA_014359745.1 Paracoccaceae bacterium | reverse complement strand
TTGCCTCGATGGTGGGCAGTGTGCGGGGCTGGGCAAAATATTTCGTGCTGCGCCGTCGCCGCCGGGTGGGATATGACATCTCGGAACAGGTGCATCCCAGCGCCCTGCCCTATCTGCACCCGGTGCATCGCGCCGCGTTCGAAGCGCGCGACAAGGCCCTTGCAACCAAAGCGGCACGCGCCGCGCACCCATGAGACCGGACATCCCCGCCAAGAGGCCATGAAGACGGGTCTTGCGGCGCGCGCGGCCGACCCCGGCGGGAGTATTTTTCAAGGTTTCCCGATCGCGCGCCCAATCGCGCGAAGGTTAGTTAGCCGTTCACATCCACAACCACGCGGCCCTGCACCGCCCCCTTCAGGATTGCCGCGCCAAGATCGGGCAGGTCGCCCAGCGTGGCGGGGCGCACCATGGCGCGCAGCTTGTCCATCGGCAGATCCGTGGCGATCCGGTTCCAGGCGCGCACCCGGTCGGGCGTCGGGCGCATCACGGAATCGATGCCCAACAGGTTGACCCCGCGCAGCAGGAACGGGATCACCGTTGCGGGCAGATCGGTCCCCCCGGCAAGGCCCACTGCCGCAACCGACGCGCCATACCGCATCTGCCCCAGCACCCGCGCCAGCATCGCACCGCCCACCGCATCAATGCACCCCGCCCAGGTTTCGGATTCAAGCGGGCGCTTTACGGTTTCGGCCAGATCGGTGCGCGCAATGATTGTGTCGGCGCCCAGATCGCGCAAATAATCGCCCGTCTCGGGGCGGCCGGTGACGGCGGCCACCTCATGGCCAAGGGCGGCCAGAAGCGCCGTGGCCACCGATCCCACGCCGCCCGCGGCCCCGGTCACCAGAACCGGGCCGACGCCCACGGTCAGCCCGTGATCCTCCAGCGCCATCAGGGCCAGCATCGCCGTCAGCCCCGCCGTGCCGACCGCCATGGCGTCATGGCTGCTCAACCCGTCGGGCAGCGGCACCAGCCAGTCGGCATTGACGCGGGCGCGGGTGGCGAAACCGCCCCACCGCACCTCACCCACCCGCCAGCCGGTCATCACCACCCGGTCGCCGGGTTTGTAGCGCGCATCCTTTGACGCCTCGACCCGGCCGGCCATGTCAATGCCCGGAACATGCGGATAGGCGCGCACAAGCCCCCCTCCGGGGCCAATGCAAAGCCCGTCCTTGTAATTGAGCGATGAATATTCGACCGCCAGCGTCACATTGCCTTCGGGCAGGCGCGCGTCATCGATATCCTGCACCGATGCGCGGGTCTGGCCCGCGTCATCCTTTTCCACCAGAAGGGCGCGAAATGTCATGGGGTTTCCTTTGCAGCGGGGCGTCCGTGCCGACAGGAAAACGCCATTTGCACGCGGATGCAAGGGGGCGCATGGGGTATCCGGCGGGCACATTGCGGGCATCGGGGGGCCGCATCCCGGCGCGCGCCGCCCTCGCGCGCCTTACCCCTTGATATGGCCGGGGCGCGGGCGTATCTATGGGGTGTTCCGGCAACGGAACTATGGACATAAACGCGCTCGTAATAAGCGGATCGGACCCGGGGGCGGTACCCGGCGGCTCCACCAGATCCCCGTCATTGGCGGAAAATGGGGCCGAAACAGGATCGACGAACGTCTAAAGGGGTTATGCTTTGTCCCGGTGAGGTACCACCGTTATCGGTCCGAAACGTACAGTTGCCAATGACAACCGTGCTCCGGCAATGGCTCTGGCTGCGTAAGCAGTTCGAGTCGCCGAAACTAAGCCCTTGCGCCTAGCAGCGTAAGGCGGGGTTCGCAGGCACCTGGCAACAGAAGCCTGCACTTCCCCCCTGCCTGTGACATTCCGGAAATCGCCCGCTTAGCCGCGCCAGAACCGGGGCAGGACCAGCACGAACACTGAAAGCAGTTCCAACCGGCCCAACATCATTGCGCCGGCCATGATCCATTTGGCCGCCACCGGGAACTGATCCATGGCGCCCGATCCGCGCACCTCGGGGCCAAAGGCGGGGCCGATGTCGAAAATCGATGTCCACGCCGCCGTCAGCGCGGTGCCGGTCTGCAATCCGGTCAGCGACAGCAGCACAGAGGTGATGCCGAACGTCAGAATATACATAGTGAACAACACGATCACCGAATTCACGACATCCTCTTCCAGCACCCGGTTTCCCAGCTTCATCGGGCTGACGCGCGAGGGGGTATAGATGCGGCGGATCTGCATCTTGATCGCCTCGATGAGCACCAGATAGCGGAACACCTTGATCGAACAGCCGGTTGACGAGGTGCAACCGCCGATGATGCCGATGATCAGGAAAACCACGAACGGGAATGGCCCCCACGACGTGATATCCTCGCTGCCATAGCCGGTACCCGACATGATCGCCACCACGTTGAACGTCGTTTCGCGCAGCACGGGCAGAAATTCCGTGCCGAAATGCAACATCCGGTAGGCGACGATGGCAGTGATCGCATAAAGCATCCAGCGCAGATAGGCCCGCACCTGAAGATCGCGGTACATCGGCAGGGCCGAACCGGCCATCAGTTGCACGAAGCGCACGAACGGCACGCTGGCCGCGATCATGAAGACCGCCGACACATATTCCGCCGGGCCCGAATATTTTGCGAAGGAACTGTCGGTTGTCGAAAAACCGCCGGTCGACATCGTGGTCAGCGCATGCACCACTGCATCATAAGGCGTCATTCCGACGATCACATAGGCAAGAAGACACAACACCGTCAGGCCCAGATATATCCGGATAAGCCCCGTTGCGATATCCAGCGCGCGCGGCAGGATCTTGCCCAGTGTATCAAACCCTTCCGAGCGGAAGTATTGCATCCCCCCAACTTTCATCACCGGCAGGAAGACCATGGCGACAATCACAATCCC
>JACIYW010000211.1 GCA_014359745.1 Paracoccaceae bacterium | reverse complement strand
GCGCGGTTGAGGATTTTCAACGTCTCGGCCGCGAAATCGCTGCTGTCCCCGGCAAGGTCTTTCAGAATCTCAACCGCCGTGCCTGCGGCGAACAGGCGATCGATCAGCGGGCGCAAGGCGGACAGGCGCCCCTCGGGGGGCGGGGTACAGAAATCGGCAATCGGTGCCGGGCCCCCTGCCGCGACAAGTGCCGCGACCAGCGCGGGCCAATCCGCCTGCGGGATGAAATGATCGGCAAAGCCCGCAAAGATCGCATCTGCCGGGCCCATGCGGTAGCCGGTGGTGCCCAGGTATTTGCCCAACTGCCCCGGCGCGCGCGCCAGAATTTCGGTGCCGCCCACATCGGGCACCAGGCCGATACCACATTCCGGCATCGACACCTGCGTGGTTTCCGCGACAATCCGGTGGCTTGCATGGCCGCCCAGGCCCACACCGCCGCCCATCACGAATCCCTGCATCAGGCTGATCACCGGTTTGGGGAATTCGGCGATACGGGCGTTCATCTGGTATTCGTCGCACCAGAACCTGCGCCCATAGTCGTAATCGCGCGCCATCCCGCGCTGATAGATCTCTGCGATATCGCCGCCCGCACAAAAGGCGCGCGGCCCTTCGGCATCAATCAGCACCTGCGTCACCGCCGGATCGTCCTGCCAGGCGATCAGGGCCGCGTCTATGTCCAGGCACATCTGGTAGGACAGCGCATTGAGCGCCTGCGGCCGGGTCAGGGTGATGCGGCCGGTGGTGCCTTCAATCCGGATTTGAACATCGCTCATCCGCGGGTCTCCAACATGTGGCGGGAAATGATCAGGCGCATGATTTCATTGGTTCCTTCCAGGATCTGATGCACCCGCAGATCGCGCACGATCTTTTCAATGCCGTAATCGGCCAGATAGCCGTAGCCGCCATGCAGTTGCAGGCAGTCATTGGCCACGGCAAAGGCGGCATCGGTGACATAAAGCTTGGCCATCGCGCAGAATTTCGTGGCATCGGGCGCGCCGGTGTCCAGCTTCCACGCCGCTTGCCGCAGGAAGATGCGCGCCGATTGCAGCTTGACCTCCATATCCGCCAGCCGGAATTGCAGCGCCTGAAACTGGTCGATCGGCTGACCGAACGCCTTGCGCTGCCCCATATAGGCCAGCGTCGCGTCAAGCGCCGCCTGCGCGCCCCCAAGGGCCGAGGCCGCGATGTTCAGCCGCCCGCCGTCCAGCCCGGCCATCGCATAGACAAAGCCGCGCCCCTCTTCGCCCAGAAGGTTGGCGCGCGGCACCGCGCAATCGTCGAACTGCACCTGCCGGGTGGGTTGGGCGCGCCAGCCCATCTTGTCTTCCAGCCCGCCGAACGACAGGCCCGGCGCGCCATCCCCGACGATGATGGCCGACACGCCCTTTGGCCCGTCGGCGCCGGTGCGGCACATCACGATATAGGCATCCGAATACCCCGCGCCCGAGATGAAGGCCTTGCTGCCGGTCAGCCGGTATTCGGTGTTGGTGGCCGTGGCGCGGGTGCGCAGGGCCGCCGCATCCGATCCCGATCCCGGTTCGGTCAGGCAATAGGAGAACACCTTGTCCATCGAACACAGCGCGGGCAACCATTCCGCCTTGACCGCGTCTGATGCGAAACGGTCGATCATGCCGCCGCACATGTTGTGGATCGACAGAAACGACGCCACCGCCGGACAGGCCATCGAAAGCGCCTCGAACACCAGGGTCGCATCAAGTCGGCTTAACCCCGAACCGCCGTGGTCTTCGGAAACATAGATCCCGCCAAGGCCAAGGGCGGCCACATCCGCCCACAGGTCGCGCGGGATCGTGCCGTCCTGTTCCCATTGCCGCGCATGGGGCGCGATGCGTTGCGCGCCGAAATCGCGCGCCATGTCGAAAATCGCGGTACGTTCCGCATCGAGGGCAAAATCCATTCCGATATCCTGTTCGGGGCCGTTCATCGGCAGAAACGGCGATCTGCACAATCAGCGCCGCACGCGCGGCACATATCCATCATCAACAGGCCCCGGCCGCCCGCGTCAAGCCACGATTGGAATTTTCACGGCACGGAAAATCGGCCCGGCGGCAAGGGCCGCGCTTCCGACATCTCGTGCAAAGCCACGATCCGTGGTTCGTACATTTGAAGATTGGTCGGGGCGATAGGATTCGAACCTACGACCTACGGTACCCAAAACCGTCGCGCTACCGGGCTGCGCTACGCCCCGACTGCGCCCCCTCTAGCGCCAATGCGCGGGCGAGGAAAGCCCGGATCGGCGCGGGGGCGGCAAATCCTGCGGGCTTTGGTCACTTGTCGTTGCAGGGCCACAGGGCGGTTGCCTGATCAAAGACCGCGCTGCGCATTTCGCTGCCTTCGGTGATGCCAAGCTGCCGGGCAAGGCCACCGTTGATTTCCAGCACCACCAGCACCCCGTCACCGCCCGGAATTGGCGTTTCGTCGTGGGGCACGGCTTTCTCATGGATGCGCGTCACGCGGCCGGTCGCATCGACAAACAGCATATCCAGCGGGATCAGCGTGTTGCGCATCCAGAACGCCGGGCTGCCGGGTTCCTCATACACGAACAGCATCCCCGCCGACCGCGGCAGCGACGCACGGTTCATCAGGCCATTGGCGCGTTCGGCTGGCGTGTCGGCCACCTCGACCGAAAACCGGGCCTGCCCCCACGCACCGCGCAGGTTCACGGCGCCGGGCGCACAATCGGCAAGGGCCGCCCCCGCCAGAAACAGCCAGATCAGCACCGCGTTCAACAATCTGGACATCAGTCTTCCCGTTTGCGCAGCGCGGCCTCCCATGCGGCGACCTGAATCGCCATGCGCCCGCGCTTGCCCTCGATGATCTTCAGCCCCACTGCCTCGCCCGATTGCAGATCGGCAAAGCCCGACCGGCGCAGCA
>JACIYW010000210.1 GCA_014359745.1 Paracoccaceae bacterium | reverse complement strand
TGGCCTGCCGATGGGGGTGCAGATCATCGGCCGACGCGGCGACGATGCGCGCCTGTTGCGCACCGCGCGCTGGCTGTTCGCCAAGGTCATGCAGTCACAAGAGGAGACCGGGAATGGTTGAGAAAACCCTTTACCTGCTGGCCTATGCGATCATGCTGGGGTTTCTTGGCATTTTGTTTTTCAAATTGCCGCGGGTCGATCTGGGGCTGGTCATTCTGGTAACGCTGGTGCTGGCGGGGCGTGATCTGTTGCGGGTCGAAAAGAAATAGAGCGGATTTCAGCCCGTCGGGGCCATTCCCTTGACCGGCGCATGCATGGCGGAGGCGGGAAATGAGTATTTTTTCCAAGATGAAGCTAAAGTGCGTTTCATCTGCGCTCAAGCTGCGGACATGGTTGGGCACAACACGCCCTATTGCGTGTTTCGCTGATCGCGGGCGGTGATTTCACCCAATCATGGGCAGGACTGGCCAACGAACTGAAGTTGCTCCGCCTCCTGATGCACAGGGGGATCGGAATGTCGGCAGGATATTTGACCATGCGCTGTATTCGGGACGTATCGAGATTGAAGTTTTCCCAGGGGCTGAGTGAGCGGGCGATTACCCCGTTACTCGGGCCCCGGAAAGGGAGTGTGGGCATGTACCTGCGGCGCGCGCGTGACGCTGGCTTGGGCCGGCCCCTTCCCGAAGGTCTGGATGGTTCATGTGGACCCGGCATCTTGGGCGTCAAGAATTTCTTCGTCGCAGACAAGTTTCACCAGCCGCCCCATCTCGCGTGTCGTCGCGTCGCCCGTGGGTTCCCTATCTGTCGGCTGCTGCCCGAGCGGCAGATCAACCCCGGCCAGCTTGCGAAAGAAGAGCCGCATGACCTGCGCCACCCCTTCCTCGGTAACTGACCGCAGGTCTTCGGCCAGATAGCCGCCCCTGCTTTGCGGGCCAAGGATGATCTCATACGAAGGAAAATACATTACCTCTGGCTGGCTTTCCTCGAGCATCCCGCACACGACGCGCAGCACGGATTTGGAATATGTGGTCGCGCTGAGCACATGGCGGCCTGAAGCGGATGCGATCAGGGGTACGGGGGAAACGGTCAGAATGATGCGCGCGTTCGGGTTCACCTTTCGCAGCAAGCTGGTGAATTCAGTCAGGTCGGCAACCGTTTCAGAGACGGTAAAGTTGTGGAACATGTGGCGTGCGGGGTCGAAGCTGCCCCCCGCCACGCCGGGGCACAGGGCAAATACGGCGCCATCTTCTTTTGACACCCATGCTTCGGTAAGACCAAGGGTGAAGACCAGGACATCCGCCGTTTCAAACCCCGCACGAACTGCCGAAAAATGTTGCTCCCGGTCGAGATCATATTCGCGCGGCGTGGCGAAACCGCCGGGCTGGATCTGTGGGCGAAACGGGTCAATCAGCGCGCCATCCGCGCTTTGCCATACATCTTCACGCGGTGAATACAGCCCGTAGACGCGCTTGAACAACTGCAGAAGCTGCCGGGCGACATAGATATTGCCGTAACGGGCCGTGAACGTCCCGTAATTATAAAGCGCCGCGTTTTTCGGGGAAATCATCGGATGGGCGGTTTCGGTTATCAGCGCGTTGAACCCGCCCAGCCGGAGATAGCGAGCGATGTGCTGGGCAAAACAGCTACCGGCGGTCATGACCCTGTCCTGCGGTCCCAGCCGGACGCGCGGTCGTTCGGGAACGGGATCAACCTGATCGGCGGGCAGCGCGGCCACTGCGCGGCGCCAATAGGCCTGATCGGGCAGCGTGGCATAGGGGGTCCGGGTTTTCATCGGGCGGGTTCTCTGGCTGCGCACCACGCGCTCAATTGATCGAGGACGGCATGGCCGTAGGCGGGTCCGGCGTGGGTGGGATCATCCGTCCAGGCGGGGCGCGCCAGGAAACCGTCGTCGTCGGTCATCGCGGCGGGCGCGGGCAGGTAAGGGATGGCCCTTTCCGAACAGATGTCCTGAATTATCAGGGCCTGCAATCTCCAGAAGCGCCAGATCCGTTCGCGTCGGGACAGTCCATACTGCTTGATCAGCGGGGCGAAATGTTTGGGATGCCGCATCACGTTCTCCGGCGGTACGGGAGGTGGGGATTCGATCTGCACCAGCGGCGCCCCGGCTGCCGCGTGAATTGCAGGCAGCGCCGGAATGGTTTCCTGCGCCATCTCCAGAAGGTGTTTGCGGATCAACCCGTAGGGAAGAATTTCCGCGCCGTCCTCAAGGGGCAGGTCGGGGGCCAGCGGCAGGACGAAATCATACTTGCGTGGATTGTTGACGAGGCCAAGGCTGTAATGTGCATTGCCCGCCACACAGGACACGATCAGATCAAAGCGCGGGGCGCCAATGATGCGCACAATCTCGGGGTGGAGCGCGAGCTGTCCATCAAGATTGGGCTGATAATAGTCCGCACTGATCGGGGCGAATTCGATGCCGAGACCCTCGACGCGGCCGCCGCGTTCGGCATGCGCCCGCATGATGCCTCCAATGTGGCTGTGCCCGATGATCAGAACGGATTTCATCTGCGGTCTCGGTTTGCGTTGTGCCACGATCTAGAAGTGCATGCGACCAATCTGAAACACAGCCCGCCCAATCCGCAACAGACATGCCACATCCACCCGGTCCCAAAGAGAGTTAATCACAAAGACATGACGAAAGCGATTATAGTAGCAGGGTCGAACCCGACCAAGGTGAATCTTCGGGATTCCCACCTCCTCGCCCTTCGGCAACACGATGCCCGCCCGACCGCGCAGGATCTGGGCGAGATGCTGAACCTGTCGTCCAGCCAGATCGGGCGCAGGCGCCAGCACCTCGAATCGCAGGGCTGATCACTGGCCATGCGGCGCGGCTGGACCCCTTGCGTGTCGGGCTGCGGTACAGGCCTTTGGCAGGTGCGGATGAACAGGCAC